>DPJL01000380.1:31380-45512 GCA_003543035.1 Micromonosporaceae bacterium | reverse complement strand
GGCTGCGGCTGGGGCGGCATGGTCATGCACGCCGCGCAGCAGTATGGCGTGAAGGCTCTCGGCGTGACTTTGTCGCTGCGCCAAGCAGAGTGGGCACAGAAGGCGATCGCGGAGCGGGGTCTGTCCGAGCTGGCCGAGGTGCGTCATCTCGACTATCGCGATGTCACCGAGACCGACTTCGACGCCATCAGCTCGATCGGCCTCACCGAGCACATTGGAAAAGCACAGCTGCCCGCGTATTTCCGGTTCCTGTACGAGAAGCTGAAGGACGGCGCTCGCCTGCTCAACCACTGCATCACGCGGCCGAACAATCTCGAGCCCGCGGTGCGGGAGAACTACTTCATCAACCGCTACATCTTCCCCGATGGCGAGCTGGAGGGCCCGGGTCACCTGGTCTCGGTCATGCACGACAACGGTTTCGAGGTGCAGCACGACGAAAACCTGCGCGAGCATTACGCAAGGACGCTCGCTGCATGGTCGGCCAACCTCAACGCCCATTGGGATGAGGCCGTCGAAGAGGTTGGGCTACGCCGGGCCAGGATCTGGAAGCTGTACCTCGCCGGGTCGCAGTGGGGATTCGACCGCAACAACATCCAGCTACACCAGATCCTGGGCGTCAAGCTCGGGCCGGAGCATCGCTCAGGAATGCCGCTTCGTCCCAACTGGGAGCCGGCCTAGACGGCGTTGTCGGCGATCACCTTCTTGAACCACAGCGCGCTTTCCTTGGGTAGGCGCTCCTGGGTCGTGTAGTCGACGTGGACCAACCCGAAGCGCTTGTCGTAGCCGTAAGCCCATTCGAAGTTGTCCAGCAGCGACCACGCGATGTAGCCACGCAGATCCACGCCTGCGCCGATGGCCTGGTGCACCGCGCGCAGGTGGTCATTGAGGAAGCCGATCCGTTCGTAGTCATTGACTTTCCCGGTCTGCACCGCGTCCGGGAAAGACGCTCCGTTCTCCGTGATGATCAGCGGGGTCGACGGGTAATCCTCGGCAAGCCGGATCAGCAGCCCGCGCAGGCCGTCCGCGTCGATCGGCCAGCCCATTCCGGTCGTGGGCAGATTCTGAGGAAGCCAAACCACGCCGTGTGTACCAGGAAACTTGCTGGATGACGGGCTACCCACCTGTGCCCCAACGAGTGTGGGCATGTAGTAGTTGACGCCCAGGAAGTCGATGTCCGCTCCGATGGTGCTCTCGTCGTCGGCCTCGATGAAGTCCAGAGAGGCGAGGTGGGACATGTGGGCGAGCATGTCGGCCGGATAACGCCCGCGCAGCAACGGATCGAGGAAGAGCCGGTTGTGCAACCCGTCGACCAGATTCGCGGCTTGGACATCGTGTGGGTCGAGCGGATCCCGGGCGCGGACGTAGCTGAGGTTGAGGGTGACCGAGATTTCACGCGCACCTGCGGATCGCAGCGCCCGCGCCGCCAGACCATGACCCAGCATCAGATGGTGTGCCGCCTTGAATGCGGCAGTCGCGTCTTTGCGTCCGGGTGCGTGGTCACCGCTCGCATAGCCGAGGAAGGCCGAACACCACGGCTCGTTGAGTGTGGTCCAGGTGGCCACCCGGTCACCGAGGCGGGCGTAGGCTGCTGTCGCATAGTCCGCGAAGTGGTAAGCCGTGTCGCGGTTGGCCCAGCCGCCCCGATCCTCCAACGACTGCGGCAAGTCCCAGTGGTAGAGCGTGAGCATCGGCGCGATGCCCGCACCGAGCAACTCGTCCACGAGCCGGTCGTAGAATTCCAATCCACGCCGGTTGACCGGGCCGGTGCCGTCGGGGCGAACCCGTGGCCAGGCGAGGGAAAACCGATACGTGCTCACCCCGAGATCACGCATGATGGCCACGTCCTCGGCGTACCGGTGATAGTGGTCGCAAGCCACGTCACCGGTGTGTCCTTTGTGGACCCGGCCCGGCGTCCGCGAGAAGGTGTCCCAAATGGACGGTGCGCGCCCGTCCTCCTGGGCGGCGCCCTCGATCTGGTAGGCCGCGGTGGCCACGCCCCACCGGAATCCCTCTGGGAAGACACAGTTGTCGGCTCGCGTCTGAATCTGGATCTGAGTCATCCCTTGATCGCTCCTTGCATGATTCCGCTGATGAGATGTTTACCGAGCAGGACGAAGACGAGGATCAGCGGCATGGTGGCCAAGGCCGTGCCGGTGAGGGTGAGGGCATAGTCGGTGACATAGCCGCTCGCGATGGTGGACAACGAGATTTGGACGGTCGGGTTCTCCGGGGTGAGCACGACCAGGGGCCAGAAGAAGTCGTTCCACGCGTTCATGAAGGTGAGCATTCCCAGCACTGCCGCGGCCGGCCTCGCGATGGGAAGCACCACGTGCCAGAACAATCGGAGAGTCGTGCATCCGTCGGCGCGGCCCGCTTCCAGAAGCTCGGTGGGCACAGCCGCTGACAGGTACTGCGTCATGAAGAAAACCCCGAAGGCGCTGACCAGGCTGGGTGCGATCACCGCGTAGAGGGTGTCGATGAGCTGGAACTTGGCCATCAGCAGGTAGAGCGGGATGATGCCCAGCTGAGTGGGGACCATCATCGTCACGATGACCGCGACGTAAAGCCCCGGCCGTCCGCGGAATCGCAGTTTGGCAAAGGCGAAACCGGCCAGGGTGGAGAAGAGCACCACGCTCAAGGTGATGACGGAGGACACGATCAGCGAGTTGGTGAGCGCCTTGCCAAACGCGACCGTGTCGAAGACCCGCTGAATGTTCTCGAACAGATGGCCGCCCGGAAGGAACGGCGGCGGAATCTGGCCCATTGCCGAGTTGTCCAGCGACGCGACAACGACACTCCAGTAGAGCGGGAACGCTGAGAAGAACAGGAACGCAAGCAATGTCAGATAGGTCAGCGGGCGGGCACGCCACTTGAGGCCGATCGGGCGCACTTTGCGTTGCCGCGGCGCCGGTTTGGCTTTCGCCGGCGGGGCGAGGACGGTCGTCATCAGGCCCTCCTGATTAGTCGGATCCACAGGAAGTTGGCGCCCGCCGCGACCGCGATGATGAGGAACATCAGCCATGCGGTGGCCGAGGCGTAGCCGAAGTCGAAGTGCCCGAAGCCCGTCTCATAGAGGTAGAGCGAGAGCGTCTGGAACTGGCGGTCTGAGCCGCCGGTGAGACCACCCCCGCCGAACAGCAACGGCTCGGCCAGCACCTGCAGGCCACCGATGGTGGACACCACCACGGTGAAGATGATGGTGGGCCGGATGGCCGGAATGGTGATGCGCCACAGGCGTTGTAGCGAGGTCGCTCCGTCGATCGTGGCGGCCTCGTGCAACGACTCCGGCACCGCTTGCATTGCGGCCAGGTAAATCAAAGCGTTGTACCCGGTCCACCGCCAGATCACCATCGCCGAGATAGCGATGTGGGAGCTGGCCGTGCCCGCCTGCCAATCGATGTGACCCGCCCCGAAAAGACCCAGTACCCAGTTGATCATGCCGTAGTCGCGGCCGAAGAGTTGCCCGAAGATGATGGCGACCGCGACCACACTGGTGATGTTCGGCAGCAGCAACCCGGTGCGCCAGAACGTCTGGCCGCGCAGGCGATTGTTGAGCACGTGCGCCAGTAGAAGCGCCAGAATCAGCTGCGGCACCGTGGACAGCACCCAGATCGAGGCGGTGTTGGCCAACGCGTTCCAGAACATCGAGTCGTTCAGCAGCTCGTTGTAATTCTGCAGGCCCACGAATGGGTGCTCGTCGGCGAGCAGACTCCAGTCGTGCATGGACACCCATGCGGTGTAGAGCAGCGGGAAGAGCCCCAGTAAGGCGAAGAGGACGAAGAACGGTGAGACGTAGGCATATGGGGATGCCTTGACGTCCACCCGGTACAGCCAGGATCTCACGGCGGGGCTCCTTGATGATCCGGTCCCGGCATGGAAGTGGGTATGCCGGGACCGGAGAACGAGGGACTAGACGAGCTTCTTGATCTCGGTGACGGCCTGTTGCCAGGCCGCATCAGGTGCCTGCTTGCCCTGCTCCACGCGGGTGAGGCCGTTGATGATGGCGGTGTTGATGTCGCCGGCCTTGGGGCCGAGGTACTGCGCCTTCATCGTGGCCACCGACTCGGAGAAGATCTTGCCAACCGGGGCGTTGCTGAAGAACGGGTTGACGAATTCGGTGATCACCGGCTGGGCATAAAGCGTTGAGGTGGAAGGGAAGTTACCCTTCGCCCGGAACACCTTGGCCTGCTGCTCGGGGCTGGTGAGCCACTTCGCCAGCGCGAAGGCTGCCGCGGATTGCTTGCCCTGCTTGGGAAGAGTCAGGTACGAGCCACCCCAGTTGCCGGTGCCGCCGGGAATCTTCGCGATGTCCCACTTGCCCGCGGAGTCCTTTGCCTGCTCCTGGATGTAGGCCATCATCCAGGAGGGGCAGGCGATGGTCGCGAAGCGTCCCTTCTGGAATCCCGCGTTCCAGTCCGGGGACCAGGCGGCGATCTTCGCAGAGAGACCACCGTTGAGTGCCTCAATTGTCTTGTCATAGGCGGCTCGCACGGCCGGGTTGCTTTCCACCACGACGTTGTCGGAGGTGTCGTAAAGCCCGATGTCGGCCTGCCCGAGGATCGCGCGGTACATCACGGCCGGGCCGTCGAAGAACGCCGAGTCGGCGACCTTCGCCCCGGCGTACTTCTTGCCGGTCGCGATGTAGCCGTCCCAGGTCGGCCAGAGTGCCGAGACCTCATCGCGGTTGACGGGCAGGCCCGCCTTCGCGAACAGGTCGGTGCGGTAGCACATGGCCATGCCGCCGACATCGGTGCCAAGGCCAAGCTGGGCACCGTTTCTGGCCACCGATGCCTGCCACTTCCAGTCGGGCCACTGCGATTTCAGCTCGGTTGCGCCGAGGTCGAGCAGGTTGTTGAAACGATCCGGCTGCGCTTTGAACTGGCCGAGCCAACCCTCCTCGATCGCCTCGATGTCCGCGGCACCCTGGCCGGTGGCGAGGTGGGCGGCGAGGTTCTTGTGGTGGTCCTCGGTCTTGGTGACCCGCTCAACGACTTCGATGTCGGGATGCAGAGCCATGTATTCGGTGTAAAGGGCGTTGTACCCGAATTCACCAAAGGTGCCGATCACTATCTTGGTCTTGGCCGGCCCGCCTTCGCCCTGGCTACATGCCGTGAGCCCGGCGGCCAGCGCGACGGCCAAAGCCGTGGTGCCAAGTCTATGCAGGTTGCGCATCAAGCCCTCCCAAACCGTTTGGGACTTATTTTGTAGCGTGATTAAAGGTCTGATTAAGGCACATGTCAAGCGGTTGACAGGTCGGAAAGCGCGTGTTAACAATTCCTTGCCGTCGATCGCTGCCGGGCAGGGCCGCGAAACGATGGGGTTTGGGCGGCGGCTCGCGAACGCGAGTCCGGCGAGGTACGCCCGCTAAGGCAAGGCCCGCGTCCCTCAACGTCCTCGCAAGGAGAGGCTCATGTCCTCGACCCCCAGATCAGCCAGGGCCCGGCTGGCCGCAGTCGCCGTCACCCTGTTGACCGGTGCGGCCATCGCCGTCATGCCATCGCCCACCGCCCATGCCGCCGGTGAGGCCGTCAATATCTGGCTGACCACCACCAACGACTCGGGTGGCCGCAATGTCACGCGCGGCTTGCAGCAGCAGTCGCCGATTGCTTTCGCCGCCACCAGTCCGGGTGCCACCCACACCATCAACGTCAACGAAAACACTACGTACCAACAGTTCGAGGGCGGCGGGGCCTCGTTCACCGACAGTGCGGCGTGGCTGCTCAACAGCAGCGGCACGATCAGCGCGAGCACCCGCGATCAGGTCATGCGGGACCTCTTCGATCCGGTCAACGGCATCGGGCTCGCCTTCGTGCGCAACCCAATGGGTGCCTCGGATCTGGCCCGCTTCAACTACTCCTACGACAACACCTGCTGCAATCTGAACGACTTCTCCATCGGCCACGACCTCACCGACGTCGTCCCCTTGACCAAGCAGGCCAAGGCACTCAACCCCAATCTCAAGGTGAAGGGTGCGCCGTGGAGCGCGCCGGCCTGGATGAAGGACAACAACGACTTCGTGCACCGCGGCTGGCTCAAGGCCGAGTACTACCCGATGTACGCCCAGTACTTCGTCAAGTACGTCCAGCAGAACGCGGCGCAGGGGCTGAAGATTGACTACGTGTCGGTGCAGAACGAGCCAACCTGCTGCGGCTCCGACGACACCGGGTATGCGTCGATGAACTGGAACGGCTCCGGGCTGCTCGAGTTCACCAAGAACCATCTATTCCCAGCCTTCCGGGCTGCCGGCATCAGCACCAAAGTCCTTGTGCTGGACTACAACTGGGGCAACTACAACGACCTCGGGTCGGTGCCGCTGGCGGATGCGGCTCTACGCAACGATCCGCTCTTCGGCGGCATCGCCTGGCATGGATACGGTGGCGATGTCAGTCTGCAAACGACTGTCCACAACCAGTATCCGGCCATCAATCACTACATGACAGAGCATTCGGGGGGTACCTGGATCGCCAACCAGCAGCGCGAGGACATGCTCAATCTGGTGGACTACACGCGCAACTGGGATCGCAGCTGGGTCAAGTGGAGCCTGGCCCTGGACCAGAATCACCTGCCATATGTGGGCGCGGGTTGCAACGTCTGCACCGGCCTCGTCACGGTTCAGCGCGGCGGCAGCCGGCCCGGCCAGGTGGACAAGACCATCGAGTACTACACGATGGGTCACCTCACCAAGTTCGTAAAGCCGGGTGCTTACCGGATCGACACCAATGCCAACGGTTCCGTGCCGAATGTGGCGTGGAAGAACCCGGACGGCAGCAAAGCGCTCATCGCCTACAACGACACCGCCGGCACCCAGTCCATTAAGGTCAACTGGGGTGGCCAGTCGTTCACCTATTCCTTGCCCACCAAGACTTCCGCGACATTCACCTGGAGTGGCACCGGCAGTACGCCGCCGGGTGGCCGGGTTGGCCCGATCACCGGGTACGGCGCCAAGTGTGTGGATGTGGCAGGGGCGAACGCGGCCAACGGCACCCAGGTGCAGCTGTGGACTTGCAACGGGACCGGTGCTCAGCAATGGACCGTGGGCACCGATGGCACCATCCGAGCCCTCGGCAAGTGCCTTGACGTGTCAGGAGGTTCCACTGCCAACGGTGCCAAGGTTCAGCTCTGGGACTGCAACGGCAGTGGAGCGCAACAGTGGCAGGCCAATGCGGCCAAGGATCTGATAAACCCGCAGTCCGGCAAGTGCTTGGACGCCACCGGAATCAGCTCGGCTGACGGCACGCCGCTACAGATTTGGGCGTGCGGCGGCGGCGCCAACCAGAAGTGGAACCTGCCCGCCTAGAGACCGCTGATCCGTAAGGGCCTGGGCGACTCCGCCCGGGCCCTTACGCCGCCGTTGGCCAGTAGAGCAGCCACCGGCAAGGTTGCCGCGCCGAGAGCGACCGCATCCGGCCCCAGCTGGCACAGCTCGATCGACACCTGCTCGAATGGGCGGCGCAACGCGTGTTCAGCCGCGGCCGCACGAATCTCCGGCAGCCACCTTCCGCCCAGTGCCAGGCCAGCCCACCCGCCGAGAACTATCCGCTCCGGATTGAATAAATTGACCAGGGTCGCGATGCCGGCACCCAGATAGCCAACCGTCTCGGACAGCACGACTTCGGCCGCGCGGGAAGCACCCGAATCCGCATCGGCAATCATGGCGCCGATTGCCGACTCCTCATCGATTCCCTCAGCCGCCTTGCCGCGGTTGGCCTCCCGGAACCGGTCCAGGATTCCTTCGGCCCCCACATACGCCTCAAGGCATCCCCGTGCCCCGCAACGGCAAAGCCGCCCGCCGTACATGATGGTCGTGTGTCCCCACTCGCCGGCGCTGCTGCGGGCCCCCCGATAGCTCGCGCCTTCGGCGACAACCGAAGCACCAACGCCCGAGCCGACCAGTGCGGTCACCACGTGGTCGACCCCGCGCCCGGCGCCGAACCACATTTCGGCCTGGCCCAACGTTTTCGCGCCGTTGTCCATGTGGATGGGAATGCTCGACCCGGCCCGCAGCATGGCCCTGAGCGGCACGCCATCCCAACCCAACGACTGCGCGTGGACCAGACCGTCGTCACCCTGATCGACGACTCCCGGCACCGCAATGCCCATCCCCAGAATCGCCTCAGCGTTGACGCCGGACTGTGCGATGACCGCGCCGATCCCATCGAGCACATGCCCGACCATCATCTCGGGGGCGAGGGTGGCTCGTTCGATGGGATGGTCGGCCTTGCCCAGCGCCGCCATGGACATGTCGAAAAGTTCGACGGTCACCCGGGTTTCGCCGACGTCGACGCCGATCACGTGGCCGAAGCCGGGGGCTGCTCGCAGCAGCACCCTGGGGCGCCCGCCATCGGACTCCACCGAACCGGCCTCTTCGACGAGCCCTTCCTCGATGAACTCGGCGACCAGGGTGCTGACACTGGCCGGAGACAAGGAGGTGAGCTGGGTCAGCTCATGGCGGCTCAGCGGCCCGTCCAAATAGATCTTCGACAGCAGGACCGACCGATTAGACCGGCGCATATCGCGGACTGTCGCTCGTCTAGCCACCATTTACTCCGCACTCCACTCGCTCCAAGGTGCCCCTAGAATGCACCAGCAGATCCAGTTTATGATATGAAATAAGTCTCGAAGTAGAGGCGCTTGGATGTTCCTCTTGACGGACACCTCGCCCGCCAAGTGCGCAACCTCGCGAGTTCGGGCAACGCCGCAGGCCAGATCTGCCCACCAGGTCTGCGGCGTTGACCCAAAGACAGACCAAAAAGGCTGTGCCCGTCACCGATTCGGATGACGGGCACAGCCCCTTACTGACTGCTCGCTCAGGCAGGCAGGTTCCACTTCTGGTTCGCCCCACCGCCACACGCCCAGATCTGCAGGGGTGTGCCGTCAGCCGAGCTGATTCCGGTGGCGTCCAAACACTTACCGGACTGCGGGTTTATCAGATCCTTGGCCGCATTGGCCTGCCACTGCTGGGCGCCGGTTCCATTACAGTCCCAAAGCTGAACCTTGGCGCCGTTGGCGGTCGAGCCGCCTGACACGTCAAGGCACTTGCCCAGCGCCCGGATCGTGCCATCGGTACCGATGGTCCACCGCTGGGCGTTGGTGCCGTTGCAACCCCACAGCTGCACCTGGGTGCCGTTGGCGGTATTGGATCCCGCCACGTCCACGCACTTGCCGCCGTAGCCGGTGATCTGGCCGGTCCGCCCGCCACCACCGCCGCTGGTCCAGGCGTAGACGCGGACGTAATCCAGCACCATCGTCTGAGGAAAGACGGTGGAGGCGTTGGGTGAGCCGGGCCAGTTTCCGCCCACGGCGACATTGAGGATCATGAAGAACGGGCGGTTGAAGACCCACGGGTTACCCCGCAGATCGGCCGCTGTCCGTCGCTGGTACTGGACCCCATCCACATACCAGGTAATGGAATCCGGCGCCCAATCGATGGTGAAGGTGTGGAACGCGTCGGCGAAGGCGGCTCCACCGGGCAGTGAATAGGCGCCGCCGACTCCGCTGCCGCCCGAGTAACCCGGGCCGTGCAACGTGCCGTGGACCGTGTTGGGCTCGAAGCCGACGTTCTCCATGATGTCGATCTCGCCGCTCGCGGGCCAGCCGACCTGACCGATGTTGTCGCCGAGCATCCAGAAAGCGGGCCAGAGCCCTTGCCCGCGAGGCACTTTGAGCCGAGCCTCGAAGCGACCGTAGGCCTGGGTGAACTTTCCGGCCGTCAGCAGCCGGGCCGAGGTGTACTGACACGAGCCGTACCAACAGTTGTAGCCCGCTGGATTCTCCCGGCGGGCGGTGATGACGAGGTTGCCGTTGCCGTCGAGCGCGGCGTTACGAGTGCTGGTGGTGTAGTACTCCAGCTCGTTGTTGCCCCAGCCGCCGCCTCCGACGTCGTAGGCCCAGCGGCTGGAGTTGGGTGGCGTGCCGGCCGCGCCGGTGAACTCGTCGGCCCAGGTAAGCCCGCCAATGTCGGCAGAGGCGTGTTGGGCGGGCTGGCTTATCGCCGCCAACGTGGTGGCCGCGAGCACGGCCGAGAAGACGATGAGGGCATGTCGGTAGAAGATTCTCATGAGGTCGTTCCTTTCCGGACAGAGGAACGGGGATGAATAGTGGCACGATGTTGGTGTGCCCGCCGCGGTCGGCGCGCGGCGGGCACACCGCCCCCTGGAGGAGGCGTCTATCCGGCCACCCGCATGAGCAATGCGAAGGCCTTAGCCGGGTCATCCTCGAGTAGTGCGTGATCGGCGTCCGCGATGAGCGAGGCCCAGTCGGCCGGCGCCTGGCCGGCAACAACGGCGGCCTGTGCGGCGTCGCGGGCGGCGGAGACGATCGCCTCCCGCTGGGCCACAACGGATTCCGAGTCACCCTTGAGCGTGGCGAGGTTGTCGCCGAGTTGGCGCATCGTTGCGCCGGTGGACGAAGCGTGCCCCGTCCGCAGGCCCCAGCCGAAGGGGAAGAGCGGCTGATAGTTGGCATCACCGACGTTGATCGGCACCTGCGCCTCACTGCGCGGCCAGGTCATCGACAGCCGGCCGGTGAAGCCACGCCGCCCGAAGAGGACGTCCGCCACGCCGGCGCCTTCGGTGCCGGGCAACCATGACGCGACCAGCGCGTCGATCTGTCCAATCTGGTCAGTGAGGACCTGCGGCCGCCCGGAGACCACGAGCACGACGCACTTGCTGATCGCGCCGCAGACCTTCTCGATAACCGCCTTGTCGGCCGCCTGCAGACTCAGTGACTTCTCCTCTTGCTGCGGCCCGGTGCACCAACCGCATTCGGGCCCGGCAACGTCGCCATACCCTTCGGCATAAGGAGTTTCACCGATGACCACGACCCCGACGTCGGCACCGGTCATCGGTGCTGACGCGTCGGCGCTGTAGGTCACAGCCGCGCTCGGGGCAACCTCCCGAATACCTTCCAGGATGGTGGTACCAGGGATGATGTCGCCCGATTCGCCTTGCCACTGAATGGTCCAGCCACCGGCCTGGTTGCCGATGTTGTCGGCGTTGCGCCCGGCGACGTAGATCTTGCCCCGGGGATCGAGCGGCAGCACCCGGTCACTGTTCTTCAGCAGGACCTGTGATTGCGCCACCGCCTGACGAGCGATCGCACGGTGCTTGGCGCTGCCCACCTTGTCAATGTTGTCCGACGAGGCGAACGGGTTTTCGAACAGGCCAAGCTCAAACTTCTTGCGCAGGATCCGCTTCACCGCGTCGTCGATGCGCGCCTGGCTGACCCGCCCGGCGTTGACCTCGGCGAGCAACAGGTCCTCGAACGGCTTGGCGCTGTGCGGTTCCATGAACATGTCGGTGCCCGCGTTGACGCCGACCCGCACCTTGTATGCGGTCAACCCACCGTTGGTGGGCTCGGCCGGATCGGGGATCTGGTGGATGCCCTCCCAGTCGGAGATGACGAATCCGTCGAACCGCAACCGGTCCTTGAGCAGCTCGTCGATGAGCTCACGCTGGGCGTGCATCTTGGTCGGGTTGCCAACGCCGTCCTCGATCCAGTCGATGCTGGAGAACGAAGGCATGACGCTGCCGACATCGTGCCGCCGGATCGCGGGCAGGTAAGGGGAGAGGTCGAACCGGGCAAAGTCGGCTCGGTTGGTGACCGTTATCCCCTGGTCGATCGTGTACTTCTGCTCCCACCAAGGCTTGCCCTTGTTGGCTTCCGCCACCGCGGTGTCGAACTCGGTGTCGCCGTCACCGGCGTAGTGCTTGACCGTGGCCAGCACGCTGTCATCGTCGCTGAGCCGCTTGCCCTGCATGCCGTCGATGATGGTCTCCAGCTTGGCAACCAACGCCGGGTCCTCGCTGAGGCTTTCATAGGTGCGGCCCCAGCGCTCGTCGCGGGAGACACAGATGCAGGGTGAGAAGTTCCACGGGATACCGGTGGCGCGCAGTTCGGCTGCGGTGGCCTCCCCGATCTTCTCCATCAGCCGCGGATCACGGGTGGAGCCGAGGCCGACGTTGTGTGGGAAAATCGTTGCACCATATACGTTTCCGTGCCCGTGTACCGCGTCTATGCCGTAGATCAGCGGAATCTGCAGCCGGGTGCTCATTGCCTGGGCCTGGAAATCGTTGACCATGGCTACCCAGGCCGCGGGGGTGTTCGGCGTGGGCGTGGAGCCGCCGCCGGACAGGATGGAGCCCAGTTTCCACTGGGCGATAAGGGTGTGATCGGCGGCAACAGCGGCTCGCTCCGCCTGGGTCATCTGGCCGATCTTCTCTTCCAGAGTCATCCTGCTGAGCAGGTCGGAGACTCTCCGGTCGATCGACAGCCCGGAGTTGAGGTAGGGCAAGCCGTTGGCGTTGATGACCACTGTCCGGGTTCCCGGCGCGACCGTCGTGCCCGCTGACTGCGGGGTCAGACCCAGCGACAGGGTCTCGGCGGTCTCAGCCGCCCAATCTCGATGGATGGCCAGCCGAATCCGTTGTGTGGAACCGGAAGCGGAGCCGGCCGCGAAGGTCAGGGTGCCGGGTGAGGCTTGATAGTCCGATCCGGGCGTTGCCGTCCCGGGTGTGGTCGAGTAGTCCACCTTCGTCGCTGCCGTCAGCGGCAGACCATCCGCCGTGGTGACGGTAACGATGATCTCGGCTCGCGACCCTTCTGCCGCCATGTATACCGCTCGGTCCGCGCTGACCGTGGCAGCCTGCGCCGAGGCGGCAGAGGCGATTTGTGGGGGTAATAAGGAAAGGGTCAGGGCGACGACCGTGGCGCCGCTGGCGAAAGCCGTTGTGCGCAACTTTTGCCGATCCATAAAGGAAGCCTCCTCGTCTACGGGAACCGTGATTGGGCGCAGAGCGGCCCGTGATGCGACCCGTAAAGAATCGACTGAAGGCTATTGGTTATTTCATACGCAAGTCAATATAAGTTTCAAAAAAAGCCGCTAGGCTGTCCGCTTGGCCGAATACCAGCGGTGCGACGGCGGCACGACCAGCAGCACAAGGACCGCCATGAGAGCCACCGCGATCAGTAGAAATGCCATCCCTGCGGCGAACAGTCCCCAGGTCATGGGCTCCTGCGTGCGGCCGTAGGGGTAGTCCTCCGGCATCATCGTCACCGGCAGCATCAGGAAGGCGAACAGTCCGCTGCACACGCAAAGCACGACGGCGATGAGCTGATAGAAGCCGGCCCCCACCGCGACCATGATCCGAGCCGTGTTGCTGCCGCGCCAAGCGGGCAACATCGTCGCACCAAACCAGACTGCGACCAGACTCGCCAGGGTCGTCGAGGCGATCGCCGCGAACACACTCGCATCGCGGGTCTCGACCGGCGGTTGTCCGAGCCAGACGAGCACGATCGAGCCAATGGCCAGTAGCACCACGACGACCTGGAGCGCCGTCGCGATATTGACAGTCGTTGGGCGAGCGGGGGTCATGGCCGCAGCCTACGTCATCAGCAGAGCCCGAGCAGGCAGGCTTTGTAGGTCGCTCGGTAGGTCGTCGCCGTGGTTGGTGCGACGAGCACGTGCGTCTGCGCGCCACCGTCGGACCAGCTTTGGTACTTGTAGGTGGTGAGGCCCTGGGTTTGCGGGCTGGGTGCGCTGACAGTGTTGGTGGAGCCCTGGATCACCGTGCGGGTGAATGGAGCTGTGCCGGTGAAGGAGCCGACCGTCAGCCGCAACCCGGAATGGCTGGCGGTAAAGGTGAGCTGCACCGTCTTGGGGTCGAGCCGCCGGACCACGGTGTGGGTGAGGCTCTGCGCGTCGGTGGCGGTCAGCACAAGCTCCAAATAGGACGGATACTCGTGGTCCGGGGCGATGAAGGAGGCACCGGCCACTCCGGCCCAGCTCTGCAGGACATGCGTATGACAGCTGGTCGGCGTTGAACAGTGCTGCATGCGCAGTTGCCAGCTCAATGCCGAGGCGGGCAGACTGCCCTGCTGCGGATCGGTGCCGTGCCCGGTGAACGAGATCGAATCGCCGACCTTCCACGTCAAGGTGGCCGCAGGCGTGTCGATGAAGGCGGTGGGTGCCGCATTGCCCGGCTGGATGATCACCGTCTCGTCGTCGAAGGCGCCGAGGGTGTCCGTGACCCGCAGCTTGGCGGTGTACGTGCCGACGGTGGAGTAGGTGTAGGAGGTGATGGCGGTCGTCGCGTCCCAGCTTCCGTCGTTGGTGAAGTCCCATTGATAGGTCA
>DPJL01000380.1:0-31051 GCA_003543035.1 Micromonosporaceae bacterium | reverse complement strand
TGAAGTCCCATTGATAGGTCAGCCGACCGGCATCGGCCGGGTCCGGATCGCTGGAGCCGCTGCCGTTGAAGTTCACGGTCAACGGGATCTGGCCGGTGGTCGGGTTGGCCACGATGTTCGAGGTCGGCGGCTGGTTGGCCGGGAAGTACCTGATCCGGCGCACCGTCCCACCCAGGTCGACGTAGTAGAGCTCGCCGCCCGGACCCATGGCGACGTCCACCGGGCCGGCCGCCTGTCCCACGAACACCTCGATGTTCGAAGTCGACGGCAACCCGCCGGCTGCCGCCGGCTTCATCGCCCAGATGCACCCTCGCGAATAGTCGGCGAAGAACAGCGCACCCGCATAGGCGGCCGGATAGGGGCCGCCGCTGGTGGGATAGAAGGCCAGACCGGAGACCGAATCGCCGCCGGTGCCACAGTTTTCGCCCGGCACAACGGCTGCGGAGTGGTTATAGGTGTAGTACGGCGCGGTCTGCCCGGCCCCGCTGTACAGCGACTCGCACAGGGGCAGATTTGCGTTGTCATAGCTGGGCATCCGGGCCGCGCCCTCGTAGCAGGGCCAGCCGAAGTTGGTGACCCCTGCGGTCGGATTGGTCAGGCGCTCAATGTCTTCCCAGGTCGCCCAGCCCACGTCGCCCAGCCACACCTCGTTGGTGCCGGGCCGGACGGTGAAGCGGAACGGGTTACGCAGCCCCTGCGCGACGATGCGGCGGGTGTTGAGGTCGGGCGAGCCGATGTTCGGGTTGCCCGCGGCCGCGGCACCGGTCACCGGATCCAGCCGCAACACGGCGCCGTTCAGCTGAGTGGCGTCCCCGGTGGAGCGCACGTCCTGCGAGCGCAGTGCGCCGCCCTCGTTTACCGGGTCGCCGCAAGGGTTTGCGGGGCTGCCGAGCTGACCGTAATCCGTGGCGCTGAAGCTAGCCCCATCGCCGCCGGAGACGTAGAGCATCCCGTCGCCGCCGAAACGCAGATCGCCCACCGAGTGTGACGGGAACTGCTGGCACCAATCTTGGATGAGGACCTGTTCGGTACCAGTCATCACATTGCCGTTTGCTTGAAGCTTGGACAGTCGTCCCTGGACGACACAGTTTCCCCCATTGGCACCGCCCACCGCGGTGTTGCAATTGTCGTTCCAATAGGGGGCATTCTGCCCAGGCGGAGCGTCGTAGGCATAGAGCACGTAAACCCAAGGGCTGGCCGGGAAGTTGGGCGCCAGGGCGAGCCCGAGCATGCCGCGATCCCACACGTTGTGCGTGTTGGCGGACAGGTCGGCGAAGACCGTCGGGGTGGTGTCGGCAAGGTTGTCGAAAACCCTGATGACGCCGCCCTTCTCGGCCACGAAGACCCTTCCGTCCGGCGCGAATTCCAGATTGGTGGGCTGGGTGAGTCCACTGAAGACGATCTGCTCCTGGAATCCGCTCGGCAGCGTCGCCGCCTGCGCCATCGGTGCCGGCATGGCCAGCAAAGTGGCGCTGAGCAGCAATGAAACCGTTCCCCCCGCTACACGCGCGCGTGTAGACATGGCGGTGACTATATAGAAGGCCCGCTATTGCGGTAAGTGACTGCTGTCATGATGGTTCCGACCTGGCAAGTTTTGGGTAAGTCACCCCCATGCCCGCACCGGCCGGCTCACGAAGGAACGTGCTCGCACTCGTGGTTGCTGCGATCCTGCTTGCGGCATGTTTTATCGGCTCTCCGTCTAACCGCGATCCGGCGGACAGCACGATGACCGTCGAAGAGTTCCAAACGGACATCAAGAGCGCGGTGGTACTCGCCGAACAGTATTGGGCGGCCCAGTTTCAGGCGGCCGGACGATCGTTTGCCCCGATCGACCAGATCATCGCCTATCAGCGAGAAGGCGAGGTCAGCTGTGCGGGGGAGCCGGTGCCACGGAACAACGCGATCTACTGTCCCGCCGCGGATTTCCTTGCCTATGACGTCAATTGGGCCATCGCGGCCTTCCGGCAGATCGGTGACGCGTTCGTGTACTACCTGCTGGGCCACGAGTATGCGCACGGGATGCAGGTCCGGATGGGTATCCGGTACGAATTCATGATTCAGATTGAGCTGCAGGCAGACTGTATGGCAGGCGCCTACATCGGTGACTCCGTCAGGGCTTCGGCGCTCTCGCTTGCCCCCGGTGACCTGGAGGAGTTCAAGCAAGGACTGCTGGCGGTCGGCGACGATCCCAACCAGCCATGGTTTGAGCCCGGCGCCCACGGGACAGCGCAGCAGCGAGCCGATGCGTTCTTCGGCGGTTACGAGCGATCCCTTGCCGCCTGTGGGCTGGCCTAGCCTCGCAACGGTAGACCCGCGGCAAGATAGGCGGCGTCGATCAGCTCCATCGTGGCAACGGAATCCGAAGGCGGGGTGAGGTTGCTTGGGTACCCCCGGATCGACTCCTCGAACGCGTCCAGCTGATAGAAGTAGGTCGGCTTGCGACTGAAGCGTTCTCGGCGGGTCTTGCCTTGCACGCTGACGGTGAATCGGTACGGGAATTGAGGCGCGGCAAAGTTGGTGACCGCCATCGTGCCCCGCTCGCCGATCACCCGGGCGGACATCTTGAGCAGGGTCGACGACCACATCGAGGTCCGGGCCTGCCCGGTGGCGCCGTTGGGGAAAGAGAAGTCCACGGTCATCGCGCGATCGACACGCGGATCGCTGCTCAGTGTGAGCGCCTTCGCGCCGGTCACTGTCGGAGCGCCGGGGCCAACCAGCCGCAGGCAATGCACGGCATAGCAGCCCGCATCCATCAAAGCGCCACCGGCGAGGGAGAAGTTGTAGCGGATGTCCTTGAACCGGGGGAGCGGAAAGCACATCGCGGTCTCCACTCGTTTGATCTCGCCCAACTCTCCACTGTGGACAATCTCCTCCATCCGCTTGGCCAACGGGTGGTAGCGGTAGTGGAAGGCCTCCATCACCACCTGCCCGCTGACCGCCTTCGCCACAGCTCTCGCCTCGACGGCGTTGGCGGTAAAGGGTTTCTCGCACAGCACGTGCTTCTCCGCGGCGAGCGCAGCCAGGGTCCACTCGGCGTGCAGCCCGTTGGGCAGCGGGTTGTAGATCGCGTCCAATGACGGGTCGGCGATCAAATCTGCGTAGGAGTTGTGTACCTGCGCGATGTCATGCCGACTCGCGAATGCGCGGGCTCTTGCCGGGTCTCGTGCCGCAATCGCCGCGACGACGACTCCGCCACCACCTTGTCGAGCCGGTTTGATCAGAGCCGCTGGGGTGATCCGGGCTGCGCCGAGGACGCCGATGCGAATGAGGGCCACGTGCCGAGTCTATTGTCATGACATGCCAAGGATCGATGTCAGCTATTCCACCGGGGCACTCTCCAGCGCCGCGCAGAAGACGTTGCCACCACAGCTGGCTGCTGCGATGCTGCGCTGGGAGAAGGCTCCGGACACGCCATATATGCGGTCCATCTCGTGGGTGCACCTGTGCGAGGTGGAGACGTTCGACGCCGACGGGCCCGCATCTGGGCACTTCGTGGTCGACGTGAACGTGCCCGCAGGCGCATTGAACGATCGGCGGCGCGAAGGCCTGGTCGCCGAGTTCACCCAACTCGTACTCGAGGCGGCTGGACTATCCGAAGAAGACGCGATGCAGGTATGGGTGATCGTGCATGAGATCAGCGATGGCCATTGGGGAGCCGGCGGAAAGATTGTGCGGCTCGCCGACCTGCGCGAGATCGTCATGCGCGAGCTCGGCCACCAACCTCCGTCGTGACCGCATCGGCGGCAGCGACCAAAGCCTGGCCCAGACGCGCGATCTCGGCACCGGTGATCGCTCGGCCCACGTAGAGAGTCAGCACCAGCTCCTGGTTGCCGTCGGCGTCAAAGGTCGGCGCGGCAATCAGGCTCACCGCGTGTTTGCTGCGCGGTTTCAGGTCGGCGTCGAGGTAGACGCGTTCGCCGAGGCTTGAGGCCATCTCGGCGACCAGCTCGCGTACCTCGTTGGGCAGGTCGTAAGCGGCGAGGCCGGCCATCAGCGAGTGCAGCCGCATCCCGGTGGGGGTAAGGCTTTCCACCAGGTAACGGCGCCGGCGGCATTCGGTGACCACGCGACGTAGGTGCGCCTCATCCAGAGTCATTGGCAGCGTTGGTGGTTTGGCGAGCCAGTCTTCCAACGCAGTGTCCGGCCCCCACAGCACGTACATCAAGCCGACCGGCGGCGCGAACGGATAGGTCTGGCCGACTTTGACTGCCGCAAAACCGGGGCCGGTCCGCTCCAGCATCATGATCTGGTCGCCGACCACGGCCGAGGCAGTGCACGTGGTGTTGTAGCGGGTGCTTAGCTCGGCAAGATGCTTTCGGGCTACGTCGCTTGCCGCGAAGTTGTTCTGCGCCATACGTCCTGCGGCGATGAGGGCCGGGCCGAGCCCGTACGTTTTGGCCTCAGGATCGCGCACGAGATAACCACCGGCGGCCAGCTCGGTGACGATGCCCAAACACGTGGGCTTGCTCAGGTTAAGGTGGCGGGCCAACTCGCTCAGGCCGAAGCGAGCGCCGGGCCGAGCGACGAGAAAGTCGAGAATCTGCACCACCCGGGCGGTGGGCGGGGAGCGGCGTGCCAGCACCATTGACCAATCCTTAGAACACGTTCTAGTCTGACGCGGTCAGTATGTACCGCTGCGGTACATATATGTAACACCATTTTCAGGGGATGTCGCGATGCTCACCCAGCCTTTCGCGCAAGCCATGGCCGAGGCCGAGAAGGTCATCGCGGCCGCGCCGCACATCAAGACCGACCAGGATCTCATCGAGGGCTACGACTACCTCGCGGGTAGCATCCGAGCTTCGTTGCAGATGGCTTGGGCCTACGAGCGGGACTTTCCCTACTTCGTGGCGTCCACCGGGCCGTATACCAAGATGGGCCTCGACAACCCGGACACCCTCTACTTCCACTCCTATCTGCGCGCCGACGCGGAATACGTAGTGACCGGGCGACGTGGCACGACCGCCGATCTCAGCTTCCAGATCCTCAACGGGGACTACTCGCCAGTCGAGGTACCGGACAGCCTTGCCGCTTTTGACGATCGCGAGATTGAGATCGACGAGCACGGAAACTTTGAGGTGCGATTCGGGCCGGGCAAAGCCGGGCCCAATTACTTCACGCTGGCGCCGGGGTCGGCAATGCTTGTGGTGCGCGAGGTTTACAGCGACTGGGCCGGCGAACAGCGTGGCATGATTCGCATCCGTCGCGCGGACAAAGCGGGGGCGGCTCCACCGGCGCTCACCATGGATGCGTTGACGAAGCGGTATGGCGTGGCAGGAAAGATCCTGTTGAGCCGGCTCAAGACCTTCCTGGCTTTTCCGGAGTGGTTTTATCTCAAGCTTCCGGTCAACACACTGACTCCACCGCGTTCAACACCGGGTGGGCTCACTACCCAGTTCTCCTCGGTCGGGCACTACGACCTGGGTGAGGATGAGGCGATGGTGGTGACGGTGCCGTTGTCTGATGCGCCCTACCAAGGGATTCAGCTGGGCAGCATGTGGTACGTGTCGCTGGATTACATAAACCATCAGACCAGTCTCACCGGGCATCAGTCCAAAGTGGACTCTGATGGCATGATCCGGTTCGTTATCAGCGAGCGCGACCCGGGTGTCGCCAACTGGCTCGAGTGCACCGGTCATCGCCGCGGCTACGTCCAGCTTCGGTGGCAGCGGCTCTCCCGAGACCTCACCCCGGCCGACGGACCGGCGGTCGAGCTCATGCGGATCGACCAGGTACCAACAAAATTGCCGTTCTATGAGCGCATAAGCGCTTCGGAATATGCCGACAGGATCGCCGCGCGTCAGGCCGGCGTGGCTACCCGGATGCTGGGGTGAATCGAGTGCTGCTCAAGGACAAAGTCGTGGTGGTCTCCGGGATCGGGCCCGGTCTGGGTCAAGCGATCGCTGTGCAGGCCGCGCAGGCGGGCGCGGATCTGGTGCTTGCCGCCCGGACAGAGTCGCGACTGGCCGAGGTGGCCAAGCAGGTGACCGATCTGGGCCGCCGTGCGTTCACGGTGCAGACCGACATCACCGACCAAAAGGCGTCGGAAAACCTTGTGCGCGTGGCACTTGAGGAATTCGGCCGAGTGGACACGTTAGTAAACAACGCCTTCGCCATGCCGACGATGCGCGATCTCACGAAGGTCGACCTGGACGCGTTTCGGGAGAGCTTCGAGACCAACGTGCTTTCCACGCTTCGGATGACGCGACTGTTCGTCCCGGCGCTCGTCGAATCGCGCGGCTCGATCATTATGATCAACTCAGCGGTGCTGCGGCACTCCCGGCGCACCTTCGGCACCTACAAGATGGCCAAGGCGAGCCTGCTGTCGCTGGCTCAGAGTCTGGCCAGTGAGCTTGGCCCACAAGGGGTCCGGGTCAACTCGGTCGCGCCAAGCTATATCTGGGCCGATACTCTCAAGGCCTACTTCGAATATCTGGGTACCAAAAGAAGCGTCCCCGCCCAGCAGATCTACGACGAGATAGCCGCGACGATCGATCTGCGCCGGCTCATCGAGCCGGACGAGATCGCCGATGCCGTCGTGTTCCTCGCCTCCGACATGGCTCGCGCGATCACCGGCCAGTGTCTCGATGTCAACGGCGGAGAGTTCCACCAATGAGTTCTCCGGGCCGGGAAAGCGTTGGTACGGTGGAGGATCTGCATGCGTCGGCGAGCAAAGTCACCGGGCTGGAAGACTTCGGTGACGGCGACTATCGCGACGGTCTGCAGGTGCTCCTGGACTCCTATGCCGGGGAAGCGGCACTGACGCCATTGGGCAACAAAGTGATGCGATCGTTTGTGCGGGGTGCATTGATGGCTCGCCTGCTTAGCGAATCGGCCTGGCAACAGCATCCGGAGTACGCCCAGACCCCAATCCAGCGCCCAGTCTTCGTCACCGGGCTGCCCCGGACCGGGACTACGGCCCTGCATCGCCTCCTTACGGCCGACCCGGCGCATCAGGGCCCGGAGCTCTGGCTAACCGAGGTACCGCAACCTCGCCCGCCCCGCGAGACGTGGGAGGAGAACCCCATCTTCGCGGCGATCCAGGCGGGCTATCGGCAGCACCACGTCGAGCATCCCGAGTTCATGGGCGTGCATTACACCTCGGCCGAGCAGGTTGAGGAATGCTGGCAGTTGTTGCGACAGTCGATGCGCTCGGTCTCGTTCGAGTGCCTGGCCCACATCCCCACCTATTCGCTATGGCTACAAGGACAGGACTGGACCGAGGCGTATCAACGGCACCGGCGCAACCTGGAACTGATCGGCCTGCCCGATCAGGAGAAGCGCTGGGTGCTCAAGAACCCGAGCCACCTCTTCGCGCTCAACGCATTGCTGGCGGTGTACCCCGACGCACTCGTGATCCAGACCCATCGTTCGCCGCGAGTGGCGATCGCCTCGGTATGCAGCCTCAATGGGCAGGCCTCGCAAGGTTGGTCGGAGGTGTACCAGGGTGAGGTGGTCGGGCGCGATCAGCTCGATCTGTGGGCGCGGGGGCTCGATCAGTTCACGGCCGACCGCGCCAAGCACGACTCCTCGTACTTCGTGGACGTGCAGTACGACGACTTCGTCGCCGATCCGATGGCGGTGGTGGAGACCATCTATGCCCGCCTCGGAACGCCACTCAGCGACGAGGCAAGGACAGCGATGACGGATCTGCATGCGGAGAGCAGATCGGGGGAGCGCCGTCCCGCTCACCGCTATGAGTTGGCCAACTTCGGGCTGACCGGTGAGCAGGTCGACGAACGGTTCGCCGCATACCTGTGATTGTCTGGAGTAGTGAAAATCGACGTGCACCCGGTCGACGCCACGCGATGGCCTGACCTGGAGACGCTCTTCGGGCCCAGTGGAGCCTATTCGGGTTGCTGGTGCATGTGGTGGCGGATATCGAGCAAGGAGTTCAGCGCTAACGGGAACCCGGGTAACCACGCCGCTTTCGAGGAGGTGGTCTGCGGCGGGGAACCGGTCGGGTTGCTCGGATATGCGGGCGACGAGCCGGTCGGCTGGGTGGCGGCGGCACCGCGCTCGGCGTATCCGCGGGTGCTGCGTTCTCCCGCGTTGAAGCCGAAAACCGAGGAGAAGGCGGCAGTCTGGTCGGTCACGTGCTTCTTCATCCATCGCGGCCATCGGCGGACCGGTGTTGCCGGAGCACTGTTGAAAGCTTTGCCCGCCTACGCTCGCAGCCATCGGGCGTCCATTTTGGAGGCCTATCCGGTCGACACCTCGGACGGAAAGAAGCTGGCCGCCGCTGAGCTCTACACCGGGACTGTCGCGCTGTTCACCCGGGCCGGATTCACCGTGCACGAGCGCCCACCGACCGGACGCCGGGTCATCATGCGCCGCACCATCTGACGGCGCTCATCGAAAACCGTGCGGAGACATCGTTTTCGATGAGCGACTTTGCGAGTCATCCCGCCCGCGCTAGTCGAGCAGCCCGGCATCGTGAGCCAGCAACGCAATCTGCACGCGGTTGTTCAAATCCAGCTTGGTGAGGATGCGGGAGATGTGCGTCTTTACCGTTGGCACGCTTAGGAAAACGGTCGTGCTGATGTCGGCGTTCGACAGGCCCTGGCCGACCGCGACGGCGATCTCGCGCTCGCGATCGTTGAGCTGAGCCACCAGCTGCCGGGCCTGGCGGCGGCGCTCGTCCCGCGGCGAGTCGGTGACCTTGTCTATCAGTCTGCGGGTGACGGCCGGTGATAGCACAGGCTGACCCTGGGCCACACGCCGGATGGCGTTGACGATTTCCGCAGGCGGGGTGTCCTTGAGTACAAAGCCTGCGGCACCTGCCCGCAACGCACGCAGCACATGCTCGTCGGCGTCGAAGGTTGTCAGGATGATGACCTCGGGCGCCTTGGGCTGTGAACGCAATGCCTCGGTGGCGGTCAGCCCGTCCATCGCGGGCATCCGGATGTCCATCAGCACCACATCGGGGGAGTGGCGCTCCACCATGGATTTGACCTGGGTGCCGTCCGCGGCCTCGGCGACCACCGCGATGTCGGGAGCGCCGCCGAGCATCATGGTAAGCCCCGCTCGCAGGAGCGGATCGTCGTCGACGATGAGCACTCGAATGTAGACGGTCATTGCGGCCAGGGTATCCAGGCAGCGAGGCGGAAGCCGCCGGAATCGGTGTGCCCGTGCTCAAGTCGGCCCGAGGCGAGGGTGATCCGTTCGGCCAGGCCGATCAGGCCCTGGCCCGAGCTTGGAGTTGGCAGCGGGCGGAAACCGTTGGTGTTGTTGACTTCCACGGATACCCCCGATCCGGGTGCACCTTTGATCAACACTTCCACTAAAGCGCCCGGGGCGTGCTTGCGGGCGTTGGTCAAACCTTCCTGCACTGTCCGGTACACCGTGCGGCCAATGCTTTCCGGGGCCTCATCGGCCACCTCCATGTCCAGGCTCACGCGCATCCCGGCTCGGCCCGACTCGGCGACGAGCTCGCGAACATCGGTGAGAACCGGCTGCGGCAACTCGTTGACGGGTGCGCGCAGCACGCCGATCACCTCACGCAGATCCTGCAGGGCCTGATGAGCACTGGCCCGGATCACGGAAGCGGTGCGCGCGATCTCCTCGGCCGAGGCGCCAGGGCGGTACTCCAAGGCACCCGCGTGAACGCTCAGCAGCGAGAGTCGATGGCCGAGTACGTCGTGCATCTCGCGCGCGATCTGCTCCCGGACCTGATGCTGGGTCTGCTCGGCGCGCAGTCGTGCCTCGGTCTCCGCTCGCACGGCTCTTTCCCGCAAGGACAGCAACAGTTGCCGCCGGTGCCGGATGAACAGACCCCACCCGATGATGGCCAGCGTGAGGGCCGTGCCGAAGAGCACGATCAACAGGCTGGGTATTTCCGGCTCGGGCCGGATCGCCATGTAGACGGGCATCGTCGCCAGCCCGAGGGCTCCCATGAGCGCGGTGGTCTTGAACGAGCAGTGGACCGCGACCGTAAACAGCGCCACGGCTTGCGCGCCCGACGACAGCTCGGAGAAGGTGGCCAGCGGTACCAGGGCTAGAGCGAGCGCCACCGGCCATCGCCGGCGTAGCCACAGCGCGGCACAGGCCGCCGCGGCGGCAAGCTGGTCGGCGGTCAGCAGCCATTGCGGCGCAGTGGGAGGGTCGGGGCTCGAAAGACCAACGAGCACACCGAAACCGACTGCGAGGACGAAGGCACAGATATCCACGACCCAGTCGCGCGTGCTGCGCTTGGGCCGTGTCACGGGCGCGGTCTTGTCCATCGGTGACCAAACTACCGGCGTGGCCCCGATACTTTGGTCTCGATTTCCGGCCTGCATCGAAGACCTTGGCCTGATTCGGCTGAGCGTTTTGCTCGCCCGGTGCGAGATCTTCGCGAACGTGGTGCTGGCGACCCTCGGACTCGTCGCGCTCATCGCGTCCGACAAGGTCACTGGGAAGTGACGAGGACCGGGTCAGGCGTTGCGACGGGTGCCCGCAGCTGGCGAACGCCGGGAGAGAGCAGAGCCGCTGCAGTGCTGAGGACAACCACCGCGGCGCAGGCGAGCAGGGCCGGGCGGGGGCCGATCCAAATGGCCACCGGCCCGGCGACGAACAGGCCGATCGGGCCGAACATCAGTGACCCGAGCGCGTCGTAGGAGCTGACTCGCGAGAGAGCCTCGGGCGGGATCTCCCGCTGCATCGTCGTGTTCCATAGGACCCCGAAGATGTCCAAGCAGATTCCACTGATCACCGCGGCACCAACGACTGTCCACAGTGGAGTTCCGAGCCCGAGTAGGAGATAGGGCAACGCAATCGGGAACATCATCAGGGTGGCGACGAGAATCGGCCGGGTTGGGCGCATCCGGATCGCGATGACCACGCCGACCACCATGCCGACGGCTTCCCCGGCCAGCACGGCCGACCAGGCCGCGGCTCCGCCGAGCTCCTGCTGGGCCACCACCGGGCCGAGCACACCGTGGGCGCCTTGCAGAGCCATCACCAGGACCGAGAACTGTGCCACCACCACCCAGAGCCATTGCTTGCTGATGAAGACCTGCCAGCCCTCGCGTAGATCGGCGAGGACCGAGTGCCGTTGCGTCCCGTTCGGGCGTGGCCAGCCATGGTGTCCTAGCAGGGCGATAAGGCAGGCGGCGACCGTGAAAAGCAGGCCGCTCGCAATGAGCGCCCAGCCGGGCCCGAGCAGTGCGACGGCGCCGCCACCGGCGACAAAGCCGGCGATGCGGGAACTGTTGGTACCCAAGCCGATGATGCCGTTTGCGGCCTGAAGCCGGTCGGCCGGTACCACCTCGGGAATGATCCCGGTCATCGCCGGGAAGAAGATCGCCAATCCGACGCCGCCGAAAGCCGCCGCGGCGGCCAGAGCCGGGACCGGAGTCCAGCCGGTGATGAGCATGGCGGCCAGGCTGAGGTAGGTGACCGCGTTCATGATCTCGCCCACCAGCATCACCCGCTGGCGCGGAAGCCTATCCGCGATCACGCCGCCCACCAGC
This sequence comes from Micromonosporaceae bacterium, assembly GCA_003543035.1. GTDB lineage: Bacteria > Actinomycetota > Actinomycetes > Mycobacteriales > Micromonosporaceae > Rhizocola. The sequence continues at coordinate 19,598 of DPJL01000380.1, read as the reverse complement.
ATGAACGCCACCATTGGGACAGCTCCGGCGGTCAGCACCACGGAGAGGGTACCGGCGTTGGCGCCGGGTAGGCCGAGCACGCCGAAGGCCAGGGCCACAGGGGCGAACGAACCGCCCAGCACGGAGATCGCCCGGGCGGACATCAACAGCGCGAAGCGGCGGTCCTTGAGCAGCGACAGGTCGCTCCGATAGCTGTGCACCAGCCGACACTAGCCGCGTGGGAGCGCTCGTCGCGATCGAGATTTCCGGGTTGGGCCTGTTTAATGACAGTTGAACTGTCCTTTAGGCGGATGTGACGAAGGGCGGTTGGCTTCTCAGCATGTAGCCATGCGGGAAGAGGACGAACAGGATCGCTGGCCCACCGTGAACCTGCGGCCGGATCAGCTCGAGCAGATCTTGGCCACGGACGTGGTCGAGACCATGCGCATCGACCGGCCGATGCAGATCGTGCTGGCCAGATTGGAAGGCCGGGAGCCACCTCGCGTCCAGACCGTCCGCTATGGAGCGCCGATCGCGCTCTGCACCCTGACCATCGCGCTGGGCTCGGTGGCTCTTCTGCTGGAGAGCCGCCTGTGGAACGTGACCTGGCGGACAGAGGGGATGGTGGGATTCGGCATCCTCGCGACGCTCGTGGCAGCTGCAGCCGTGACACTGCTCGTAATCCGGCTCCGGGAGGGACGTCAGTAGAGCACCCGGCGAGCAACTGTGAAGCGCGCCAACACTTCCGGCAGCACCTCGACTCCGATGCCCGGGCCGGTGGGCAGTGCCACGTGGCCGTCGCGCTCGAGAACGAAGGGCTCGGTCAGATCCTCGGCGTAGTAACGGTTTGAGGCCGAGGTGTCGCCCGGCAGCACAAAGCCGGGCAGTGCGGCGAGCGCCAGATTCGCGGCCCGGCCGACGCCGGTCTCGAGCATTCCGCCGCACCAGACCGGTACTCCGTTTGCCGAGGCGACATCGTGAATCCGCCTCGCCTCAAGGTATCCGCCCACCCGGGAGGGCTTGATATTCACGTTGGCGCAAGCGCCCATCGCGATTGCCGTTGCCGCATCACGTGCCGACGAAATTGATTCGTCAAGACATATGGGTGTACCAATTAAGCCCGCCAACGCGGCATGACCGCGCAGATCATCGGTCTCGAGCGGCTGCTCGATGAGCAGCAGCCCGAACTCGTCGAGCTTGCGCAGGTGCGGCGCGTCGGTCAGCGCATACGCGGTGTTGGCGTCGACCTGCAACGGCACGTCATCGCCGAATTCGGCGCGCACTGCCCGGACCGGCTCGACATCCCACCCCGGCTCGATCTTGAGCTTGATCCTGACGTATCCCTCGGCCAGGTAGCCCGCCACCTTCGCGAGCAGCTCTGGAATCGAGTCCATGATGCCGACCGAAACCCCGGCCGGCACCCGATCGCGCACCGAACCCAGATAGGTGCTCAACGGCATGCCATAGGTACGCAGCTCGGCGTCGAGGATCGCCGTTTCCAGCACGGCTTTGGCCATCCGGTGACCCTTGATTGCCTTGAGCGCGGGGCTCACGCCGGTCGCGGTGACGTTGTCGAGCGCGGCGAGCCGGGGGATCAGATGCTCACGCAGCACGATCTCGGTGCTCGCGGAAAACTCCGAACTGTAGAGCGGATCGGGGTCACCGCCGTACTCGGACCAGCCTTCGGCACCCGGCGTGACCACGCGTAGGAGAAAGGTGTCGCGGACAGTGTCGGTGCCGAACGAGGTGCGAAACGCGCCCACGAGCGGGATCCGGATGTGAATGAGCTCGATCCGTTCGAGGTTCATTGGCGCTCCAATCGGTACCAGCCGTCGCGGGTCATCCCGGTGGCCACGTGCCCTTCCGCGAAGGCGGGAACGAATACCTCACGTAAGGCTAGGCGCCACCGGCTGGCCTCGCCCGGGTCGCTTCGCCGCAGCGCGACGATGTCGGCGGGTACCCGGCACCAAAGTCCCCGCTCGTCCTTGGCGACCAGCGGACCTCCGTCGGGCGCCTCCTGCGCGAGCCGGCTCGCCTCGGCCGGAGCGTCCACTTCGGAGGGAAGCTTGTCGATGTCCAAGGTCCACTCGGCGGTCAGCCGGTCGGTCTCGTCCGAGCCCTGCACTCCGTCGTCCATCGCCCCGTAGAAGTCCACCGTGTACTCGCGAGCCACCGCACCAAGTTTCATCAGATTGAACCGTGCGTTTCGGCCTACTAGTGGGTCGAAGGTCCAACGCATCGTGGTGGCGCCGCGGCGCAGGGCCCAGACGCGTTGCGCCTGTTTCAGGGCGAAGCCGACCCCGCGGTCGCTGCTGCGGGCAGCTGCGACGAGAGAGTAGACCGCTTTGTCCTCGGGTGCGGAGAAGAAGGCGACCGACGCACCGACGGGCTCCTGCCCGGCGTAGGCGACGTGGACGGCACCTCCGGCATGAGCGATCGATCGCAGCACGTCGACCGGTACCGGGCCCTGGCCGGAGGGCATCTGCCAGATCCTGGCCAGCAGGTTCTCCACGTCGTGCAGGGCGTGCTGATCGTTAACCGTGTCGATCCGCACGCCGGCTCTGGCGGCGGCGAGGGCGGCTGTCTCCTCGTGCATCTTGCCAGTCTGTAGTATCGCCGCAGGCGGTTGGGAGGAACCCAGTGCGAATCTGGGGCGGTCCCGCCACTGTGACCGGAGTTGTCCGGGAGTCAGGAACTCTGACCGCCACCATTGATCCTGCTACCGGGGCGCGGACCCCGACGGGAGGTAAGCGGCCATGCAGGCTGCTCCTGGATTGTTGCCCGGTTTGTTGCTCTCCACGGCCGACACCGAGCTGCTGGCGGCCCACGCTTCCGGCGTGCCGTGGCGCATCGCCAACCCCTCCCGCCTCGATCCCGTGGCCGCCGCCGAGCTCACACGAGGTGCTGCCTTCGCCGTCGTACGCCTGCTCGGCGGGCGTCAAACGTGGCCAGAAGGACTCGACGCCGTCCTCGCGAGCGGCATCCCGGTCATCGCGCTCGGTGGAGAGGCGACCCCGGACGCGGCTTTGCAGGCGCACTCCAACGTCCCGGCCGGAGTCGCGAGCGAAGCACTTGCCTACCTGGTCGAAGGTGGCGCGGAGAATCTACGGGAGCTCTACCACTTCCTGTCGGACACGCTGCTGATGACCGGAGAAGGTTTCGCACCTCCGATCCGGACCCCCGAATACGCGGTGCGCCCCGGGTACGCGGTGAAGCCGGACCGGCCGACCGTGGGGGTCGTCTACTACCGCGCGCATGAGTTGGCGGGCAACGCCGCATTCGTGGACACCCTTTGTACCGCGCTTGAGGAGACCGGCGCGAATGCCTTGCCGGTCTTCTGTTCCTCGCTGCGCTCCATCCCGGACGGGCTTCGCGCCGAGCTGGCCAAATGCGAGGCGTTGGTGGTGACAGTGCTCGCCGCCGGGGGAACCCATGCGAGCACAGCTTCGGCGGGCGGTGACGACGAGGCATGGTCGGTCGAAGCGCTGACCGAGCTGGATATCCCTATCCTGCAAGCACTTTGCCTCACGTCGAGCCGTTCCGCCTGGGCGGAGTCGGACGCTGCGCTCTCACCCATGGACGCCGCCATGCAGGTGGCCATCCCCGAGTTCGATGGGCGGCTCATCACGGTGCCGTTCTCCTTCAAGGAGCCCGGCCCGGGTGGGGTTCCGGTCTATGTGGCCGATCCGGAGCGGGCCCGGCGAGTGGCTGGGATCGCTTATCGCTATGCGCGCCTTCGTCTGGTACCCAACAAAGAAAAGCGAATCGCGGTCATGCTTTCCAGCTATCCGACTCGCCACTCGCGGGTCGGAAACGCGGTCGGACTTGACACTCCCGCGAGCGCGGTGGTGCTGCTGCGGGCACTCCGTGAGGCCGGCTATGACCTGGGAGACGGGTTTCCCGAGGACAGCGACACGCTCATTCACACGCTGATTGCCGCTGGCGGACATGATGTGGAGTGGCTGACCGAGGAGCAATTGGCTTGCGCGCCAGCGCGCGTGGCACTGCGCGACTATCTCAGTTGGATGCCGCCGGCGTTGGAAAAGTCCATTGTGGACGCCTGGGGTGAACCGCCCGGTGCACTTTATGTCGACGGCGACGAGATTGTGCTTGCCAGCTTGCAATTCGGCAACGTCATCCTGATGATCCAGCCGCCGCGTGGCTTTGGTGAGAACCCGATCGCCATCTATCACGACCCGGATCTGGCTCCCTCGCACCATTATCTGGCCGCCTACCGCTGGCTCGACCGGTCGTTCAAAGCCGACGCGGTAATCCACCTCGGCAAGCACGGCACGCTGGAATGGTTGCCAGGCAAGGGACTCGGCCTGTCCGAAGAGTGCGCCCCGGATGCAGTTCTCGCAGACCTTCCTTTGGTGTACCCGTTCATCGTCAACGATCCGGGTGAAGGCACCCAGGCCAAGCGGAGGGGCCACGCGACCATCGTGGATCACCTCGTGCCGCCGATGGCACGTGCCGAGACCTATGGCGACATGGCCAAACTCGAGCAGTTGCTCGATGAGCATGCCACCGTCCAGGCCCTCGACCCGGCGAAGCTGCCCGCGGTAAGGGCTCAGATCTGGACTCTGATTCAGGCCGCGCAGTTGCACCACGATCTGCACCAAGAGGACATGCCGGGGTCCGAGGAGTTCGACGACTTCCTGTTGCATGTGGACGGATACCTATGTGAGATAAAGGATTCGCAGATCCGGGATGGCCTGCACATCCTCGGCGGGGCACCGGTCGGTGAAGCTCGGGTCAATCTGGTGCTGGCGATCCTGCGGGCCAGCCAGGTTTGGGGCGGCGTGCGTGGCGCTCTGCCCGGCTTGCGAGCGGCCCTTGCTGCGCGGCACGGCGTGGACGAGAAGGAGTTGCTCGCCAACCCGGGAGCTCCCGTCTCAGTCGGCGCAGCGCGGACCGGTGCCGAGGTGATCGACCTGCTTGAGGCCGAGGCGCGGCAACTCGTGCTGCGCCTTGAAGAGCTCGATTGGGACCCTTCGGCGGTGCCTGCCGTGGTCGCCTCGCTCGCGGTGCCTCCATCTCTGGCTGAGGTTGCTGACGCAGAGTCGGATGCTGCCGCGTCGGCGCGGGTCAGCGCCGGTTTGGGTGACGTTCGCGAAGTGCCTCCATCTCTGGCTCGCATTCCTGATGCAGAGATGGAGGCCGCCGTCACACAGGTGCTGACCTTCGCCGCGACGGAGGTCGTGCCTCGTCTCGCAGCGACCACCGATGAGGTGACCGCGGTGCTCCGAGCGCTCGACGGCCGCTACATCGCCGCCGGCCCATCCGGGTCGCCAACTCGCGGTCTGGTCAACGTGTTACCGACCGGCCGCAACTTCTACTCGGTCGACCCCAAGGCGATCCCGTCGCGCAACGCGTGGGATGTGGGCGCGGCCCTTGCCGACTCGCTGCTGCAGCGCCACCTCCAGGACACCGGCGAGTGGCCGCGAACCGTGGGCCTGACCGTCTGGGGCACGTCTGCCATGCGAACCCAGGGCGACGACATCGCCGAAGTCCTTGCGCTGCTTGGCTGCCGGCCCACATGGGACGACGCCTCGCGCCGCGTCACTGGTTTCGAGGTTGTCCCGCTTGCCGAGCTTGGACGGCCGCGAGTGGACGTAACCGTTCGTATCTCAGGATTTTTCCGTGATGCCTTCCCACACGCGGTAGCACTCATCGACGATGCGGTCACCGCCGTGGCAGCACTTCCTGAGTCAGTTGAGCAAAACTACGTCCGGGCACACGCGCTCGCAGACGAAGCGGAGCACGGGGATTGGCGCCGGGCCACCACCCGCATCTTCGGCTCCAAGCCGGGAGCGTATGGGGCCGGGCTGCTTCCCCTCATCGATGCCCGCAACTGGCGTAACGACAAGGATCTGGCCGAGGTGTACGCGGTGTGGGGCGGCTACGCCTACGGCCGCGACCTCGACGGCATCTCGGCTCGCGACGACCTCGAAAGGGTCTATCGCCGCGTGTCGGTGGCCGCGAAGAACGTGGACACCCGCGAGCACGACATCGTGGACTCCGATGACTACTTCCAGTACCACGGCGGAATGATCGCGATGGTCCGCGCACTGACCGGGGTCTCCCCGACGGCCGTAATCGGGGACTCCCACCTACCCGAGAGCGTGAAGACGCGAACGCTTGCGGAGGAAACCAAGCGGGTGTTCCGGGCTCGGGTGGTCAACCCGCGATGGATCGCGGCGATGCAACGCCATGGCTACAAGGGCGCATTCGAGCTCGCGGCAACGGTCGACTACCTCTTCGGCTATGACGCCACCGCGGGAGTGGTGGACGACTGGATGTATGAAAGTCTCGCCAGCTCATACGTTTTCGACCCCGAAGTGCGGGCCTTCATGGAAAAGTCGAATCCGTGGGCGTTGCGTGGAATCTCCGAGCGCCTGCTCGAGGCCGCTGACCGGGGGCTCTGGGCGTCACCCGATCCAGCTACCCTGGAAGGTCTCCGTCAGGCATACCTTGCAGTGGAAGGAGAGCTGGAAGCATGACGCCGCCCTATCCCTTTTCGGCCGTGGTCGGCCTGACCGACCTGCGGTTGGCGTTGCTGCTCAACGCGGTTTCGCCGGCGATCGGCGGAGTGCTTGTGCGGGGCGAGAAAGGCACCGCCAAGTCCACTGTGGTCCGGGCACTTGCCGCCCTGCTGCCGAGCCTCAACGTGGTCGCCGACTGCCGGTTCAGCTGCGACCCGGCCGCACCCTATGCGGCCTGCCCGGACGGCCCGCACGTCGCACATGGCGGTCTTCGCCTCGCGGGTGTGCCGCAACGAAGCGGGATGGACATCACTGAGCGTAAGGCCAGGCTTGTCGAGCTGCCGGTCGGAGCGACCGAAGACCGGCTGGTGGGTGCGTTGGATCTGGAGCGCGCGCTGACCGCGGGGCAGGCTTCGTACGAGCCGGGGCTGCTCGCAGCCGCGCATCGGGGCGTGCTCTATGTGGACGAGGTGAACCTCCTGCACGACCACCTGGTCGACCTGTTGCTCGACGCGGCGGCGATGGGTGAGGCCTATGTCGAGCGCGACGGCGTCTCGGTGCGGCACGCAGCACGCTTCCTGCTTGTGGGGACGATGAACCCGGAGGAGGGCGAGCTGCGGCCGCAGCTGCTGGACCGCTTCGGTCTTGCGGTGGAGGTGCGGGCACCGCGCGAAACGGATCAGCGGGTTGAAGTGGTACGTCGACGACTGGCCTATGAGGCGGATCCGGCCGGCTTTGCCAAGCAGTGGACCGATGCCGACTCCGAATTGGCGGCCCGGATCGATTCCGCGCGGAGCAGACTGTCCACAGTGGAGCTTCCGGACTCCGAGCTGACCCGCATTGCCCACGTCTGCTCAAGCTTCGAAGTCGACGGCTTGCGAGCCGATATCGTGGTGGCGCGCACGGCCATTGCGCTCGCGGCTTGGGAGTGCCGGGGTGTGGTCACGCCCGACGACATCCGCACCGCGGCCCGATTGGCATTGCCACATCGCCGTCGCCGCAACCCGTTCGATGCTCCCGATCTCGACGAGAAGGCGTTGGACGATGCGCTTGACTCCGCGCCGCCGCCACCGCAATCACCTTCGTCCGACGAGGACCACGACGAGGATCCTGACGACGACCCGCCATCGCCAGAGGGTGGGCCGGGCGGCTCGGGTGGACCGAACGGCGAGGAAGAAGGCGCCGGCAGTGCAGGCGATCGGACCGATGCGGCGTCGGAACCCGGTCGTGCCAAGCTTTTCGCGGTACCGGGAACGGGCCACGGAATGGCGGGGCGCCGATCCGTGGCCTATGGCCGGAGCGGCCGCACGGTCGGAGCCCAATCGCCCAAGGGAAACCTGACCTCACTTCACCTCGCGGCGACGTTGCGCGCGGCGGCTCCGCACCAGGTTCGTCGCGGGCGCGAGAGCGGAAAGCTCGCTCTGCTCAAGCAGGATCTGCGCGAGCCCATCCGTCAGGGCCGCGAATCCAACCTGGTGCTCTTCTGCGTGGACGCGTCCGGGTCGATGGCCGCACGGCAGCGGATGGGCGCGGTCAAAGGCGCGGTGCTCTCACTCCTACTTGACGCCTATCAGCGTCGCGACAAGGTGGGCTTGGTGACCTTCCGCGACCAGGGTGCCGAGCTCGCCCTGCCGCCAACGTCAAGTGTTGAAGCCGGGGCAGCTCGCCTTCGTCAACTGCCGACCGGGGGTAGGACACCGCTCGCGGCCGGGCTGCAACGAGCCGCCCACACGCTTTGGGTGGAACGCCTACGCGACCCGAATCGGCGAGCTCTCCTCGTCGTGGTGACCGATGGCCGCGCTACGGCGGGAGCGGATCCGGTGGCCGATGCGCTTCGGCAGGCACGTGCGCTGGCCGCGACCGGGGTCGCCGCGATCGTGGTGGACTGCGAATCCGGGGTCGTCCGGTTGGGGCTAGCGGCCGCGTTGGCCGCGGAGCTGCGGGCAGAGCACATCATGCTCAGCGAGGTTTCGGTGCAAGGATTGACCCACATCGCACGCGGGAGGGCGGCCTGATGCCTCAGGGGAAGCCTGAACGGGTACCGGATGATGGTCTGACCACAAGGCAGCGAAGGCGTGCGCCCATTCTGGCCGTGCACACCGGGGTCGGCAAAGGCAAGTCCACAGCTGCTTTCGGGATGGCGTTGCGTGCGTGGCACGTGGGTTGGCCGATCGCCGTCTTCCAATTCGTCAAGAGTCCTAAGTGGAGAGTCGGCGAGGAGTCGGCTTTCCGGACTTTGGGCGACAGCGGCGCGGGTGCTTCGGTGACCTGGCACAAGATGGGCGAGGGCTGGTCGTGGCTGGCCCGCCCGGGCGACGAGCGCGACCATGCCGCGGAAGCCGCCGAGGGCTGGGAGCAGATCAAACGCGATCTGGCCGCCGAGCGCTACGGCTTCTATGTACTCGACGAGTTCACCTATCCGATCCACTGGGGTTGGGTGGACGTGCAGGATGTGGTTGCCACCCTTCGGGATCGGCCTGGTTCGCAACATGTCGTCATCACCGGCCGTTACGCCGCACCGGAATTGGTCGAGCTCGCCGACCTTGTCACCGAGATGGGCAAGGTCAAGCATCCGATGGACGCCGGGCGCAAGGGTCAGGCGGGCATCGAATGGTGAACGCTCCCTCGTGTGGTCATCGCGGCACCGGCTTCCGGTCACGGAAAGACAACCGTGGCAACGGGTTTGCTGGCGGCGCTGACCGCACGTGGGGTGAAGGCCGCCGGGTTCAAGGTAGGCCCCGACTACATCGACCCGTCCTACCACGCTTTGGCATGCGGGCGTCCGGGTCGCAACCTCGACCCGGTACTCGTGGGCGAGGATCTGATCGCTCCGCTCTTCGCACATGGTTCGGCGACCGCCGAGGTGTCCATTGTGGAGGGAGTGATGGGCCTCTTTGACGGGCGAGTCGGCGCAGCTGAATACGGATCGACTGCGCACGTGGCGAAGCTGTTGTCCGCTCCCGTCATTCTTGTCATCGACGCTTCGGCGCAGGGCCGGTCTGTTGGCTGCTATGCTGCACGGCTTTCAGTCCTTCAGCGACACGAGGCTTGCCGGGGTGATTCTCAATCGCGTCGGCTCCGATCGGCACGAACAACTCCTGCGTGACGCCTGCGCTCTCGTTGGCATCCCGGTGGTCGGAGTGCTGCGGCGCTCGGCGATGGTTGCTGTGCCGTCGCGTCATCTAGGCCTTGTGCCCGCGGCCGAGCGTTCGGCGGCGGCCGCCGAAGCCGTGGAATCCATGGCAGCGCTGACTTCTGCCGGGGTCGATCTGTCGGCAATCCTCGCCTTGGCGCGGAATGCGCCACCGATTTCGGCACCCCCTTGGGCGCCGCCAACCTCAACTCCAAAGACCCGACCGGTGGTCGCGGTCGCGGGTGGTCCTGCCTTCACTTTTGGGTACCACGAACAACTCGAGCTCCTGCAAGCAGCCGGAGCAGACGTGGTGACCTTCGACTCGCTGCACGATGAGAAACTCCCGGCCGGCACGGCTGCGATGGTGGTAGGCGGCGGCTTCCCCGAGGTCTACGGCGCGGAGCTGGCCTCGAATGTCCCACTGCGCCAAGCGGTTCGCGAGTTGGCCGCGTCGGGGGCGCCGATCGCGGCCGAGTGCGCGGGTCTGCTCTGGCTCAGCCGCTCGCTCGACGGTCACGAGATGTGCGGCGTCCTCGATATCACGGCCAGCATGACCGACAAACTCACCCTCGGCTACCGCGATGCGGTAGCTCTCTCGAGCAGCGTGCTGGCCGATGCCGGTACTCAGGTGACAGGTCATGAATTCCACCGCACCAAGGTGACGCCCGGCGCGGGAACGAGCCCGGCTTGGAGCTCACCGCAGCCGGAGGGCTTCGTCCACCTCGGCGTGCACGCCTCGTACCTGCACACGCATTGGGCCGGGCACCCGGATTTCGCCAAGCGGCTAGTGGAGGCGGCATGCGCTTGATCGGAGTGGGTGTCGGCCCGGGCGACCCCGAGTTGGTGACGCTCAAGGCAGTTCGGCTGCTGCGCACCGCCGACCGGGTGTACGTGCCCGTGCTCGCGCACGAGGAGCCCGGCCGAGCTGAGGCAACCGTGCGTGAACATGTTGACCACGAACGAATTGAGCGCCTCGTCTTCGCGCTCAACGAACGTTCCGACACCGCTCGGCGCGAGCGCTATTGGGATGCGGCCGGCGAACGTGTAGCGCAATGGTTGATAGAAACCAAGGGCACCGCTGTGTTCGCGACCATCGGCGACCCGAATGTGTATTCCACCTTCAGCTATCTCGCGGAAACCGTGCGGGCGCTCGTTCCTGACGTGGCAATCGAAACCGTGCCTGGCATTACGGCGATGCAGGCGCTTGCGGCAGCGGCGGGTGTCCCGCTCGTGGAGGGCACAGAACCGTTGGTGCTATTGCCACTCGCGCGAGGGGCATCTTCCCTCGCCGACGCGCTGGCCTATGCGTCCGATGGCACCGTGGTCGCCTACAAGGGCGGCCGCCATCTGACCGGCGTGGCCGGGTACCTCAAGGAAGCGGGGCGACTCGGCGATGCCATCCTTGGCAGTCACCTCGGCTTGGACGACGAGCGAGTCGAGCCACTATCCGAAGTGGATGATGCGCCCTATCTATCAGCCGTACTGATCCCGGCTCGGCGAACCCACCGCGGAGGCAAGCTGTGAAAGTCATCTTCATCGGTGCCGGCCCCGGTGCAGCGGATCTTCTGACTCTGCGAGGCGCCGCAGCCATCGCGGCCGCGGATGTGGTCATCTGGGCGGCCAGTCTGGTGCATCCGGACGTGCTGGAACACGCGAAACCAAGCGCCCGGATCGTGGACTCTGCCGCCCTTACGCTTGAGCAAACCCTTGCCCTGTATCAGGAAGCCGCGCGCGATGATCTCATCGTCGCCAGGATCCACTCCGGTGACCCGGCTCTGTGGGGTGCGCTCGCCGAACAACTGGACGCCTGCCGCGAGTTGGGCCTGCCAACCGAGGTGATTCCCGGAGTCTCGTCCTTCACCGCAGCGGCAGCTGCCGTACAACGCGAGCTGACCGTGCCCGAGGTGGCTCAGTCGGTGATTCTCACCCGGCTCGAGGGTGGTAAGACGCCGATGCCGCCGGGCGAGTCGATTCGCGAGTTCGCCAAGCACGGCACCACGATGGCTGTGTTCCTTTCAGCGGCACGGTCGGGCCAGTTGACCTCCGAGCTTCTCGCAGGCGGGTACGCCGAGGACACGCCCGTGGTGGTCGCTTACCGGGTCACCTGGCCCGAAGAGCTCGTGTTGCACTGCACCATCGGCACGCTCGAGGCCGCGGTCAAGGAACACAAGCTATGGAAGCACACGCTCTTTCTGGTCGGCGCAGCGCTGGCGGGAGCCGGCACGCGCAGCCATCTCTATCACCCCGGCCACTTCCATGGCTTCCGCCGGGCCGAGCCGGCTGCCCGGAAAGCCTTACGGGGCAAGTAAATGAACGAGCCGCCCGAGCTTCGCGAGCCGGACCTGCCACGTACGGCGAAGGTGCGGCCGAAGGCGCTGCGCACCGGATGGACCACCGGGACGTGTGCCTCCGCTGCGGCAAAGGCGGCGGCGATGCTGCTGGCGACCGGAGAGGCGCCGCGCTGGGTGGAGGTGGCGCTGCCTTCGGGCCGCCGAATCACGTTTGCGGTGGAGGAGTCCACTGTGGAAGGTGATGCGGCGAAAGCGGTGGTGGTAAAGGACGCCGGGGACGACCCGGATGTGACCCACGGTGCTCACCTGACGGCGACGGTGCGCTGGCATGAGGGCTCGGGCGTCACGCTCGCGGGTGGCGAAGGGGTGGGAGTGGTCACCAAACCCGGGCTGGGGTTGGAGGTCGGCGGGCCGGCTATCAATCCGGTGCCACGGGCGATGATCACCCAGGCGGTGAGCGAAGTGGCGGGGGAGCGCGGCATCGAGGTCGTCATCTCGGTACCCGACGGTGAACGGATGGCCCGCAAGACCACCAACCGTCGGCTCGGCATTCTCGGCGGGATCTCGGTCCTTGGTACGACGGGGATTGTGCGGCCCTTCTCGACCGCGTCGTGGCGAGCCAGCGTGATGCAAGCGGTTCAGGTGGCAGCGGCTCAAGGTGAGTCCACCATCGTGCTCTGTACCGGTGGCCGGACTGAGGCCGGAGCGATGGCTCTGCTGCCGGGGTTGCCGGATGTGTGCTTTGTCGAGGTGGGCGATTTCACTGGCGCCGCTTTGCGCGTGGCAGCCGATCGGGGCATGACGGCGGTGGTCTTTGTCGGCATGATCGGCAAGCTGACCAAGCTTGCCGCCGGGGTACTCATGACCCACTACACCAGGTCGCAAGTGGACACCGGCCTGCTTGGCCGCATCACCGCGCAGGTAGGCGGCTCGCCCGCGTTGTGCTCGGAGGTGGACACGGCGAACACCGCACGCCACGCCTACGAGTTGTGGGACACCGCCGGGATTCTGCGCAATGCGGGCGATGTCCTGTGCGCGGGTGTCAAAGAAGTGCTGTCCCGCTTCACGAAAGGTGTGCTGAGCGCCGAGGTCGCGATGGTCGACTTCACCGGCAAGACCGTTGTGGCCGCGACGAAACCGGAGTGGGTGTCATGGCCCGCGTAACGGTCATCGGCCACGACGGCGGTGGCTTCAGCTCGCAGGCGCTGGCCGCGATCGCCTCCGCGAAACTGGTCGTCGGCGGAGCTCGCCATCTATCCGATGTGGACACCGGAGTCGAAACAATCGTGCTCGGCCCGATAGCCCCCGCTATCGAGCGGATCGCGGCGCATGACGGTGATGTCGTCGTGCTTGCGAGTGGCGACCCCGGGTTCTTCGGGATCGTTCGGGCCTTGCGCGCAGCCGGGATCTCGCTGACCGTGCTTCCTTCGGTGTCGAGCTTGGCGGCGGCCTTCGCACGCGCCGGATTGCCGTGGGATGACGCGATCGTGGTTTCCGCACACGGCCGGGAGCTACGCCGCGCGGTGAACGTATGCCGCGCACATCCCAAAGTGGCAGTGCTTACCGCTCCCGGCTCCGGGCCGGCCGAGCTGGGAGCCGCTCTCGCCGGTGTTCCGCGCACGTTCGTCGTGGCCGAGCGACTTGGCACGCCCGATGAGCGAATCTCGACAGTGGAGAATCCTTCCGGCGATTGGGCCGACCCGAACGTGGTGATCGTGCTGGATCCGGCGCGCGCCGGGACAATCGGACCTCGCTGGGTCGCGGGTGCCGGTCTCGGCCCGGCCGGGTGGGCGCTGCCGGAATCCACTTATGCCCACCGCGATTCGATGATCACCAAGGCGGAGGTGCGTGCCTACGTGTTGGCTCGGCTGGGTCCACGCCTCGGGGATCTGGTGTGGGACATCGGTTCCGGCTCAGGTTCGGTGGCGGTGGAGTGCGCTTCCTTTGGCGCGGCGGTGATCGCCGTAGACCGCGACCCGCAGGCCATACCGCTCATCGAACAGAACTCGGCCGGGCTCGGCATGCAGATCGTGCAAGGCGCCGCGCCGCAATGCCTGCACGCGTTGCCTGATCCGGATGCGGTCTTCGTCGGCGGCGGCGGCTTGGAAACACTTTCCGCTTGCGCCGCACGGCGTCCGTCAAGGCTCGTTACCGCGCTGGCGGCAGTCGACCGAGTGGGCCCCGCGCTGGCCATCCTTGAATCGGCTGGCTACGAGAGCGAAGGTGTTGCGCTGCAAGCATCTCGGCTCAGTGCTCTGCCAGACGGGTCACATCGGCTCGCCGCCGTCAATCCGGTCTTCGTCCTCTCGGGAGTGTTGCCATGATCGGACTTGTCTGGGCGACCGAATCAGGACGCCAAGCGGCACAACGACTCGCCAAGGCGTGGCCGGACGAATGCACCGTCCACGATGGACCCATCCGCACCCAACTTGAATCGGCTTGGGGCACCAGCGACGCGATAGTCGCCTTCCTCGCGACCGGCGCCACCGTCCGGTTGGTAGCTGGACTGTTGGCGGACAAGCACACCGACCCCGGTGTCGTTTGCGTTGACGAAGTGGCTAAGTTCGCGGTCGCCCTGATCGGTGGGCATGGCGGCGGCGCAAATGCTCTGGCCGCACGGGTGGCGGAGGTGCTTGGCGCACAACCGGTGGTGACCACCGGGACCGACGCCGCTGACATACCAGGCCTGGACACGCTCGGCTTCAAGGTGGGCAACCCCGATCGACTGGCCGCCGTATCCCGGGCCATGCTCGACGGCGAGCCGATCGCTTGGCACAGCGACATGCCTTGGCCGCTGCCCGCACTTCCGCCCAACGTCGGCGATTATCCCAATGCCGCCCACGCCGTTTATGTCACCGATCGTGCTGCCGGGCCCGGCGGGCATACACTCTCCGGCGCGCTCACCGAAAACGATGTACGCCCGCCGTCTTCGATGAGAAGCCCTTTGGTGCTCCATCCGCCATCGCTGGTGTTGGGAATCGGTGCGAGCAGGGGAGTGGAGCAAAGCGAGATCGCAGCACTCGTCGAGCGTGTCCTCACGGAGGCAGGTCTGGCGCCCGAATCGGTGCGCTGTATAGCGACCGCTGATATCAAAGCGGACGAACCCGGGTTGGTGGCGTACGCGGAGAGCAAGGGCTGGCCGATGCTCACCTATCCGGCCTCGGAACTCGGTGCTGTCCCGGTGCCGAATCCGTCCGAGGTCGTCCGTGCCGCGGTGGGGACGCCAAGCGTGTCCGAAGCGGCTGCACTTCTGGCCGCCGGCAACTCCGCTGAGATCGTGGTGCCGAAAACCGCATCAGCCATGGCAACGGTTGCGGTCACACGTCAAGCGACACGGGGACGGCTGGCGATCGTGGGTCTCGGGCCGGGAGCGGCTGACTTGCGTACGCCGCGAGCCACCTCTGAGCTCCGTGCGGCGGCGATCGTGGTGGGACTGGACCAGTACGTCGCGCAGGTGCGGGATCTGCTGCGGCCGGGTACCCGGCTCGTCGCGTCCGGGCTCGGAGCCGAGGAGGAACGAGCTCGCACCGCTGTCGAGCTTGCCCGGCAGGGAAATGCCGTGGCGCTCATCGGGTCCGGCGATGCCGGTGTGTACGCGATGGCTTCGCCCGCACTCGAATTCGCCACCGAGGATGTTGAAGTCGTTGCCGTGCCCGGGATCACGGCTGCCCTTGCGGCATCGGCGCTACTCGGCGCACCGCTTGGGCACGATCACGTATACCTGTCGCTCTCCGATCTGCATACGCCATGGGCGGTCATTGAACGGCGGCTACACGCGGCCTCCGAAGCCGACCTGGTCGTGTGTCTCTACAACCCGCGCAGTGCCCGGCGGAAACGTCAGCTCCCGGAAGCGTTGCGCATCCTAGGGTTGCACCGTCCGTCCGACACGCCTATCGGGTTGGTGCGAGAAGCGTCTCGTGCTCGCGAAGAGGTTCAGGTCACCACACTCGCCACGATCGACCCCGATGACGTGGACATGAACACGGTCGTCATCGTCGGCGCCAGCACGACCAGGATTGTTGCCGGGCGCATGGTCACGCCTAGGGGGTACCAGTGGATGCCTCGGTGACTTTCGAGGGCTGCCAAGGCTGCGGTGCCTGTCTGCTCACCTGTCCCACCCACGCCATCCGCCCGATCGGCGGGACCCTGCACGCGAGAACCGATCTGTGCAACGGATGCGGGGAATGCGTGGAGATCTGCCCGGTCGACGCTATCTCAATGACGATGGTGCTGGAGAGCCCGCGATGACCAGAACAGTCCACCCCATCGAGGCGGAGTCGTACAGGATCCTGCGTTCCAAAGTGGATACTGCTCACTTGGCGCCGCACAGCCGCAACGTTGCCGAACGGATCGTGCACACGACCGCGGACTTCGGCTGGCTCGATGACCTTGTCCTAAGCGAGGAAGCGCTGAAGGAAGCATCGGCCGCCCTCGCGGAAGGTGCGCCACTCATCGTTGACGTCAACATGGTCGCCGCCGGAGTAACGCGCTATCCCTCGCTGTGCCTGGTCGGTTCGGCGGAAGCCGAAGGACTCGCGGCAACCGAAGGGCTCACCCGCTCCGCTGCAGGGTTCCGCCTCGCCGCAGCCGAACACCCGCACGACGCGATCTGGGTGGTGGGCAATGCTCCCACCGCGCTCTTCGAGCTGTTGCGCCTGGCGGAAACCGGTGTGCGGCCGCAATTGGTGATCGGTCTACCGGTCGGCTTTGTCGGCGCAGCCGAGTCGAAGGAAGCCTTGCGGCGCAACGGCTTGCCGCAACTGTCCAACGTCAGCGCCAAAGGCGGCTCCGCGGTGGCCGCCGCGGCCGTGAATGCGTTGCTCTATGGAGATCCACTAGAGGGGGAAAGTTGAGCGTGTCCACCCCACCGGCACTGCTGATAGCCGGGCACGGGACTTCCGACGAGGCGGGAGCGGATGAGTTCCGGGCCTTCGCCGACCGGGTCGGCAAGCGGCTCGCCTCACGCGAAGTCGCGGTGGCCGGCGGCTTCATCGAGCTTTCCCCACCGCCGCTCGCGGATGCGGTGGCAGGTCTGTTCTCCGACGGCCATCGCCGGATCGCTGCCGTGCCACTGATGCTGGTGGCAGCTGGGCATGCCAAGGGTGACATCCCAGCCGCACTGGCCCGCGAGCAGTCGCGGCATCCGGGACTCGCCGTTGCCTACGGTAGGCCGCTCGGCCCACACCCCACCGTGCTGTCTCTCCTACGCGAACGACTGTCCGAAGTAGACGAGCAGCTCACGGAATCGGTGGTGCTGCTGGTCGGCCGTGGCTCGACCGACCCTGATGCGAATTCGGAAGTCGCCAAGGTGGCCCGCCTGTTGGCGGAGACCGCTGAAGTCGCCGGGGTCGAGTTTGCCTTCGTGTCGCTCGCTCAGCCCGGCGTGCCCGCCGGACTCGATCGGTGCGCCGCGCTCGGGGCAAAGCGCATCGTGGTGCTTCCGTATTTTCTGTTCACCGGCGTGCTGCCGGATCGGGTTCAAGCGCAAGCGGAGTCCTGGGCGACCGGCCGCTCCGATGTGGAGGTGCGGTGCGCTCGTGTCCTCGGCGACACCGACGAGTTGGCCGATCTTGTCATCGAGCGCTATGAGGAAGCGCTCAACGGCGACATCCGGATGAACTGCGATTCATGTATTTACCGCATCGGCCTGCCGGGCTTCGAGTCGAAAGTCGGTGCGGCACAGACTCCGCACCATCACCCCGATGATCCAGGTCATCATCATCATTCACACAGTCACCCGTAGGCGGGTTTGACGTGCTGACCCGCCTGCTGGCAAGGTGATGGCAGCTAACTCCATAGCAAGACGAAGGTGCTGCAGGAACCCGGTGCGATTCCGGGACGGTCCCGCCACTGTGACCGGGCTTTTCCAGCCCGGGAGCCAGGAACTGACCCGTCGTCGTCATCCCAACCCGGGGCGGTGAACCCCGAAGAGGAGGTTGTCATGTCCGAAGTGACGGTGCCAAGTGGCACGTCGACCGAGACCGCGGCGGTAGCCGGCAGGCTCCGGGATCAGGTCATCGCCGGTGTTCTGGTGGTCCTGGCGCTATTCATTCTCTACGTGGTTTTCCTCGACCAGGGTGCACTTCTGTCCCCTGCGCTGGGTGAGGCCGCGCGCAGCGATAACTACATTCACGAGTTCACTCACGACGGTCGGCACCTGTTCGCCGCCGCTTGCCACTGATGGCCGGGGCGACGAACGTGTCCACACTGACTTACATCGGCCGGGGTGGCCTGGCCGGCGCGTGTGCCGGTCTGTTCTCCGGCCTTGTCTCGCTCTTGCTCGCTGAGCCGACCATCGACCGGGCCATCGCGCTTGAGCACGAAAAAGCCGCCGCTGCGGGCGAGGAGCATGGTGCGGAGCTCTTCACCCGCGATGTGCAACACATCGGTCTGCTCATCGCGGCGACGCTGACCGGCTTGGCGATCGGCATCATCTTCGGTTTGGTGTACGCGATACTGCACCGGAACCAGCCGGAAGCGGATCCGTGGGGGCGGTCGCTGCGGCTCGCCGTTGCCGGGTTCCTCGGGGTCGGGCTGTTGCCTTTCCTACGGTACCCAGCCAATCCACCCGGAGTCGGTGACCCCGACACGGTGGACGCCCGTACGACGGCATGGCTTGCGGCCATCGTGATCGGGATTGCGACAATGCTCACGGCGAGGCTGGTGTCCGCTTCACTTGCGAAGCGGGTGGCTTCCGAGCCGGTGCGTCAGCTAGCCACAGTGGGCGTTGTGCTGCTTGGCTTTGCTGTGCTCTTTCTCCTTCCCAACTCACCGGATGCGATCAACGCCCCAGCCGACCTGCTGTGGACCTTCCGGATCTTCTCGCTCATGGCGATCGCCGTGCTGTGGGCCGGTCTTGGGGTCGGCTTCGGCCTAGCGGGCCTGCGCAGCAAACAAGCGGTGCGCACGGTGGAGGCGACCTCCGCAACATGAGCAAAGAACGCATAGCCGTGACGGTCTGTCGCGGCTGCTGCTGCGGCACCGAGAAACATCCTGAGACCGACCACGAGGGACAGCTCGCTCAGCTTGAGCGGGCTGGCCTTCGGGTGCGAGTCGCCGATTGTCTTGACGTGTGCGAGCACTCCAATGTGGTGGTTGTGCACCCCGGAAGCGGGCGCAGCATGCGCCCGGTCTGGCTGGGTGGAGTCCTCGATGAGGAGACCACCGGACAGGTGGCGGCCTGGGTGGCGCGGGGTGGGCCGGGATCCGCGACAGTGCCGGATACCTTGCGGCGTCTGGTGATCGAGCGCCCTGTGCGCACGAAGGTGTGAAGACCCGGGTGCGCATGGGGTGGGTGGACGCGGCCGGGTTGCTCGCGGGGTATGCAGTGGATGCTCTCGTGGGCGACCCGCGCCGGTTCCACCCGGTCGCGGGCTACGGCAAGGCCGCGGGTGCTCTGGAACGCCTGCTGTATAAGCCGGAGCGCCGTGACGGCGCCGCGTTCGCAGCCATAGCCGTGGGTGTGCCTGTGGCGTTGGCTATTGCGGCTCAACAGGCCACCGCCCACCGCCCGCTCGCACGCTTCACCGTCGTTGCCGCCACGACCTGGGCCGTGCTCGGTGGCAGCTCGCTACGCCGGGAAGGCCGGTTGATGGCAGAGTCGCTCGCGGGCGGGGACATTCCTGCCGCCCGCGAGCGGTTGCCCCACCTGTGTGGCCGCGATCCCCGGGCGCTCGGCGAGCCCGAGCTGGCCCGGGCCACGGTGGAGTC
>DPJL01000177.1 GCA_003543035.1 Micromonosporaceae bacterium | reverse complement strand
GCGGCCAGGAACAGGAACATAATCCAGCGCATCGGCTGGAAGCCGCGGGTCACCAACCTCGGATGGGTGCGTGAAAGTGCCCACGCGCCAAAGAGAAAGATGGCTACGAGCGTCCCCGGATGGCCGAGGTCGCTTAGCGCAGGCACGGCAAGTGGCGACGGGATGAAGCTGAGCAGCATCACCATGATGCTGACGAGAAAGCCGACGTCGAAAAGATTCCGCCGCTGCTGCGTGGAATATGTTGCCGTTGCGCCTTCCAGCAGCCGTGGGGTGAACACCTGCTCAGACATTGACAACGACCTTACCGGGCCTTGGCGCCGCCGGATGCGTCACCTGTGTTCCGCTTGCCCCCCTGGCCCTTTGACGAAGCGTTGGACCAGGCCACACCGGCGAGCGGAAGCACGATGGTGCTGTCGTTGTCGTCTCGGCCTTCATCGGCAAGGGATACCGTGGCCGCGTTGGCCGCATTGGGCGAATACACCACCGGGGGCCCGGCCGAGGCGAGGCCCACGGCCGGGCTGACCGGCACGACGGCCCGTGCTTCGGGAAGATCCGGCATACGCAGATTGCGGCGCCGCACAAGCGCATCAACCCACAACGAGATGGCGACGGTGACGAGCAGACCCACTCCGACGATGACGATTAGCGTGCGCTTGCCGACTGTCCGCACGACGGTGATCTCTTCGCCCGAGTCGATAACGTCCGCGCGGATCGCCTCACCCGGCTTGAGGGTGGCCTGATAGCGAGCGAAGTCGGTGGTGACCATGCTGAGGAGCCGGTCGAGCGTCTTGGTGACCATCTCCTGGCTCTTCGCCGAGACGATGACCTCCATGACCGTCAGCCCGAAGGCCTTCACGGTGACCTCGTAGTCACCGGACAGACCTTCGGCGATCATCTGTCGCTTGATGTCCGCCCGATTCAGGTTCAACCCCTCGAGCTCGGCGATGGTGTCCACCGAATAGGGATTGATAATCGCCGTTTCACCGGGCTTTGCCCCGCCGGTCGCCTGGCTCGGCGGCAGCACGGCAATCTTGCCTGTGGCGGTGTAGTCGGGTGGCACCGTCAAGAGGGCGAAGACGGCTGCGACAACGCTGAGCAGCAGCAACGGCACTGCGACCCAGCGGCGTCGCCACATTACTTTTGCGACATCCCAGAGATCCATGTCGCCCTTCCTTCAGAAATTCAACGAAGACCGTGAGTAGTCAAACGACTTCGCCACAGAGTCTGACGGTCGCTGACGAGCCTGGCAACATGCAGTCTGCCGGATCACGCACCTGGTCACACCAGCCTTGCGGTTAACACAAGGGGCGTTGTCGGGAAGCCGACCGCCATCCCGAGTATGACCATCACCTGATGACGGCCCAGAATTACCAGCTATGCGCATCGGATTCGCCTGCCTCTGGGATCGTGACGCGGCTTCCACCTGGTCACGAACGCCGTGGGAGTTGCGTTCCGCCTTGCGCGCCCACGCTGACCTGGTGGATTTAGGGGTCAATGTTTCCCTTCCGGTTCGCCGTTTACTGCAAACGGCTCACCTGAGCTACCGGAATGGTCAACTCATCTCACTTTGGGAACAGGGCGCACTGACCGACCGGTATGCCCGGCGTCAGCTGAGCCGGGCCGCGAAGGCTCAGCCCGTGGACGTCGTGCTGCAGATGCAGGATCTCGCGATCGTCGACCAGCCGTTCTACCTGTACCAGGACATGAGCTTCGACGCGCTGCTGAGCTTGCGTGACTCCGGAATGGACGTCTTCCGGGTGTTGCGCACCAAGGAAATGCAACGGCGGCGTGAACGTCAGTTGAGGGTTTACGAACGCGCAACCGGAGTCATCGCCATGAGTCGATGGCTGGCGGACAGCCTGATCCGGGACACGGGTTTGCCGCCGGAGAAGGTTCACGTGGTACACCCCGGATTGGTTTCTGGAAACACCAACCCGCTGCCAGAGCGCAGCGGGCCGCGCAAGAAGCTGTTGTTTGTCGGCCGCACCTTTGCCTCCAAAGGCGGTGACCTGGTGCTTGCCGCTTTCGAGAAGCTACGTTCCGAGGGGGTCACGCTCACCATCGCCGGGCCGCCGAGGATGGACCGGGTGCCCGAAGGCGTGAACTTCCTCGGCGCCATCCCGACTCGCGAGGTCGCCAAGCTCTATGACACGCATGACCTCTTCGTGCTGCCGACCCGGATCGAAGGCTTCGGCATCGTCTTCGCCGAGGCGCTGGCGCGCGGGCTGCCCTGCATCGGCCGCAACGGTTTCGCCATGCCCGAGATAATCCAGGCACCGCGCTATGGCCGCCTGGTCGACGGGGACGACCCGGAACAGTTGGCAGCGCTCATCGTTGACGCGCTCGGCGACGACGCACTCTATGAGCGATGCCGCACGGACGCCAAAGCCATTGCGGAGTACTACTCCTGGGACCGGGCGGCAATCCAAACCGTTGGAGCCGTAACCCCCTGACCAAAAGTATGATGCTTGTCAATAACAAGACATGTGGACACGCCACACTGCCTTGCCCAAGCTCAGGGCGCCGTGAGCGAATGGTGCCGTGTCAGCGCACGTGACCATCCTCATCGCCAATCTTCCCGCCGAGCGAGACCGGCGGGTCATCCGCGAGTGCCTTTCCCTCGAGGAGGCCGGCTTCGAGGTGACGGTCATCGCTCCACGCGGCGATCGCAGCCTGAAAACGTTGCCCGGCAGTAGAAACACGCGACTACGGCCCTATCCGGTGCCGGTTTACGGCTCGGGTTTTCTGTCCTTCGTGTTCGAGTTCCTCTGGTCCTTTGCCTGCATAGCTTTCCGGCTCATCGGCGAGGTGCTGGCCGGGCGGGCCCATGCGGTTCAGGTGTGTAACCCACCAGACGTGTACTGGCCGTTGGCGTTGCTGATGCGAGCGCTCGGCCGGCCCTGGGTTTTCGACCACCACGACCTTTGCAACGAGGTCTACGCGACCCGCAGCGGTGGCAACCCGCGCCGCATCGTTTACCGCACGCTGGAGCTCTTCGAGTGGCTGACGATGCGGACAGCCTCCGCGGTCTTCTCCACCAATGAGTCCTTTCGCGACATTGCCCTGAGCCGGGGGGTTAAGCCGGACAAGGTGTCCGTCGTCCGCAACGGGCCGATGGCACGTGAGCTCACCCTCGGCACCGCACCGGTCGACGACGGTCTGCAGCGCATCGTCTACCTCGGAGTGCTTGGGCCACAAGACAATGTGCGTGGTGCGGTGCTCGCCGCCGACGACCTGACCCGGTTGCGCGGGCGCGAGGGTTGGCGCCTCATCATCGCCGGTGACGGCGAAGAGTTGTTGGCGCTCAAGCAACTCGTCACCGAACGCGAGCTGCACGATGTGGTGGAGTTCACCGGCTGGCTGGGCCCACAGGGCGTCGATCAGTTGCTGCGCCAAGCCACCTGTGCGATTCAGCCCGATCTGGCGACTCGGATGAACCAGCTGTCCACGATGGCGAAAACGGTGGAATATCTGGGCCGTGGGGTTCCGGTTGTTGCGGTCGACCTGCTCGAGACCCGTCGCACCGCCGCCGACGCCGCGCTCTACGTGCCCACCGGTGATCCGGCCGAGTTTGCCAAGGCGCTCGACGAGTTGCTGCGGGACAACGAGCAGCGCGCCGAGATGAGCCGGATCGGCTTGGAGCGCTTTACGACTCTGCTTTCATGGGAACATCAAGCCGTCCCCTACCTTGCGACCTGGCGGCGTCTGCTGGCGCGTAGGCTGACCCGAGCGGTCATCCCCGCCCCCCGTTCCGGGGTCTCCGATCCCGAGCGGGCAAAGCTATGACCAGCATCATCATCCCGGCCCACAACGAGGCCGGGCGGATCGGCGGCAATCTGACCCTGCTCACGGAGGGTCTGTCTGCTGATGAGTTCGAAATCATCGTGGTGGCCAACGGTTGCAGCGATGACACCGCTCTTGTCGCCAAATCCATTCCGGGTGTACTGGTCATCGACCTGCCGGAAGCGGGGAAGGCGGCCGCTTTACGGGCCGGCGACAGCATGGCCACCCGGTTAGCCCGCATCTACCTCGACGCGGATATCCCGCTCTCCGCGGCCGAAGCTCGAGCCCTCGCACATGCGACCACCCAGCCCGGTGTGCACGCGGCCACGGGAAGGCGACGTGTCGTCACCAAGGGTTCCGGTCTGCCGGTGCGCGCGTACTACGCGGTGAACAAGCGGCTGCCGGTTTTCCGTGATGGGCTCTTCGGTCGCGGAGTCATCGCGTTGAGCGCCGCCGGCCGGTCCCGTTTCGACGAGTTTCCCGAGATGATCGCCGACGACCTCTTCCTCGACTCGCTCTTCGAGGCACACGAGAAGCGGCATCTGGACGACGTCGTCACCACTGTCACCGCTCCTCGCCGCACACTCCAACTGATCCGCCGTCTTGCGCGCGTCCGCTCGGGAAACCGAACCATGCGCACCATGTCCGCGGCTCGTCCGGCCAACCACTCGTCGTGGCTCAAAGACGTTGTGCTGCCTCGGCCGTGGCTGTGGCCGGCCGGGGTCTGCTATGCGGCGGTGACGCTCTGCGCCGAGATGATGTCCCGGCGTAACACTCTCACCTGGGGTCACACATGATCGACGTCAGTGTCGTGCTCATCTCCTACAACACGTGCGAGCTGACTCTCAGTGCCCTCAAGTCCCTGCAGGACGTATGCGCGGACGTCTCGGCGGAAATCATCGTGGTCGACAACGCGTCCTCCGATGGGTCAGCTGACGCCATCTGCGCCGCCTTCCCTGGCGTCACAGTCGCGCGCAGCAGTGTGAACCTCGGCTTCGCCCGTGCCGTCAACCTTGCCGCCGAGCAGGCGCGGGGCCGATACGTCCTACTGCTCAATCCGGACACCCAACCGGACGGCCCCTTTGTCGCCGAGCTCGTAGAGTACGCCGACAAGCACCCCGATCACGGCATCTACGGCGGACGCACGGTGCGCGAAGACGGCACCGATTTCCTTGCCGGATATGGCTTCCCGACGCTGTGGTCCTACCTGTGTTTCGCCACCGGTCTGTCCACTTTGGCCAGATACAGCAGTCTGTTCAATTCCGAGGAGCTGCCCGGGCTCGATCGCACCCAACCCGGCCCGGTCCCGGCGGTGTCCGGTTGCCTGCTGATGGTGGACCGCGAGCTCTTCGCCAGCCTCGGTGGTTTCGACCCGCAGTACTTCATGTACAGCGAGGACGCCGATCTGTGTTACCGGGCTACACAGATCGGTGCGCGGCCGGTGCTCGTTCCCGCGGCTCGAGTGGTCCATCTCGGCGGCAAATCGTCGACCTCGGCTCGCAAGGTGGAAATGCTCCTCAAGGGCAAAATCACCTTTGTTGACAAGCATTGGTCACCAGGGCGTGCCCGCATTGGCAAGCTGCTGCTCAAGACCGGTGTGGCGGTCCGTGCAGCGGCTCAGCGCGAGCCGTGGCTCAGCGTCTGGCGCACCCGCTCCGCCTGGCGGCTCGGCTGGCCCAGCTAGAGGATCACCGTTATGCTGCCCGGGCATTGTGCATGTCCTGGCTCAACGACGGAGGCCCCCCATGCGTCGCCTGATCGCGCCCATTGCGCTATCCACCCTTTTCCTTGCAGCAGCCTGCTCCACAGCCGCCCCCACCGTGTCCAACCCCACCCCGACGTCCAGCTCAACCGCGCCCGCGGCCACCAAGTCGGCAACGCCTGCGCCCGTCCCCACGGGCAGCCCTTGTGAGATCTCCAAAGCCGCGCTCGACAAGGTCAAACCGGTTCAGGATAAGTACGCGGCGGCTTATGGCAGCAATGACGCGGCGAAGGCCGAGGCTGCGAAAGCCGACATCCAGGCCCAGCTCCGGGCCATTGCCGGCGATATGCGTGCGGCCGCGGCAGCCTCCACCGCAAACGAGGTGGACCTCAAAGAAGCACTGCTGACCACCGCAGCGAAGATCGAAGCCGGTGCCGCGGACCCGGCTCTCTTCAAAGTCGCCAAGACCCCGGCCGATGCCACCATGGCCTTCACGACCGCCGCCGCCGGTTGGATCCCGATGACCCTGCTCGCGAGCTGCGCGGGCAAGTAACGGCAAAAATTTTGGCCCCGCCGGTTGGATGCCGGCGGGGCCAAAGTGTTTTTGGGGGAGATCAGTCGGCGAGGTTCGAGATCGACTGTGCCCAGCGGAAGAACTTGTTCGTGCCGAGGTCGCGAACGGTCTTGATGTTGAAGGCCTTCAGCAGCAGCTCCGCGTCGCCTTCGGACACTCCCTGGATGGCCGTGACCGGCGCGTTCGCGAGTTCCTGAGCGCTCTTGCCCTCATAGGCCTTCGACAGTTTGGTTTCGAGTCCGAGCATGTTCACTCCTTTGTCCCTGCCCAGCACATGCCGGGCCGCCGAAAGGTTACGTTGCATACGTTACGACGATCTACTGATTGACCCAACATTGACTACAATTAGTAAGCACTCATCTCATCCAGGACTCTCTCTGCGTAAGGACATCGGAGCAGAGGGCTTTCTTTCAAATCCTGCACAGTGTCATGCAGGATATGAAAATTACCTGTTCAGAGTGCGGTTAAGAGGACGGATAGGTTGAGCATGAAGTCGACGCTGGCCGCTTCGGCATCGGCCACTCCTTCGAGTAACCGATCCAGCCAGGTCTGGTTGATCAGACCGGACTCGGCTGCTGGCTCGACCAGCTCCGGATTCTCCCGCCAATGCGCGACCACCAGCTCGGCCATGACTGGGGCCCCAGCGGCGTAGCGGCGCAAGCCGCGGCGGTGCCGCAGTACCTTGCGCCCGGCCCGCTCCGCGAATTTGTGCAGCGGAGTCTCACCGATGACCCGGGTCACCGCGGCCGGCCGGCGCAGCACGAGCGGCCGCATCCCTGAGCCGAGGGGCATCCTGGCGAGCTCTGGATCCAGATGGTTCAGCACCTCGACCGCTTGCTGCGAGCTCCACCGGCGCCGATGTGGCAACGACAGCATGATGGTGAGCACGTCGCGGTCGAGCAACGGATTCAGCGTGACCCGATGCCCGACGCCGTTGGTGATGGTGGCACCGCCCCAGCGCTGCAACCGCTCCCGCAGGAAGAAGTGGTCCATGGCGGTCATCCAGTCCACATCTTCATACGCGGCAAAGGTTTCCCGCACGCGCCGATAGCCGATGTCCCTGGACTCGGCCGCCCACGACGGCGAGAGCGTGGAATCCGGTACCCCATAATTGTTGGCAAACCACATGTTGAAGAAGCGGTCCGCCAGTTGAGGTGTCTGCTTTGGACGGTTGGGCTGCAACAGGTAGTAGCCCACTCGCGCGAGCTCCCCGCCGTGCCCGGATAGCCGGGGCGCCTGCGCGACCGACTCCTCCGCCCACTCGAAGACCGCCGCGGATAGTGGTGCGCCCATCCCGTCCTGGCGCACAGCAGCCGCGTGTGCGAGTCCATAGGCGACCGCCGGATCGAAGGCGGCTATCTCGCCCAGGTCGGCCTCGATGTGCCGCATGCCATAGCGCTCGGCGAGCTGCCGGGCCACCGGCGCGTCGGCCGACCCGGTGTGCACGATGGTGAACCCGGTGATTTCCTTGCGTCTATCGGCAGGCACCGCGGCCAGAATGAGCCGGCTGTCCATCCCACCTGACAGCTCGAGCACCACGTCATCATGCGTGTCAAGGAATCCGCAGATCAGCTCGCGCAGCCGGGCCGCGTGCACGGCCACCAGATCCGGCGTGAAATTCACCAGCGACAGCTTGGGATAGGCCTCGGCATTCAGCTCGCCCTCGGCTAGCCGCCAAAGATGGGCCGCTGGAAGCTTCCGCACTCCCTCATAGGCCGTGTCCTCGTTGAGGTGGTGGCCCACCATCCGTTGCACCGCAAGGGCTTCGAAGTTGACTTTGGCGCCGATCTGCGACGCGACGTCGCGTGCTGATGTCCCCACCGCCGCCCATCCCGGACGGCTCGCGCCATAGATGTGGCGGAAGCCGACGTGGTCGGCCGCAATCGTGGCCCGATCCCCTTCGATCAGCACAGCGGCATTGGGCGCGCCGAGTCGCTCCAGGCCTTCCCCGGAGCGCAGCCGGCTTTCCAACTCGGTTTCGCTCACCGGGGCACCGTGCGCGTCCACCGCGCCACGGCAGAGCAGGGTCACACCGCCGGCTAAGCCGTTAGTCCTGAGGGGTTCACCCGCGGCTGAAACCAGCAGCGGGCGATCATTGCTCTGCACCGACTCAGGTTAACGAGCCCACGTGTCAAAAGCCCCTGGTGCCGGGTGTAGAGAACCCGACACCTCAAAGTCGATGGGCTTGAGCGTCCCGTTGTTTGACATCTCCGCCGAGCACGCGGTCAGCCCGACGATGAGGTCCATCTCGGCGTGCAGCTCAACGTAGTCGCCGGCCTTGGACAGCGGCGGCCGGATGTCTAGCGCACCGGTTTCGGTGACGACCACATTCATGAAGGCGTTGAAGGTGGTGCCGATGTGCGATGGCTCAACACCATAGGGCCCGAGCGCTTTGCACAGGTTCTCAAAGCAGCTCGGGTGATAGCCCGTCCAATCTGGATAGAGCAGGTCGAAGGTTTCCTGGCTGCACGGGGTGAGCAGAAAGTCGTGCCGCCCCACCAGATCCCGGCCGATCCGCAGCATCGGCACGGACCGGTTGCTGTAAAGGATGTCGCCTTCACTCAGCCAGATCTTCTCGGCATAGTCCAGCGAGCGGCCCGATGAAAGGGCGTGAGTTGGGTCATCGACCGCGACCGCGTAAACATCGGCAACCTGCTCACCGAACGGGTCGGTGAGACGCAGCGTCGCGCCCTTCGGCAACGAAACCGCTGCGCCGGACTGCCGGTCGATCCTCATGAGCCATCCTCTGCGCGGGCGTGAAACGGGCACTGCCAGTCTGCTTCGACAACCCGGCCACCATACTGCTTCGCCTCGGACTGGTTTCCGTAGTCCTGCAGAGCCGGATTGGACGACCCTTGCAATTTGGAGTCACGGCGCCGGATGGTGCGCTGCATCGAGGCGAAGCGTTCGGCTTTGCGCAACTCTTCGAACTGCGAATGAGCGTTGAAGACCAGGGTCGGCCAGGCGAGCCGGCGGGTCCACCGCGGCGAACCGGCGTGCATGCCGACGATGAAAAACGACCTGCCGTGGAAGCTGAACGAGAAGCTTTTGTCCTCCGGATCCTGCGACACTGCGGGATCCCATGGCATCTCATCCAGATCGTGCAAACCTTGCAGAGTCGCCCAGAGCAGCTTTTCGAACTCGATCGGGCCCAGACCGCCCGGCTCCCGAAAAGAGGCCACACACGAGGCGAAACGGTCTGGGGAAAGCGGAAACTCTTCGATGAATATCCGCAAATCCTGGGCTAGCTCTTTGATGCTTTCCGCCCCACCCAGCTCGGGGTAGGAACAGAAGCGATAGTGACCGGCCCGCACTGCTGCGGCGCCGGCGACACAGGCGAAGGCCTGGCTTCGCACGACGGCCCGAAAGCCGTCGTGTGCAAGAAGCACCGCGGGATCAGGCGCCAAATCGGGCTGGTCCAGGCGGACCAACCGATCTGAGAGCCAACCGTGGTAAGACATCGCGTCAGGCTAGCCTCGAATGGCGGCGCTTACTGTTAGTAACCCGACAGCTATATGTGCTGGTGACAACTTGGAAACTGATACTCTGGCCCGCCGTGACAACACTATTGGTGACGGGCGGCGCGGGATTCATAGGCTCAAACTTCCTTCGCTATTGGAGTGATAAGTACCCTCATGACCACCTCGTAACCCTGGACGCGCTCACCTATGTGGCGTCCTTGGACGCGCTACCCAAGGGTGTCAACTTCGTTCGGGGTGACATTCGCAATCAGGAACTGGCCGAGCATCTACTTCGTGAATACAAAGTGGACGTGGTGGTGAACTTTGCCGCCGAATCGCATAACAGTCTGGCCATTCTGCGACCGGGCGAGTTCTTCTCCACCAACGTGATGGGTGTGCAATCGCTGCTCGAAGCATGCCGCAAGGTGGGCATCGGGCGCTTCCATCAGATATCCACGTGCGAGGTCTATGGCGACATGGACCTCGACGATCCGGGCGCGTTCACCGAGGATTCGCCGTATCTTCCCCGTACGCCTTATAACGCTGCGAAAGCGGGCGGCGACCATGTCGTCCGGGCCTATCACCACACCTATGACATCCCCATCACCATCACCAACTGCTCCAACAACTATGGGCCATACCAGTTCCCGGAGAAGGTCATCCCGCTGTTCGTGACGAATGCGTTGCAGGGCAAGCGTTTGCCGATGTACGCGTCGACGAGGAACCGGCGCGAGTGGCTGCACGTCCAGGACCACTGCCGGGCTATCGATCAGGTGCTCTCGGATGGGCGCGTGGGCGAGACATACCTTGTGGGCAGCGGGGTTGAGGCTGACATCGAGACCATCGCCGATCTGATCCTCACCGAGCTCGGCCTGCCCGCGTCACTGAAGACAATCGTCCCGGACCGGCCCTCGCACGATCGGCGCTATCTACTGGATTCCACCAAGCTGCGCACCGAGCTTGGCTGGGAACCCCAGATCTCCTTCGCCGAGGGGATAAGCGAAACCATTTCCTGGTACCGGGAAAACGAGCTCTGGTGGCGACCGCTGCTGAACAAGAGCCCGATCGAGGAAACTAACTGGCGATAACGCCGAGATTCAGCAGGAAGTCGACCGTGGTGGCGTCGGCGCCGACTGATCCTTCTATCAGCCGTGCCAACCACTCCTCGCTGATGAGCCCGGTGGCCAGGACCGGCTGCACCAGCGAGGGGTCGGTGCGCCAATGTTGCACCACGAGGTCGGCCAGTAGCGGTGCGCCCGCGGCCGCCCGCCGCTGAGAATGCAAGGTGCGCATCACTTTGCTGCCGGCCTTGGTGAGGAAGCCGCGCCAAGTGTTCTCGCCAAGTTTGCGGGTCAGGGTGACCGAGCGGTCCAGTGCGATCGGGCGCAGCCCCGAACCGAGCGGGATGCGAGCCAACTCCGGGTCCAGCCGATCCATCACCCGCACCGCGTAACGCGAACCGGCCCGCTGCCTGGTCGGCACCGACGCGGCGAGCGCCAAAATTTTGGTATCAGTCAACGGATTCAGGGTCAGCCGGGAGCCGACGCCGTCGGTGATGGTGATCCCGCCGAACCGGTGCATCCGTTGCCGTAGATAGAAATCGCTGAGCGCTCCCAGCCAATCGGTCTGGTTGCGCAGGAACACTTCAGCCAGGCGGCTCATCGCTAACTTGCGTGATTGCACCGCGAAATCCTGATCCAGCACCTCATCCGGGACGGCGTCGTTGGAGACGATCCAGCGGCGGATGTAGTTTTCCACTACCTCGGCGCGCACTGTCGGGTGTGGACGTTCGAATTCCACGCCCGGCCCGAAGAGTGCCCGGGCCATCTCGCCGCCGTGTCCGCTGAGCCTGGGCGCTTGCGGCACCTGCCCTTCGGCCCAATGGAAGACCGCCGCCGAGAGCGGCCGGCCAAGCCCGTCGAGTCGCTCTGCCGCAGCCGTGGCGAGGCCGTGAGCCTCAGCCGGGGTCAGCCCGCCGAGCCGGGAGACATCGACAAGGTCGCATCCCATGTTGTAGTGCCGGGCCAACTGCGACGCCACCGTCGCGTCCTTCCCGCCACCGCTCACGATGGTGAACGCGGTCAGTTTCTTGCGGCGGTCCTTGGGAACGGCCGCCAGCACCATCCGGCTGTCCAGACCGCCGGAAAGCTCGATGCTGACCCCGTCGTGGTGGTCGAGAAAGCCCGTAACCAACTCGCGCAGTCGTTGTGCGTGGGCGTCGGCGGCATCGCCGTTCTTGGCAGCGGTCTCCTCCCGAGCGAACCGGAAGGTTTGCAGCTCGCCATCATGCAGCTTCCAATAGTGGGCCGCGGGCAGCTTCTTCACGCCCTCATAGGCGGTGTCGGAGTCGAGATAGTGCCCGGCCAGCCGGAAAACGCTCAGCGCTTCAAGATCGAGCTTCACCTTGCCCAGATGGCCAAGCTCCCGGGCCGAGGTGGCCGCCGCCGACCAACCCGGCCGGCTGATCGCGTAGACGTGCCGGAACCCGACATGATCGGCCACAATCGTGGCCTGATTGTTCTCCACGAGCATCGCGGCGAAGGGTGCGCC
>DPJL01000178.1 GCA_003543035.1 Micromonosporaceae bacterium | reverse complement strand
GTGATGCAGGACATCGAGGGCAACGAGTTCTGTCTCGACTGAGTGGCCGCGAACGTGGCACCTTCGCGAGTCGACTGGTGAAGTTCGCCATCACGAGGGTCGCCGTCCCGCGGCGCGCCAACGGTCCTGACTGAGCCGCGGAATTGCTAACGAAACTGCGAACCCTACACCAAGACGGCATACGTCGCTCATCCGTAGGCGCCGATGCGATCGAGCGTGTCGCGTAGGGACCGGCGCTCACGCTAGTCAATGCCTGGGTCGAGGTGCCTGCGACTAAGTAGCAATCTGGTCGTTAGTTATCGGCTGTGGCGCGATCGACTGTGGCGGTGAGGAATCCGCGCTTTCGGCGGCTTGGCAGGGTCTCGCTGGCCCAGGGCCGCTTTGGTGTGGCGTCGGTGGGGGCGGCGGCGAGCCTCAGGCGTTGGCCCGGCCGACCCCGCGCGAAACGCGCATTGAGCGCTCGATCAGCTCGCGTAGCACGGATTCATCCACATCGGAGAGACGCTTCAGGTAGAGGCAGCTCTTGCCGAGCTTGTGCGGGCCGAGCCGCGCCAGCGTCGACGCGTACTTCTTGGCGTAATCGCCGATGAGGTAGACGACCAAGTGCGGTTTGCGCGGCGACAGGCCCGCAACGGGAGCCTCACCTTCGTGACCGCTTTCATAGCGGTACCGGTACCGGCCGAAGCCAATGATGCTTGGGCCCCACATAGCCGGCGGCTCGCCGGTGATCTCGTGCATGATCGCCATGACCTTGCGTGCGTCGTCGCGGCGGTTCTCGTCGGGCACGGAGGCCAAAAACTCCTCCACGTCCGCGCCGGTCGGTCTCATGGCGGGTTCCTTCGTGGCCATGGCCACATCGTCGCACGGTCACATTGTGGGCGGGGTGTGTGTATCGAGCCAGTAGCCTTGACGATGCCCAAGAAAGTTGCCCTGCTGACCCTCGGCTGCGCTCGGAACGAGGTCGACTCCGAGGATCTGGCCGCACGGCTCAGCGGCGACGGTTGGCACTGACGGCGCGCAGGCCGACGTGGTGCTCGTCAACACCTGCGGCTTCGTGGAGAAGGCCAAGCAGGATTCGATCGAGACACTGCTCGCCGCCGCAGGCCCGGGCGCCAAGGTGGTAGCGACCGGGTGCATGGCCGAGCGCTATGGGCGTGAGCTGGCCGACAGCCTCCCGGAAGCCGACGCTGTCCTGGGCTTCGACCACTACCCGGGCATCGCGACCACCCTCGATGCGGTGCTGCCTTCGCCGAATTTGACGAGGCTATCGACAGGCTTGAGGCCGATCCCGGCCGTATCGCTCCGCAATGGACGGTGTACGAAACTACTGCTCATAACGGTCGAGCTCTTCCAGGCCCGTCCAGACCTACCGTCACACCATCAACGGCCGATGATGTTCCGCGCTAGCAGACTCGAAAGAGGGCAGCAGTCAGTAGTCAAGTCGGGGGGCAAAACCGTCGGCGAGGTGAAGGTCCTTTACCTCGTTCCAAAGCCTTTTAGATACATTCCCAGCTGGTGCGGTCGCACGTCTATTGAAGGGCTACGGTCTTGTGATGACCTGGTTGAACGACACCCGCAACTCATACAACACCATCGCAGCCAGCTATGCCGACGAGACTCGCGACCTGCTCGACCGGCTGCTCCACGTTCGCGCGGGGGTCGTGCTGTTCGCCGAGTTGGTCCGCGCGATCGGCGGCGGGCCCGTCGCCGACATCGGCTGCGGACCGGGGCACACCACCGCGCTGCTGCGGGAGCTGGGCGCGGACGCGTTCGGCATCGACCTATCCCCCGCGATGATCGAGATCGCCCGCCGCGAGCACCCAGATGCACGATTCGAGGTCGGATCGATGACCAACCTTGATCTCGCCGACGGCTCCCTCGCCGGAGTGCTCGCGTGGTGGTCGTTGATCCACATCCCGGACGAGGCGGTGCCGGGCGTGCTCGGACAGTTCCACCGCGTCCTGCGACCCGGCGGGGTGCTGGCCGTGGGCTTCCACGTCGGTGAAATGCCAAGTGGGTACGACAACCAGCCCATGCCCGCGGACGTGCACCACCGCCCACCGTCTCGGGTAGCCGACTGGCTCCGGGAGGCAGGTTTCACCGTGGAGGCGCAACACCTGCTGCGCCCGGACGATCCAACCCCCGGGGCGATCCTGTTCGCTAGCCGGCGGAGAGCCCGCCTTCGAGCGCGGCATACCGAGCCGCCATCTTGATCCGCTGGTCGACGATGGCGTCCGCGGGAACGCCCTCATACCTTTCCTGAAAGTACTGCCAGGTGACCTTATCGGTGTAGGAACTCAGGGCCTGAGCGACGAGCTTGGTGAACCAGCCGCCCGACTTGATATCGTCCGGGCTCAGCCCTGTGATGAGCTTCCGCAGCTCGGCTCGCTCATGCTCGACAACCTTCCGGTCGGCATCATCGTCGTCACCGCCGGCGTCGACGGCGTCAATCGGAGCTTCGGTCATGGCGAGTCCTCCCAGGCGGTTCAGCGTCTAGCCAGGTTGCCAGGTTTTGGACAACCCTGCCGCCCGGCCGCCCCTCATGACAAGGCAACATGGCGTTCATGTCCTTGCCCACCCCCGCGCTGCACACCGCTCGCCTGCTACTGCGCCCCGTGACCAGCGCAGACGCGGACGCCCTCTTCGCGATGCACAGCAGCGCCTACGTGCTGCGCTACTGGGACGCGCCGCCCTGGAGCGAACGAGCGCGCGCCGAACGCTTCATCACGGCTTGCCAGCAAATGGCGGACGAAGGCAGCGGGGCGCGGCTGGCCATCGACCGTGTTTCCGACAGGGCATTTATCGGCTGGTGCAGTCTGACCCGATGGAACCCTGACTATCGCAGCGCGTCGATGGGCTACTGCCTCGACGATGCGGCATGGGGCCACGGCTACGCGACGGAGGCCGCGCGCGCCTTGCTGCAGTGGGCATTCGACACGCTGGACCTGAATCGAGTCCAGGCCGAGACCGATACGCGCAACACGGCATCTGCTCGCGTCCTGGAAAAGCTCGGATTCGTGCGTGAAGGGACGTTGCGGGAAGACTGCGTCGTGAACGGCGAGGTGTCGGACTCGTGGGTGTACGGGCTGATCAGGCGGCAGTGGCGCCCGTCGTCCGGGTCGGATCCTGGCCGCTGAATGCTTTTCGCCAGTGAGAGAGCGCCCAGCCTCTTGACAAGCGGACGTCGGCCGCGGGCTTCACGGTTGACGGTCTGTGGAGCGTGGCAGGCGAGGGACCTTCAGCCCAGAATGGGGCCGGGCGCACCGCGCCGGGATCGTCGACTCCGGGACGTCGACCGCTTCCGGCGCAGAACTTCCGAAGCCGCGATCCGAACATCCAAAGTAGATCCCAATGGATCAGCAGGCCCGATTTGGATCTTAAAGTGCCAGATCAAACGAGAAAGTGCCATGTCTCGTGAGAAGAAATGCACCGTATCGAGTGAAACTGCCCCGGCAGCAAGGCGTCGCAGTGAGAATCCGTCGGTCCGGGTGACAGGTCGGTGAGAAACCGCCATGATCACTGAGATCCGACACTAACGCCGAAGGAATTCTCACCGAGATGGCGCGGGCGCCAACCAGGGCGCCATGTCTGTGAGAAAGCGCCATATCCATTGAGAAACTACAGCTGTAGGGTCTCGCCGTTTCTGAGCAACGTCGAGCGTGAGACGCGGTGTGGTCTCAGCAATTGAGCAGTCGGCCAGTCTCATTAGGTGCGCAAAGTTTTGGATTGGGTTTCTGCCGCTGTGCCAGGTGTGGCGGCGGGTCACATTGACGGTGATGGTGTACGACACCAAGGTAACCGGATGATCCTGCTGGGAGTTTAGCTAGGACTCAACGGGTGTCGGGTCTGTTTGGGAACGTGCGCGGGCACGGAGGAACCAATGCGCGGCGACCAATGGGATGACGCCGACGGGGTACCAGGCAACATCAATGAGGTCGAACTGGGCGCCTAGCAGTTGGCGCGCGAGCCAGTTGCGTTGGGAGAGTGCCGCGGGTATGGGGGTGAGCTGTGCAAATTCGATGATCCAGCAGTATGCGATCGCGGCGCTGCCTGCGGGCAGTGGGGAGATCAGCGGCCGTATGAAGATCACTATCGTGTAGACGATGGCCGCGGACAAGGCGGCGCCTGAGTACTGTTCGATGGGCCCGTCCATCGTGGCGCGGATTGCGAAGGCCGCGCCTGTAAAGCTGGCTGCCGATACCACCATCA
>DPJL01000379.1:42081-42286 GCA_003543035.1 Micromonosporaceae bacterium | reverse complement strand
CCCGATGATGTCATCGATCTGCTCGGACGCAGACTTCTCCGTCATCCAATTCCCCTTTCCTGCTGTGATCCGGTATAGCAAACCGGCGACTCGTGTTGAGTCCCATCAGGCCGGGTGGTCGCGAGCCTGGCCAGGCGCTTTGGCGACCTTGACATCGCCGAGGAGATGGCCGCCGAGGGCGCATGCGCCACAACAGCCAGCGGCG
>DPJL01000379.1:0-41730 GCA_003543035.1 Micromonosporaceae bacterium | reverse complement strand
TCTTCCGATCTGGCGGGCCCGTGGAGACGACAAAGACCCCGCCTTTATGGTGGACCGATGGCGTCGGTCAAGCAGTTCCAGGTCACCTTCGACTGTGCAGAACCTGAGCGTGTCGCTCGTTTCTGGTGCGAGGTGTTGGGGTACGTCGTACCGCCGCCACCGGAAGGGTTTGCTACTTGGGACGATTTCGATCGCGCGCTGCCGCCTGAGCGTCAGGGTTCAGCGTTCGCATGCAGTGATCCCTCAGGTGTGGGCCCGCGACTGTTCTTCCAGCGCTTTCCCGAGGGGAACACGGATGAACCAAGAACCGATTTCACCGTCGCGCATCCCGCCAGTTTCAGTCCGCCAGGCTCCTGCCCACCCGAGCCGTACGCCACAAGGCTGGGGAACGCCCGTGCGCCCGCTTGAACGCTCGGCTGAACGCCTCTTCGGCTTCGTAGCCCACCGTGTGCGCGATCGCCGCTACCGTGTTGTCGGTGGTCGCAAGCAGGTCTTGCGCCACGTGCATGCGCCATTCGTTGAGGTAGCGGATCGGCGAGCGTCCAAGCACATCGCGGAAGCGACCGTTCAGGAGCGACCGCGACACCGACGCCTCCGCAGCGAGGTCCGCAACCGTCCAATTACGTGCTGGAGCCGCATGGATCGCGGCCATCGCCGCGCCGAGCACGGGATCGCGCAGGGCGGCGATCCAGCCGCGCTCCACCGCCGGGGCCGCCGCGAGATGCAGCCGGAGCGCTTCGACGAGCAACAACTCGGGGAGTTTTGTCGATCTGGGAGCCGACGGCTTACCCGACGACTCCTCCAGCGCGTAGGCAATGGACGCGTCGAACCAGCTCCTCGCTGGACCTTCGGCCAGCCGGACGACGAACGCCGGCGGGAACACGGCCAGAGCCGGATCGAACAGCGGGTCCTCTGAGTACAGGCAACCGCACACGACGTCCGTCCGACTCCCGCCACCGCCAAAGCGGATGACCGGACGACGCTGGTGATGTGCGTCGGCGTCGCCGGTTCGATGCCGCCCATCCAGAACTCGTCACCGTACGGCAAGACGATCACCTCGCCGGCGCTCGCCCAGTAGCGCTCGCCGCCCGGACGCGACACCCAGCACCGTCCCGCTGCGATGACGTGGAACAACACCAGTCGCTCGGACCCGGGGTGCATCATCGCGGCGAACATCGGCCCGCCCTGGCCTTCAAGAAGCCAGCTCTCCGAGTACTCGGCGCGCAAGAAAATGGCGCCTTCAAGACGAAGATGCTCCAACGCGTGATGCAGCGCCTCCGGGCGCCCGGCGACCTCGGTCACGGGTGCCCGACGTTTCGGTCATGGATCTCGCTGTCGCGGTCATTCATGCTCAATGTCACCGCTCCGATACTTAGCGCAAGCAACAGATTAGCAAAGGAGCGAGCCATGAACACCCGATCGGCACCAGCGGTTTCCTTCAAGAAATACGGCGGCAACGCAGCCGAGAACTACGAGCGCTACTTCGTTCCGACCATCGGCGATGCGTGGGCAACCGCATTGCTCGACGTGGCCGGCCTGCGCAGTGGTGAGCGCGTGCTGGACGTCGCGTGCGGCACGGGCGTCGTGACGAGACGCGCGTCGAAGCTGGTCGGCGCAGCAGGCGCAGTGGCTGGGTTGGACATCAACCCGGCAATGCTTGCCGTCGCCCGCTCCGTGGCACCCGCCTCGATCGAATGGCACGAATCGAGCGCCGAGTCCATCCCATGTCCGGACGCGTCGTTCGACGTGGTGACGTGCTCACTCGGCATGCAGTTCGTGCTCGACCGGTCCGCGGCCGTGCGCGAGATCCGACGCGTCCTCAGGGACGGGGGACGCGTCGCGATCGGGACGGTCGGAGCAATTCCTCCCGTCTTCGAGATTCTGGAACAGGCCCTCGCGCGTCACGTGGCACCGGAAGTGGCCGCGTTCATGCGCCAGGTCTTCTCGCTTCACGATCATCGGGAGCTGCACGATCTGGCGGAGAGCGCCGGTCTGCGATCTGTCTCGGTGGAGACCAGGCCGCTACGCATCCTCCTCCCGCCGCCCAGCGAGTTCCTGTGGCAGTACGTGACCAGCACACCTCTGGCTGGGCCCGTCGGCCAGATCGACGACGACGCACGCGCGGTACTCGAACGCGACGTGACGACGGCGTGGCGCCCCTTCCTCGAAGGTGACGCGCTTCGGCTCGACATCGACGCCGTGCTGACGACCGCACGGAAATAGCGAGGGCGAAGGTGAGTCCGCTGAAACAGACGAGACCCGAGTACTTCCACGGCACATTCGCCGAGGCGTTCAACTCCGGGCGGGTCGAGCCCTTGTTGACTCTCTACGAGCCCGACGCATCGCTCGTCCCTCAGCCGAACGAGATCGTTTCGGGCCATGTGGCGGTCGGTTCGATGTTACCGGCGTTTGCCGGTTCCGGCAGCGTTCTTCTTGCGGATGATGCCAGTGCTGGTGCGTGCCACGGTTTTAAGGAGCTCGCTGCCGATCCAGAACTGCAAAAGCTGATCGGTGACCAGCACGTCGCAGCGCTGCCCGGCCCGGTGTTTACCCACCGAGACTTGCTGCCAGTCCACGCACACCACCCCGTTGACGGCGACCTTGCGGGTCACCCAGCCCTGCCCGGACCGGTCTGGCGGGGCCAGCTGCACCGGCAGCATCGGCGGCCTGGAATCATTGCGGGACAACGTGTTTGAGGCTGCCGATAGGAAGCGGCTGGCGGGGGTTGCGTCATCGAGGGACTGGTGCGGGCGGCTGGTGTTGTAATACTCAACCCACTCGTCCAGGGCCTGCTGCGCGGTCTTCAGTGAGGTGAACACACGGCGGGTGTCGAACTCAGCCCGCAGGGTGCGATGGAATCGCTCGATCTTGCCCGTGGTCGTGGGTGAGTACGGTGCGGTCAGCAGGTGCTCCACACCGTTTTCGCGGCAGAGATCCGGATATCGCCTGGAGGTTTGCGCCCCTCCCTCGCTTCGTTCGCGCTGAATGGGAACTGAGTCCTGGTCAGACAGCTAACGCGACAGTCTGATCTCGACACACATATATCTACATTGGAGCCACAAAACGGCGGTTAGACAGATGAGTGAATTTCACCGCTGGAGGACCGACATGTCCGAACCGACGCCGATCACCATGGCCTCAACGATCCGATTGCTGATGCCGTCTTGTGCCTGTTGATTGCGCTCTGCCCGGCCGTCCGGCCTAGTGGATCGCCTTGCCCCGGCTGGCATGCACCGCGCCGCAGAGGTTCCACCGGAACGTCATCGAGCTGTCACCAACCGTGGTCGCGCGCCATTCAGTTGGCGGAAGCGCATGGGTCCTTCAATAGGTAAGTCTGTATTCCGCAGGCTGCAGGCTTTGTGCGGTGATGTTTACCGGTTACTTGAGTGAGTGTTCTGTTGTCTCGGTCGAGATCGGAGCGGGTGCATGAGCTTCTTGGAGGCGAGGTTTGGCAGATGGCTACAGACGCACAGAGCTTGCTGATCCAGTCAGTGTTGCCGCTCGCCGAGCGATGTACGGTGCAGATCCTGATAGACGGCATGTTTGCCGGCTCGGGCTTTTTCGTGTTGCCTAAACAGGTACTTACGTGTGCTCATGTTGTCCACCGCGTCACGCCGGCTCGAGTGCAGGTGCGCTGGGACGATGCCGATCTCGATGTAGGCGAGATGCGGCTATTGCCGTCTGAACCTGGCGCTGGCCCCACCTACGCGGCCCCGGATTTGGCACTGCTGACAGTCAAAGTGGTTCGAGACCATCCGATCGCCTTGTGCTCGTCACGCGGACCGGTGCCACTGTCGACAGTTCTTGCCCTCGGATTCGTTGCGGAAACACCCGCCGTGGGTGT
Organism: Micromonosporaceae bacterium; assembly: GCA_003543035.1. GTDB lineage: Bacteria > Actinomycetota > Actinomycetes > Mycobacteriales > Micromonosporaceae > Rhizocola. Next base: position 37,886 of record DPJL01000379.1, on the reverse strand, counting down.
TGGCGTCCATGCGATGAGTTTGGAGGTCGTTGGCCCTAGCGCACCGCCGCTGGTGCGAGTCAAGTCCGATCGAATTCTTCCAGGCATGAGCGGCGGTCTCGTGATCGACGATAGCGGCGCGGTTTGTGGCGTGGTAAAGACTACTGCCGATGGCCAGCGTTCTGCGGGCGGCTGGATTGTGCCGGGCAACGCGTTGGCTGCCTGCCTTCCGGAGGTGATGACACTTAACGCATTGGAGCATCCTCCCGGATCGATGTGGTGGAATATCGCCACCAGGCGAGCTGAGTTCACCCGCCGCATCTTTGGCAGCTCCCATCCGCTCAAACGGGCGGAACCGCCGCCGAATCCGCCGCCGTCGTGGTGGCTTGATCCGCGCCATCAGATAGTCCCTTTTCAGGCCAGGCCCGAGCTTGCAGCACTCTTGGAGTGGGCACGCGACAACCGGCCCGGAACAGATCTGGTCAAGTTGGTATGCGGGCCAGGCGGCGTAGGCAAGACCCGCCTCGCGTTAGAAGTCGCAGGGCGGCTCGAGTCTGAGGGATGGGTCGCCGGATTGCGGCAGCCCGACGATCCTCTCGGTCTGAGTCATGTCGCAGAGGCGATTTCCGCTGCGGCCGAGCGGGGACACCGGGTCTTCATCGCTTTGGATTACGTCGAAGGGCTTGGCCGAGAAATTTCGCACCTGGTCAGCGCAGTCCCGCCAGCGTCCGTACGAATCCTCCTGCTGGCCCGTCACGCCGGCGCGTGGTGGAACTCGTTCGCGCCGGGCGGTGAGGCGAAACATCTCATCGATACCCAACCAGTCGACCTCGGCCCGTTCGCGCATGACTCGGGTTCGTCTCTCAACCGCTTCTCTGCTGCGCTAGGCGAGTTCCGTCAACGACTACAGCAGCGGGCCGGCCCTGTCCCGTCGGGTTTACTCGCTGAGGCAGTACAGCATCGTCAGGCGCTCAGCTTGCATGCCTTGGCCCTGGTCGTCGCCCTTCACGAACAGGAGCACGGTGAGCTGCCTTCCGGCGCCGTCGACTGGTCCGACCCACTGCGGCCGCTCGTAACCCATGAACGCAAGCATTTCCTGCTCGCTGCGCGGCAACTTGGCATCGGCGGTGATCAGCCCGCAGCGGGGCAGGCGTTATTGGCGCCCACGCTGTTTCCCGCGCGTACCGCCGAGCAGGCTGTGACGGCGCTCGCCAGCGTCTTCAAACTCAATGTGTGTGCTAGCAACGCAGCGGAGGTGGCTGAGCTACTCCGGCACCTTTACCCGCCGCCAGAACCGGGCATGCGCTGGTGGGCACCGCTGCCGCTCGACCGATTGTCCGAGACACTGCTGATTCAGGTACTGACCGAGACCCCGGCCATTCAGTCCGTCACGTCCTACTTCAGCGCACTTCTTGATTCAGCCACTGCTTGGCAAGCGGTCGACTCTCTGGTGCTGCTATTGCGAACGCGACAAACCTTGACGAATCCGGAGCCCGTCGAGCAGGCAACCGAGGACTGCATCGATGCTCTTGTACGTTCGCAGGACTATCGGCTTTTGGGATCCCTCTACGTTGCCGAACAGCGTGTACTGGGCGAAAATCCACGGACATCGTCACACATCAGTGGCCTTGATGCCGCCGACGCGGGGCAATTGGCTCAGGACCTCATAAACACCGGCAGGCAGGGCCTGCTGGAATGTGCACTGCTTCTGCTTGAGCACGGCGCCAGGATTGCTCGTGACCGTCAGCCGGACGATTCCGTTACCGGCAGGCTGATTACCACGTTGCGCGAAGTCGTCCCCGAACTAGGGTTTGAACGGCTTGACACGTCACGTGCCGACGCGGTGTTCCAGATGTTTCGGGCGGAGACCTTACTGGAACTGGGGCGTGGAGTTGAGGCGCTTCCGCTTGCAGGGGAGGCAGTCGCGTACTTGCGGCATTTGGTCGAGCACCAAGCCAGTCTCGGCCATCTTGCCTATGATGAGCAATCGGGTCCGGTGATCCGGTTCAGTGAGGGACTGACTCGAATCACCATTTCGGACTCGGCATCCGATGACTCTGCCTTGCTCGCCCGTGCATTGCACGTGTACGCGCGCGCTCTGGAACACCAGTCACTCGATGAGGAAGGACTCACGGCGAGGCACGAAGCCATTTCGATGGCCTTTGCCGCTATGGCAACTGATCCACAGGCGTACAAACTCGTGCTGGAATACCAAGCCGGCCTCTATCAACGGCATGCAACTGCCGGCCGTTTCGACTACGCCGAAAGAGCTTTGCACGAAGCAATCGACGTCGCTCAGGCACACGCGGACGGCCACGGCACGGCTGTGCTTCTGTCCGAACTGGCCGATCTACTAGACAGAACCAAACGGTACCCAGAGGCCGCAACAGCTTTGGCCCGAGCACACCGCTTACGCGGTGGCGCCGACCTTCCGGAGCGTGATCCAGACACACTGCTGCCGCACGAGGTCGCACGTCTGCGGCGACAGGCCCTCGGCCTCATCCAGCAAGGACGTTTGAGCGAGGCCCGGGTCTCGATAGGCCACGCGATTGATTACCTCCGTCAGCTAGAGGCCGATGACCCCCAGACATACGCCGACCGGCTTTCAACATTTCTCGGCTGGACCGTGACCGCCGGGCTAGATCCACGCCCGGTCGACACATTGGCAGAAGCCGTGGCGATTATGCGCCGCCGTCCGGGCACGAAGACCCCTTATCACCTCGATGTGTACGGCCTAAACCTGCTGATGTATGCCGACCGTCTCCGTCTGGCATCCCGGTTCGACCAAAGTGCCGATGCCAGCAAAGAAGCTGTGCACGTGCTGGAGCAGCTGGTACCACACGATCCGGAAAGGGGCGTGCCTATGCTCGCGATCGCATGGGAGGTTCTATCTGACAGCGCAAGACAGCTGGGCCGCGTTGGGGAAGCCGTCATCGCCGCTGAGCGTGCGATTGAAACCGAAGAAAGCCATACATGGAAGCCAATAAAGCGGCTCGACAAGTTGTCGCTGTACAGACACAGGTTATGCCTAGCGCTGCTTGAAGCCGCTGGCCTCGAATTGCGTGACGGCATGACCGAACGGGCCGTGGAGCTCCTCCGGCGAACAATCGCCGAAGCCAAGCGCAGAATTGACCTCGACCCGTCCGAGTCCGCGACCGTAGACATCGCGGGGCATCTCATCCTCGCCGGGGTAAAGCTCATGGAGGCCAATCAGCCGGGATTGGCTCTTGGCCCGTTAGCCGATGCATGTGACCTTCTGGAATCGTGTCCTTCTGGCCACGAGCTTTTGTTTTATGGCCGGTTCTGCCAGCTGTGGGCGCTCACCATCTGCGGCCAGTATCCCAAGGCAATCCAGCACAACCGGATGCTGCTTGACTTGTGCAGGCTCCCAAACGCCGACCCCACCTCCGACCTGTGGAGATGGGCAACGACATGGCCATTCAACCTCAGCCGGGAGCCTGGTGCCCGACAGCACCTGTCGGAGCTGCTTGAACTGCTGATCGATCTATCAGAGACCTGCCGCACCAGGCTCGGCGTTCAAGACACGCCTGGTGCGGCGGCAGCATGTCTGCGCACGATCATGCAGCTGGTCGAACAGGAACCGGTTCCAGATCAATTGACTGATCGGCTAGCACGAGAACTGACCGCGGTGACCGAACGCCTCTCCACGACGCTTCCTCGTTCCTTTGACGCACGTCACGCTGGTGCCGTCACGGCGATCTCGTTGCAGCTACCGAAGTCCTGTCGCCAGCCGCTAATGGCCCTCGTCGCTAATGCGGTCGGCCGATGGACCATCCCAGACCGCGAGGAATACGGGTTGGTGTCGGCAATGGCATTGTGGCTCCACGCGGAACACCTCACGGTGAGTGAACGACATGACGCCGCCATACCTGCCCTCGAAGAGGTAGTTGGCATACTGCGCCGGCAGCTGCCATGCCCGTTGGACCTGATGGTGAAGGTCCTGCGCGCGCTGATCTACTCCTATACCACGGCGGGGCGACGCGCCACTGCCGAAGCACTCGTACGCGGCCTCGACGCCGACCTGCATCATGCGCTGGTCGAGGAAGTCAGACGTTACGGGGACGTCCCGGACCCCCCGGCAGCCCAGCCGCTCGATCCGCGCGCAGCGGCCGTGATCGACGAGCTGCATCAGGCGAGGCGAACCGCCATCGCGCGAAACGACATAGCCGCGGCACACGATGCCGATCGCGAACTGGTCGCCGCGCTCCGCTATCTGGGAAGGCCCTTTGAGGCGCTGCCACACGCCGACGATCAGGTGGTGTGGGCTAAGCGGGCTGGCCTTGATGCCTGGACGGTACTTTCCGGCTTGAGCGCGGCCTTGGCCCTTCGGGCCGAACTGGGGCTCGACCCTCAGCTGCTACTGACCAAAGTGGATGATGCCATCAGCCAGGCCGCGTCGCTACCGGATCATGCGCTGGCCACCTCAACCTGCGAAACTCTCTTGCATGCCGGGGCTGTTGCCGCGATGCGGATTCCCCGATGGCCTGAGGCATTGCATCATGCACAATCGCTGGCCGACAGTATGCGCCGGAGAGAGGCGTCACCGGCTGAGGTCGCCAAAGCAGATTTCAACACCACCCGGCCACTAATTGAGCTTGGCGAAATTAGCCAAGCCGAGCAGCTGCTCACCCGGTGTAAGGCTATGTTCGAGGACGCCGGTGCAGATCTTCTGTTGGGTCTCACGCTTTGCGCTCTAGCCGATTTGGCTGTGCGCAACGACAATGGCGCCCTGGCAGTAGAGCTGGCAAGCCAGGCCTTGACCGCGCTCTACTCGTCAAACGACGCTAAGTCCGTCGGCGATGGTCACGCCCTACTCGCGCGCACCCTGGCAAGATACGACCCTGAATCGCCATACCGATTTGCCCACATGGTTGCTGCCGCCATGGTCGCCGGAATGCAAGGCCAGCCAATCGACCTCGACGGTCTGGCTCACAGGCTCATCATGCAAGGAGCAGACCACGAAATCCATACACTTGTGCAGCTCGATGAGCGCCTCAGCGCACTACCCGGCGTCCGCTTCGCCGAGCTGATCCCGCAACTGATCCCAAACGGCATGTCGCCCGACCTTGGCCAGACTGCGCTCAGCAACCTCCTACGCGCGATCATCGACCACAAGCGCGAAGCCATCGCCGAAATCGTCCGGCACCGCGCTCGGTGGGACCCAGTGATCGCCGCGATCGTTGAGGCACGCAGCGATCGCGGCGACCCTTGGTACGTCCAGCAATTCCTGGAACTCTTTGCAGAATCCACAGATTGGAGCGGCCTTGCCGACGGCCTGAAACTGATCCTCGACGGACGTGACGCCGCAGCAGAATCTTCTGCCGCCGACAGCGTCGACACGATACTGCTGCGGCGCTGCATAGCAGCAACACAAGGCAATATCCACATTGACCCCAGATTGGCGATGGCTCTGCCGGTCTGCGGCGTGTTAGCTGACGTCGTGCTCGCGATGGAACATCGGACCGGAACGGCGGCGATTCAAACCCAGCTGTCACATTTAGGCCAATCAGAAACCTGGCGTGACCTGGCGACCGCCATCAGCCAAATGCTGGTAGGCGAGCCAGATCCCGTCCCAGCCCGCCATCACCCGCCGCACATCGAAGCAGTCATCGTCCTGCTGCACGATGCAGACGAAACGTTAAATCCACCACCAAACAAGTACACCCGGATCGACAAACATAGGTAGCGGGCTAGACCCGATTTTCCAAAATCACAGAATGGGACGCAATATGGCTAGCCTTGTCCAAGTCGAGCTACCCAACGGTCAGGTCATCTGGGCAAGAGTCTCCACCGATGGCCCCTCCGATGTCGCACACACCGGGGTGCAGCACCACCTAAACATGGATGAGCTGCGAGTCATGATGGCAGGAATTTCCGAAACAGTACGGTCCACACTCGAAAACCTCCGCCCCGACGACATACGCATCGAGTTCGGGCTAGAACTCACAGTAAAATCCGGCAAACTGATCAGCGTCCTAGCCGAGGCAAGCAGCACAGCCAGCGTGACGGTCTCACTCGGGTGGCAAACCGGTGTATCTGGAACGCTGAACATGTAGTGGCGCGCACGATCACCGTCCAAGATGGATATTGATCCCGGCCGGCATCGGAGTCGTCCGCTCACCGTTCGGATCTGAGACAGGTCAGCAGGTGTCCGTTGAGGACGCCCAACTGAGAACTCGCGAAGATCGCTATGTCGCGTGGAAGTCTTGAGCAAGCGCCGTTGTTCGGTCACGCGTCGGGATCCCTACATAAGACGCCGAGGTAAAGATCGCGTCATTTGCGACTGATCAAGCGGCACAAGGCAGCATCTCCCCGGTGTGACAATGTGGGCTGCCAGGCCTGACCGACCCTACGGCTCGGTGCTTGATGTGGTGGGGGTAGCCGCGCTGTAGGCCGATTTGAGGGGGACGGCGAGTGGGCTGGACATGGTGCTGAGGTCGGCGAGGGCCTGGCCGGCCAGGGCGTAGAGAGCTCCAGGTGATGCGGTGGCGGCGGCTTGGAGGGCGTGGCGGACGAGGACGGCACGAGGGTGGATGCTGTCCCATGCGGACTGTGCGGTGATCTCGTCGCGCAGGTGGCGGACGGTGCGCCGGAGGGCGACGAGGTGTTCACCAGCGAACTGGTCAACGGTTCGTTGACGAAACTGGCTGCGCCGGACATGTTGCGGATCGCGACGGCCGCTCGCCTCGAGGCGTAAGAGGCGCTGCTCGGCGGCTTGACGCGACTTCAACCCCAGAGCCTCCGCGATCGCGGACCAGCTTTGCCCGGCGGAACGGGCGGCGAGGATGAGCTGGCGTTCCTGTGCGTCCAAGGCGGTGCGCTCGGCATTGAGTGCCGCCAGCGACTGCAAGATGTCCATGACGGTCAGCGTACGTCAACGATTCATTGACCACGTTCAGCCCGAAACCTCTTGCCGCACAAGGGATTGCGTACTTGACAGCTCATCTTCCTCTGCTTTTAGATTGAGCGGATGAGACTCAAGTTCCTGTTAATAGCGATCTCGCTGGTGGGTGGATTAGGCAGCACTGCGATGAATACCACTGCGGGCATTTGGGTGATGAGCCTTACCGGGTCAGAAAGCCTTGCTGGACTCGTGGGCATGGGTGTCTTCCTGCCCACCCTGGCAGGGCCGCTGCTAGGCGCGCTGGCCGATCGGCTTCCGAGGCGTCTGACTCTTATTTGGACAGACATGGCCATGGCTATCGTGATGCTGACCCTGTTGACGGTGCGCGAAGCCCGGCAGGCATGGCTGATCTACCTCGTGATGCTCCTGTATGGGGTCAGCCACGTGTTAGGCCACTCGGCCGAGTCGGCGATACTGCCCGCGTTGTTGCCACAGGAAGCGCTCGGCCCGCTCAACGGCGCGCGGACGAGCGCGCGCGAAGGTGCAAAGCTGGTTGCGCCGCTGCTTGGCGCCGGCTTGTTCGTCTGGCAGGGCGGTCATTCGGTCGCGCTGGTATGCGCGCTCGCCCTCACCATCTCGGCATTGCTGTATGCACGCCTGCCCCAGATCGTGGAGGCCCCGCTAGAGCACAGCAAAGGCTTTGCACGCCAAGGGCTGCACTATCTATGGCAGCATGCGCCGATCAGGCGACCGGTGCTGGCCGCGGGATTGTGTGTCGCCCTCTCGGGAGCCGGAACGGCAGCGTTGTACGCCCTTGTGGCACAAGGGCTGGGCAAACCACCGGAGTTCATGGGTGTCCTAGCGGCCGCGCAGGGCGCAGGATCGGTCATCGGCGGAATCGCAGTCGGCTGGGCGTTGCGAAGAATCAGTGAAACACAGCTCGCGGGAGCGGGCGCGGCCATCTACGCCACTGGGGTCCTGACGCAGACGGCGGCTGCGGTGCCAACGGCCGTCACCGGCGCGGCATTCATCGGGATTGGCCTGCCACTGACAGTTATCGCTGCGATGACGGCTGTGCAGCGGCTCACGCCGCCACAACTGCTCGGCCGGGTGGCCGGCACCACCACCACATTCATCTTCGCCCCGGTCGCGATCGCGATCCCACTCGGCTCCACGCTGGCGCTGGGCCTTAACTACCAAGTGATTCTGGGCTGCACGGGCAGCGCAGCAATCGCCATAGCGACCTACATGTTCCTCGCTGGCAGCCGCAGCATCGCCGCAGCATGACTATCGACGTCCCGCCGCAGAGTGAGAGAACAGCAAAGACTCGTGATCTTCACCGCGAAGCGACGGGCACCCGCGATGTTGACTCACAGACCCTTCGCTCATAGGTGCGAGCGGCTGCTGGAGTCCGGGGCAGACCTGTCGGTTGTCGCGTGCTTCGATGAGGGGGTGACCACTCCTGATGAATCCGCGCGGATTGTCTCGGCCAGCCGCGAGATTGCCGCGCCCGCTGCGGAAATCTTCGAACTCATCGCTGATCCGTCACAGCAGCCCCGCTGGGACGGCAACGACAACTTGTCCCAGGCCCCTTCCGGGCAGCGCGTCCACGCCGTCGGCGATATCTTCATCATGACGCTCACAGGAGGCAACGTCCGGGACAACCATGTGGTCGAGTTCGTCGAAGGGCACCGCATTGCGTGGCGACCAAGCGAGCCAGGACAGCCAGCCCCCGGGCATCAGTGGCGGTGGGTACTCGAGCCGATCGACGCGTTACGCACCCGTGTGACGCACACCTACGACTGGACACAGCTGCGCGATGACAAACGCATACCGCGGGCCCAGGCAACCACCGCGGACAAGCTGCGGGCCTCACTCGACCGGCTCGCCGACTTGGCCGAACACCTCTGATCCACACCGCCGGCACGCCTTCACTACGCAACGTCGTCCAGGCGCAGCAACGTCGCGAATCCGGCGCCGCCGCACACCGCCATTAACTCCGCTGCACCGTCCGCGGTCCAGAGGGAACGGCCCGTGCCGTCGTCACCTGGCTGATCGTTCAGCTGATGTCCAAATAGGTCGCTGAAAAGGTTCTAGTCGGTCCGGACCGCCTAGAACCGTTTGCTCAACGACGCCCCCAGCATCGTTCGAATAATTACCTGCCGGGACTCCGTTGATCCTGGCGGGTTCCGGAATCAGACGTTCACGATATGTAGTCCTGGCTGCCTCGGTTTCTGAGCACATTCGGCATATCCGGGTATGCACGAAACTTCGAGGCGGCACTCGTGGGATCAGCCCAAGCTGGGCGAGATCGGGATTGGACAGACATCCTGTGGCCGCCAGGAGTGTGGTGTGAGGGCCCATGAGTTCCTGGACCGTTTGTTATCAATGGTTTCTGGACGGGTCTCACAGCATTTTGGACTGCGAATGCTTTGGGTCAGCCCAGTTTCTCGCGCCAGCGGGTAACTGGGCGTTGTTCCCGGCGTGGATGTAGTGACAGTTCTTCTCCGTCGTAGGTGACGCGGAAGTGGGTGTCCTCGACAAAGATGGTGACGATCTTGCCTGCGTGGGTGGTGCCTATGGTTAGTTTTTGCCGGGTGACCATGACCCTGCCGCAGTCGGGTACTCGGCGCCGAACGCTGACCGGCCCGACAGCCGCGGGCGGAAGTTCTGCCGTTACAGCCATTGCTCCGCGGATGCGGTGGCGCCTTTGAGCGGGATGGTGCATGGCAGTGTTTTGATGATCCTGCCGTCGCGGATGACGTGGATGAGGTGGTCATCGATGCGCAAGGTGACGTCTTGGTTGGCCCACTCTCGCCCGATCTTCACCTGTGTCTTGGCGACATCGGCGTTGCCGTCGAGGTTGACGCGGCGTTTCACCTCGATGACGGCCGTGGAGTCTTTGGCAGCAACGGATTGCGCTCCGGCCGGTGGCGGCCCTGCTGGTGCGGCGCCGCGCATCCGCAGCTCGGCGAGGTTGTCGGCATCCAGGTTGGACGCGGTGGTCTTGACCAGCTGGCCGTCGATGACGATGTGGACATTGAGCTCATCGACCCACACGTGTGCCCGCTGGCCGGCGCGTTCCCTGCCCATCTTGATGCGCTGGATGCGCGGGATGAGGTTGAGCATGCCGCTGGCGTTGATGATCGTGTCGAACTCCACTCCCGGCGCGGAGGAATAGACCAGCAGCGGCGCAGACGGTTTCGGCGGTGCTGAAACAGGCTCGGGCGCTGGCACTTGCAGTGGATCGGTGGTCGGCGTGGCCAGCGGACCGACGGGCCGGGAATCGTTGGGGCGAAACGCGCTCGCTGGGCTGGCCATGTCCAGCGCCTGATGTGGCCGGTCGTGATTGTAGGTATGCACCCAGGCGCTGATCGCTGCCTGAGCTGCGGGTATGTCGGGAAAGGTTCCGATCACATCCAAAAGCTCGCGGCGCAAAGTCCGGTGCCACCTCTCGATCTTTCCCGTGGTGGTGGGCGAATAGGGTCGGGTCAGCCGTGCAGTGATGCCGTTTTCCCGGCACAGCCGCTCGAAGAGCACCTCTGCGGGGCGTGGCTTGGTAAACCTTCCAGTGAACTGTTTTCCATTGTCCGTCAACACTTCCGAGGGAACACCATAGGTGCGCATCGCTGCCACAAACGCATCGGCGACCGCCCGGCCGGAGGGAACGGCCAGCACGGTCGCGGCGACGACGAAGCGGGAGTGGTCGTCGATCCCGGTCAGCAGCTTGCATTCGCGGCCGCCTGTCAAGAACACGCCACCAACGAGATCGAGCTGCCACAGGTGCATGGGAGCCTCCCGCTGCCATCTCTTGTACTTGCGCCGATGCTGTTGCTGCTGCGCCTTGACCAAGCCGTTGCGTACCAACACCCGGTGGACCGTCACCCGCGAGGGCACCGGGCCTGGACAGCCATTGCGGCCCAGCTCGAAGGAAATCCGCCTAGCTCCCCACCGCGGATGCGCCCGGCGCAGCTGGCAGATCAACGCCTCCACCTCGGCAGAAATCCTTGTGGGCATCGTCTTTGGCCGTCGGGAACGCTCCTTGAGCCCATCCAATCCGGCCGCCGCGTACTTGTCCTTCCAGGTGTAAACCGACTGACGGGCCACTCCATATCGGACAGCCACCTCGGCGACCGGGCAGCCGTCGAGTACCTCAAGGACAGCCCGATATCGCTGCTCTACCAACCACTCCCGGCCACCAGCCTGGTCAAGAGCACCCGAGTCCACCATGACCTGATAACGACAAGCCTTGTCCAGCAAGCACTGACAACAATCCGTCAGCTAACTCCTGAGCCCCCACACGACAGTCTCGTGATCCGGCACCGTGAGGCGGGTGTCCGGTGAAGGATGGGTGAGAGACAACATCTAGGGGCCCAGATTCGGCAATGTTCGACCTTCAATGTGGTCGATCCAGCGGACCAGCGTGGCCCCGTTGAGGACACCACCCTGTGATGATCCGGTTGCCGCCGTGATGCACCAGGCGGAAGACAGAGCGACCCTCGCTGGTTCTCAGCGGGTGCGCTTCGCTCTGTCAACGGTCAAAGACAGACATCGAACTCAACGTCGAGGTTCGTCGGTCAAATCGGCCCCGTGCTCGATTCGTTCTTGAATCCTCGGTCCCGCCACTGCCACGTCGGCTCGTCCAGGCGCTGCGACAGCTGTCGCCAGCGCCTGGAAATCGATCTTACTGACGTCGCGGGACAGCACCACTATGCGCAATGCGCGGCAGACGGGAAGAGCACGAGTGGTGTCAACGAATGACCTGACAATGACTTCCATCAGCTGCTGATGATCCGCCTCCCTGATCCGCGCCAGCGTGGAGCCCACCAGCGGTATGGTCACCTCGGCAAACTGCCCATGCCGATACACGGCTCGCCATAGCTGGGCCAGGCTGTCCTGTAGCACCTGTACGGAAGATCGGGCTACCAGATCGTTGCCCATCCTGCTGTAGGCGAGGCAGAAGACCGACCTCCGCCCATTGCGCAGGACAGCAACTGTCCCGACCGGATAGCGGACCAGTTTTCCGCATGGCTTCTTTGCTCGCGTCTCCCGGGACGCTGGCTTAACTTTGGCAAGCGATCGGTTCAAGTCGAGGTCAAGGCTCTCGACGTCCTTGTCGTAGATCCGATCGAGGAACTGGCCCTGGACACTCTTGCCCGAAATGATCAGGTCGTCCTCAATCGAGGTGTCGAACGTGTCGGTAAACCCGATCACAAGATCGTCGTCCGGCCAGTCAAACACGTCACCAACCACGACCCTGACATTGACCCCCGAGTCGGCAAGCCTATTGTCAAACAAGATCCGTTGGCTTGCGGCGGTGGAGCGGATCTTGTCCAGCAGTTCCAGGACATCTCCATCGTCCAGGTGATCGGCGAGCAAGTCCTGTCCCAATTGGCGGGCGTCACCGAAATAGCCCAGTTTAATACAGGACTCAAGTAGGGTGCGCCGCAGCGACAACCTGACGCGCTTACACAGGTGCCGGGGCTCAGCGGCGAAAGGCTCATGTGCGACGTCCGCAAAGGGCTCGCCTCGCCAGAGTGCGAGGGCCGTTGAAGCCAGCCTATGGGCCGATGCCGGCTCCGACGTCTGCGCCAGGCGACAGTGATCGATGGCCTGCCAGAAATCGACCTGACCACGATCAAGCACCAGCCGGTAGGCGAACGTTGCGCCGCCCTCGCTTTGGATGATCCGCGATGCCTCTCCTGGGCGCTGCGGGTCAAGAATCTTACGCAGCACGCCGATTCGCTTCTGTACGTTGGTCCGATCTGCCCTCTTCAGATGGTGCCCGGCGCGTGAGCCCCAAACATCGCGGTGGAGCTGCTCGACCGTGACGGGCTTGTTCTCATCGGCGACTAGGCGCAGAAGAACGCGCGCGGCGAGCGGCGGAAACGAAACAGGCTGATCATCGACCGCGACGGCCAACCGCCCTAAAACCTCTATCCGAACGTGAGTCACGACACGTCCTCCAGCAACCACCGATGTTCAATCTAGAAGGCCCCCATCGATTTCTATGAGCTTACGCCAGGAACGGGAAGCGAATGGGAAGCAGCACGGCGGTTGAATGGGAATCATGTTAGCGATTCACTGCTGACTAGGAGAAACGGTTTCAACATATACTTATCCGAAGGGTATATATGAAAATCCCTCGATTGCGTATACCTGTCTTTGTTTCGGCCCCTAGCCCCGACAATCTCAGCCCGTCCCAAGAGGCCAGCGCCGACATCATCCACAAGATGCTCGTGCGTTACAAGCTGGAGTGGCGCGCACTTGGACGCAGCGACTATCCGACCGACTTGCCGCTGAAGGAGGTGCTGCGCATGATCAAGCATTGTTCGGGAGGCATCATTCTCGGATTTGAGCAGTTCAAGGCCCACAGCGGCGAATTCAGGTCTGGAAGCCGCAAAGCCAAGTCCGCGACCGACGTTTCCTTTCCCACGCCCTGGAATCAGCTTGAGGCTGGAATCCTATTCAGCGCTGGACTGCCTATCATGATCTTCAAAGAACCAGGGATCGACGGCGGTGTCTTCGGTATCGGTAACTCGGAGGTCTTCATCCATAAGATGCCGAACAGCCAGACCTCGAACCAGGCACTCGACGATCTTGACTCGATCTTCCAGAAATGGTTCGCCCGAGTCAATACACATTACTATGCCGACTGACCACGATGTCGCTGTCCTGTTGTCCTGTGCCTGAAGCGGGAATTCATATTTCGGAGACCGCAAACGCACTCGATGGGGCATGAGGCGAGCTTTATGGTGGGGCTGATCCAAAGACTGACTGAACGTTGGGCTGGCAGCTTGGACCAGTCTCAGATCTTCCCGTTCGGTGGGCCGGGGTGGTACGCGAGCTGATGACGAGGGTCTGATGAGCACGGAGGATCGGATCGAGCGGCCGCGCCTGTTCTACGAACGCATGGCATTCGAGGCCGATGACAGCAGACTGGCCACCGCGGAGCGGGAACTCGACGGCGTTGAGGCGGATCTCGCGCTGGCTCGTAGGCGGGTAATGCACATGGGCGGTTCATGCAAGGGCGAGGCGAGGATCCGCAGGAGTTGGCATTGCTCGAACGTGCGGCACAGCTCTACCGGATGCTCGGTGACGTGCGCGGTGATAATGAGTCGCTGCTTTGGGTCGGAATCTTTCATCAGTTTGTCCGGCAGGACAACGGCGCCGCAGTTTCGTCGCTTGAGCCGCCCACGGCATCGCGCGTCAAGTCGACCAGGCGCAGCCAGTCCACGTTGGACAGTCGCGATCAAGCTGCAGTGTTGATCGACCAATTCCCCGGCGCGACCTTAGCCAGCGGTGATGTCCTGCTCTGCCTTTCGGACAAGACTCGCCAGCTCCGCCTCGACTCGGTCGAGCTCGGTGATGGTCGCGGCGGCGTCGTCATCCACGGCCATCGTGGTAAGTAGCCTTTCCAGCCGCTCTCGTTCGGACTCGAACCTCGCCTCGATGCCCTTCGCGACCGCGAGCGCCTTCTGCGCCATCCGCCACGCTGAGTCGGACGGCGTCAGCGCTACGACGGCCTCGCGCCGGGTCCGCAGGAGGTCACGGATGATGTGGCCGCGGAACGGGACCCAGTCTGTGAAGCGCTCACGGGCCAACCTCATCCGTGGGCTGGTGCCAGGCTGTTCGTCCTGAGGGCGCATCCCACGTAGGATGCGCTCCACGGTGCCGCGGAGTTCCGGCGGGCCGTGCTGGGACTTGATGATGATCTCGTCAACGTCGTAGCGGTCAAGGAGTCGTGCCCGTAGCGGTCCCGAAGGAGGGCTTCCAGTTACGACGATTCGACGGACGTTCGGGTGGCTTTCGCGAAGGTGATCTAGGATCTCGCCGCCGAGATAGTCATGGTCGTCAACAAGGTTCAGGTCGACGAGCGCCAGGTCATAGGGCTCGTCGCGCACACTTCGGATGAGTTCCAGTGCCCCTTCGTAGGAACCGGTCGAATGCACGAGGTGATCGTGCGATAGCGCTTTGCTGACAATGTCCCGCCAGAAGGACTCATCATCGACGTGCAGGATCTTAGCCATGACACGCTCGCAATTGGTGAGGGGTGGCCCTCGCTTCTCGGCCTTGTGTCGCTTACTTACGTGGGGCCACCAAGAGAAAGGCTCTGGGCTAGTCGACGGCGAACTTGTGGCGATCGAGTTCGGGAAGGGCGTATACGAAACCCTTGACTTCTCCCGCAGTCGCGGAGTGGAGAACCTGTCCAACTTTGTTCGCGTCTAGAAGCATTCCATGGTTCTCGACTGCGGTGCCGACGCCCAGTCCTTGCCCGAACACAACCCCCACCGCCTGCCCCGCGGCGCGACTCCAGTACACGCCATGGGCGACGCCAATGGCGGAGTCCACGACTACTGCGCTCCTGTCGGGGCGTGCGACGACTGGAAGGAAGCGGGCGAATAGGCTCTCGAGGAATCCGTATAGTCCCTCTGCGCCGCGGCTGATCCGAAGCAGCCTCAGTATGTGGTCGTCCCACTCCAGGGGCGGTTGCGCGCCTCGCAGGACAATTTGCACCGCTGGGCGGCCAGCGGCTTCCTTCTCCTTGTACGCTTTTAGGGCTTCGACGAGGAGTCGCTGGATGTCGGCCGGCTCGATCGGTACTTTGCCTACGGCATCGAATGCATCGTATTTCTTCAGTGCGTCACGAGTGATCGAAACGACGTCCGCTCCGCTGCGCCCGGTGACCACGATGATGCTGGTCTCGTCACCGAGGGCTCGGATCCGTTCCATGACCCGGAGACCGTCGACGTTGCGGTCATCGTCGATGTTGAGGCCAATGTCCACAAACGCGACCGCGAACTTTCGCTCGTCCAGAAGTATCACTGCACTCTCAAGATCACCCGCCGTCTTGACCGTCGTGAATCCCTGACGCTTCGCAGCACGCTCGTAGATGGCGCGCCAGTCGACCTCGTCCTCGACGATCAGCACACTGTCGCTAGTTGACATTGAGCACCTCCACATACGTGAGCGTATTCACCTGCCGTGCGTTGTGCCTACTGTGCAGCCGTATCAAGAGAGGGGCAGCCGCACAATGAATTCGGTGCCGATGCCCACCGTGCTCTTGACAGCAACCTCTCCACCCGCACGTCGCACAAAGTTACGGACCCACCACAGTCCGAGGCCCATGCCTTTCCTGGCCTCAGCCTTCGTCGTGAACTGTAGATCAAATATGCGTGGCCGGATATCGAGCGGGATGCCTCTACCCGTGTCTGCCACTGTGACGCGAACGTAGTTCGTCGCCAGCGCCGGGTGAGAGTCGATGGCCGTAGTAATTGTGAGCGTGCCATTGTCAGGCATGGCGTCCAGTGCATTCTGGACGAGATTCTGCACCACGATGTCGAAGTTTGCGGGAGCGTGCGTCAAGAGGTCGTCGGCCAGGAGGAGGTTGAGCGTGACGCGCTCCGGGATTCCCACCTCCCCTACGGCTTCCCGCACGCACTGATTGATATCGGCCGCACTTTCCTCCGTGCTCAACAGTTGTGTAACCCGGCGGGGCATGTCGAGGGTCCGATCGGCCAGGCTCAGCAGCGCGTCAAGAGACTCCTTGAGATCGTCGTCGACTGCGAGCGTGCCGTCGGCTTGCGCGGCCTGCAGTTCCTTGAGGCGGTAACGCATTGCGCCGACAGTGTTGTTCAGTCGATGCACCATATTGCTGGCCTGGTCTCCGACAGCAGCGAGCAACTCATTGGTGCTGCGCAACTCCAGGGATTCGGTCACGTCGGCCCGTAGCTTCGCAAAGGCCAGCAGCGTCTTGACCCTGTCAGCGAAACTGTTCACGGCGATCTTGTTAAAGCCGCCGAAGACATCCAGCTCTTCGCTTTCGACGTTCAGCACTCCGATCGACACCGTTCCGCCACCAACCAGAATTGGGACCGCCATCTCGCTCTGGATGGCCGAGCCCAGCATTCTCCGGTAATGGGGATCGCGGCTGACGTCGCCGACGACGATTGTGCGCTTCTCGCGCAAGGCGCGACCGCAGATCGACTCAGCGATCGTTACCGTCAAGCCAATGTCCGACGGATTCGTGCTGTAGACGATCTCCAGTTCCTCCGCTCCTTTGTGGAACAGGATCTGGGCTCCGCTGAACTGCAGTTTCTGCCGGCGGAGCTCGGTCATGATGCGATCTAACGCTGCCTGGATCACAGTCTTCGAATCGTCGTCGTCGGAGAAGACCAACGCGTCGACATAGGCGACGAGCGCGTCAACGTCGAACGACTGGACCCGTTGAAGCGCTATCGCAACCTGAGCGGCCACGGCGGCCATGACGTTCTCATGCGCCCGCATGAAGGCATCCAGTTCTGTGCTTTCTGCGCTGAGAACGCCGATGGGCTCTTCACCTAGACGGATAGGCGTGGCGACGAGACTCCGTCGGATCCGATGGTCGCCGTCGTCGTGTTGGGCCGGCAGCTCCGAGTTTAGGTTCCCGAGGTTAATCGTCACGTTCTCGGTCAAGCACCGACTCGTAATCGAATCAATCGCGAGAACACGTTCGCCCACGTCCGCCTCGACCGTGGAGTAGCTGTTCTCGAGAAAACGACCTCGCTTGAGCAGGATCCGGGTGCGGAATGATCCCAAGAGCTTCCCAGTCCGAACGACGATCTCGGCGAAGAGCCCTTCATCGGGACGCTCGTGGTCGAGGAGATGCCGATCGATGTCGTGCAGAAGGCCGAGTTCCTCCTCGCGCAGTTGGAACTCTTTGTGCAGATCGTCAAGAAGCCTTTCCCACGTTGCCAGGGACCTCTCCATGGTGCTTCGCGACCTCCTCCGACCCGTTTCCTTGCTTGGCCTGCAAGCGTAGACCACGCAACCAAGAACGCGAGTCAGGTGCGTAATCGTTCGGCTGGCGCGGACACGTTCGGTCCAATTTGGTGAGTACCTTGATCTTCACTGGCGATGACGGGTGGTAGGTGACCGCTACAGTAAAAGGCTCGGCCGCCGTCGCTCCAACGCTTTGGGATCCGACGACGTTCCACATCGGATACACGAGGTCTCATCTATGCATGAAGTGTTCACTGCCGCCGGACAGGCCGTGCTCGCCGCCGCAAAGGAGGAGGCACGGATCACCAGGCAACACGCTGTGTCCACGGGGCATCTGTTGCTGTCGATCGCGACCGCGGCACCCAATGTCGGGTCAATCGTGCTCACTGAGTTAGGCGCCAGCGCGGAGGAGATCCGGCGTCGGCTTCTTGCGCGCAAACCGTCTGATCCGGTCGAGACTGTCGCGGACCTCCCGTACACGGACGCCGCCAGCCAGTCATTGGTCTCAGCCGGCCGAGAGGCGGTTCAGGCCGGGTCGAACGAGACCGCGCCCGAGCACATCCTGCTTGGGTTAATGAACCTCGAGACAAACACCGCCCAGCTCATCATGAGAGACCTGAAAATACCTGAACGGGAGGTACGCAGCAGGATCCGCCACCGTCTGGCTAGCTCGTCGCCGCCGCACGCCCGGAATGTGTTCGTCATCTATGGCCGCGACTCAGAAGCTCGGCGAGCGATGTTCGACTTCCTCCGCACGCTTGATCTGCGACCCCAGGAATGGGAGGAAGTTGTCCACATCAGCGGCAGCAGCGCGCCCTTTATCGGCGAGGCGATCCTGCGCACATTCGACCGTATTCAGGCAACGATCGTCCTACTTACGCCGGATGACATCGCGAAGCTCCATCCCGACTTCCATGAGTCCCGCGATGCCAGAACCGAGACAGAGCCCACCGGTCAGGCCCGCCCGAACGTGCTCTTTGAAGCCGGCATGGCGATGATGAAGATGCCAGAACGGACGATATTCGTCGAGTTCGGTGAGGTCCGGCCTTTCACCGACCTGGCCGGACGAAGCACGATCAGATTAAGCCCTGACCCGGTGGACACCACCGAAAAGCTCAGGCGGATCGTAGAGCGGCTCAAGTCGGCGGGTTGCCCGGTGAACGACTCAGGAAGCGACTGGATGAACCCGGCCCCGTTCACAAGGCTCATGGCTCACACCCGCGCCCGGAACCCGGTGGTGGGCCAGGCCGTGCCCGCCGACTCATAGGTTCCGCACGAATGCGTTGACCTCCAACATGTTGATCCGATCCAAGTCGGGGGGCCAGATGATGACACGCAATTCCTTACACACTAAGCGTTGTCGAGAACTCGCAACAAACGAAAGGATGATCATCTTGAGAAGGCTCTCCCGCTCGATGTGATCGACGCGGGCCAGACCGGAGCCGATCAACGGCATCGCGACAGTTTCCCGCTGGGCGTGCTGGTAGATCGCCTCCCATAGCCTGTTCAGGCTGTGCCAAATGTCGTCAAGGTTCGCGCGAGCGATGAGGTCGTTGCCCATTCTGCTGTACGCAACGGCGAATACCCGCTGGTGCGGGCGGTCCAAAACGGCAACCGTCCCAATTGGATATCGCTCGAGCTTGCCGCTCGGTTTGTTCTGTTCCCTCTCCTGGAGCAGCGGCATGGTCTCCCGCAGTGCGAGGCCCAGATCGCGGTCCAGGGCCATCCCGTCGCCCCGATAGAGGCGCCCGAGGAGCTGGCCCTGCAGACTAGATCCGTGAATTACCTTGTCTGTGACTGACGTGTCGAACGTGTCGCTGAAACCGACCACCAGGTG
Organism: Micromonosporaceae bacterium; assembly: GCA_003543035.1. GTDB lineage: Bacteria > Actinomycetota > Actinomycetes > Mycobacteriales > Micromonosporaceae > Rhizocola. The sequence goes on along the minus strand of DPJL01000379.1, from coordinate 18,444 downwards.
CGCGTCCGTCTGCGCGAAGATGTCCCCGACCTCTACAACGACGGTCATCTCAGGCTGTTTGAACTCGCGTCGAAAGCTTTCGCGGGGATAAGCGCGCGCGAGCCCCCAGGCAAGACAGACCACAATGGACACCAAGGTGACGACCGTCGGAGCAGGCAGGCTGCTCGGGAACAGTTGTCCGACGAACTGGATGACGGCACTTGCCAGGCCAAAGGCTGCGAGCACACTGGTAACTACGAGAGTCCGTCCCCGCATCGTGCCGAAGGCCGTACGCACAGCATAAGCCGGCCGAAGCATCTGCGCCCTCCCCAACGGTGCACGCGTAAGCCGCTGCAAACGCCTAGCGGCGGGTCCGGCACGGCATCAATATAGCGTCGCCGTACGGCCGGGTCGAGCGCTGATCCAAATGACGGGAGGCGCGTGATGTAAAGACCTCTTGACGTAAAGAGGACTTTACCCACCATGGGGTCATGACAGTCTCAGGCGCACCGGCGGGACGCGACGCCGCGGTGACCCGGATCGTGAACTGGGCACTGGACAACGACAGTCGCCTGTACGGCGACGAACGCGAACAGTTGCGTTGGTACGTCGCCGCAACGGGCCTTCATTGGATTCTCGTGCCGTGGACGGCGGCGGTCCTCGTCTGGGTCGTCGGGGGACGGCCGGCGGCGGTCTATTTATCCATAGTCCTGGCGGTGTTCTACGTGCCAACGGCGCTGTGTCACTGGTACGTCGCCAGGCGCCGGGTCGCGATCCTCCTCGTCCCCTGGACCATCAAATCCGTGGTGCTAGGGCAGCTCTATCTCTTGCCGTTCATGGCATTCGTCTTCGGCGCCATGCACGCCTACCAACAGTTCGACCCTGTCACGGCGGTGAAAGGTGCCGTGTTCGGCGAGATCGCCCTCATCGCTACCGGTTTCGCCACGCACTGGGCCCCGGGGCAGCGCCAGCACCGCGACGCCCTCACTCGGGACCAGGACTGATGCCACGCCCAGGGGGTCCTGTCCGGTCTGTGCAAGCAAATGGCGCAGCAGGCGCACACGTGCGGACGTACCGCCAACAGGCTGGGTTGACCCAGCAGGAACTTGCCCAGGCAGTAGAGGTGAGCCGGCAGACCATCATCGCGATGGAAACCGGCGACTACGCCCCTTCGGTCTACCTCGCGCTCAAAGTCGCCCGCGCTCTCGATACCTCCGTCGAGACCCTCTGGGGCTGAACCCAGCACCCAACACCCAACCGCACCGCGAGGACCGGCGGGGAGGGGGTCTTCCATGCCCAAATGCATAAGCGAATAGGGGAAGCTCAATGCGACGAAGGCCGGATGGCTACAGGAAATTGGCTACCTGTACGACCGGAACGGCTGGAGAACAGCCTTTCCCGCTGGGCTGATCGACAGTATGACCATCAGTGGAAAAATCTACGCGGTTCCGGTCAACGTCCACAGATCAAACCTGATCTGGTACTCGCCGCAGAAACTCGCGCAATGGGGTATCAGCGCGCCGCCAACATCGTGGCCTGATTTCCTGAGCCAGGCAGACATGCTCAAAGCCCGCGGCGTTAAGGCCATTTCAGTAGGAGCTACGTGGACCCAGATGCACCTGCTTGAAAATGTCCTGTTAGGACAGCTAGGCGCCTCAGAATACAAGGGACTCTGGAATGGCTCCACTGACTGGCGATCGCCCCAGGTGATCGCTGCCTTGGAGACATTCAAAAGCATAATGGCAGTAGCCGATGTGGACACAAACGACTGGCAGCCGAACCTGGACAAGGTTTTCGCCGGGACGGTCGCGTACAACGTGATGGGCGACTGGGCGGCCGGATACCTTCAAGGACCAAAATCACTGCTGTATAAGCAAGGCTTCGATGCTATCGCGTCGCCTGGGACTGCCGGAATCTTCAACTTCCTCGCTGATTCGTTCGTCCTGTCTCGCAACGCGCCTCACCAGGCTGCGGCTGAGGCGTGGCTGAAGGAATGCGCGTCAGCGCAAGCACAAGACATCTTCAATCCTCTAAAAGGATCAGTGCCCGCGAGGCTTGATGCGGACAAATCCAAATACACCGGGTACCTCAGCTGGGCCATCAACGAATGGCAAGGAAGCAGAACCGTTGTAGTGGGATCGCTAGTTCACGGAGCAGCAGCAAACAACAAACAACGCCTGGAAAAGCGAGATCGAAAAGGCGTACAGCACCTTCGCCCAAAGCAAGGACTCGACCCGGTTCGCCTCCGCGGTCGCCAACGCCTACACAGCCAGCAGATAGCAACTCCAACGAGAGCGTGAGAAAAATGAACCTGTACAGCAACCCGCGAACCCCCTGGAACAGTGACACCGATGACGGACGATGATTGGTGGATTGGGATCGGGCTTGGAGTCCTCCTCAGTGTCGTGATTGGACTGCTCCTGATCTTCCTCGCTGGCGGCGGATGGGCAATCCTAGGCTGGCTCTTCTTGGGCGGCGCGGCACTATTGTTGGCCTTCATCGGTTACCTCTTCCTAGATGAGCGGGTCTAGATCCAATACCGGCAACATCGTCGGTGAAGCCTGGCGCTTAGCGGGAGCGGCGCCGCTGCGTCGACCTTCTCCGCTCGGTGGGCTGGATTTGTACGGTCGGCTCCGTGGATGGCTTGGTGAGCCGTTGGCTCGCCGGCCAATCGGCGGCAGCTCGGTCAGCAGCTCGTCGACCGGTTGCAGGACTGGCAGATCCGGGCGCATCCGCGCGGCGTTCGCCAGCACATCTGCTTCACGGGCGTCGGACCTGTGCTCGCCGCCCAGAACGGTCGCCATATGGTGCCCGACGATCCCGCGACACAGCGGACCCCAAACTCGCCCTGGTGCAGCATGGCCAGAAGCAAGAAGGCAAGGCCGGTGGTGACGGCCAGAGTCCCAACGCGGTCACGTGGTGAAGTCTCTATCTGGCCTGGTAGGTGGTGTTGTCGCGGATCATGGCCCAGAGGGGTCTACGCGACGGCGGGCCAGCGCGAGGATGGCTTGGGTGTGACGTTTGCCTTCGGCACGTTGACCGTCGTAGAACCGGCGTGAGGCGGGACAGGGCCGGATCGCGGTCAGCGCGGAGAAGAAGAACACAAACCGAAGCTGCTGGTGGAAATGCTGCGGACGGCACATATTCCCGGAGATGATCCCGGGTCGTAGCCGACCGGGGCCAGACCAGCATGCGCGGCCAGTTTCGTCGGGCTGGAGTACTCACGTGTGAACCGCCGAAAAAGAGCCAAATTCGCCCGCGGCACGCTTGGCCGATGCGGGGCTCTAGCGACAGGTAAACATGCCTGCGGATCGGATCGCACCATCGCAGTGGATAATTCATACTTGCCGCTCAAGCCTATAGTCGCCTTCATGGAGCAGTTACCGCGCGCAGACCTAGGCAATTCACAGGCCTTGGCTGAGTTCAACGCGCTCCGCCAGGAGATCGAGTCGCGAGCATCCCGACAATATGGTCTATTTGCCCTGCACATCACCGCTTCCGGTGGCGTCTTCGGATTTGCATTATCGGCCACAGATCGCACGGCGTTCGTGCTGATCCTGCCCATCACCACATATCTCTTCTGCGCACGCTACGTGATGGAAGACAACGCAATCCGCACAATCGGTCTCTATCTCAGGGACGATATCGGGGATCGTCTTCCTGGGCTCCGATGGGAACAATGGCGGCAGTCTCAACCTGGCCATCTACCCGGCATGGACTGGGCTCACCCGTCTCTCGTCGCGTTTCCCGGCATTGCATTGGCCGCATTGATATGGACGATACCAACCATCTTGAGCACATTGCGTACTGCCCAGCAAGCCCTACCCGCAACAGGACTGCTACTGATGTGGATGATCGGGGTAACCGCCATGGCGACGTCATTTTTGCTCGTTCGCCGGAGCATCCGGGCTTGGCGTGAACTCCGCATTAGCTAAATCGGACACCGATGTTATGCGAGTCGTCACGGCCTCGGTCACAGAGAGCATGGTCAGCGAGACAACAGGCCGACGAAACCGCGGCGACCCGCCCTCGTTGTTCGCTTGGGGTTCCGTTTCTGAGGCCGGTCAAGGGCCGTCCGAGGGCGGAGTCCATATGAGACGTGGGTTAAGGATCACGATAACCGTTGGTAACTCTCAGAACTGATCGCGGCGGGATCGGCACCAACCACTACCTGACACCGGCCAGGCGCCATCCCGACGGCCGGTACCCTCGTCGCGAAGCGGCCATCCTGACCCTCGCTTAGAGGACGTGCAGGTCGTAGAGCAGAAATCCCCACCTGCCATCGGCCGTTCCCGTGAGTTCGAACCTCGCAGTGAGGTCGCTCCATTCGCCATTGAGCGGGAGGTCGAACTCGATCGCCGGCGGCCCGTCGCCGCGATCGACTTCGAACCGCGCAGCCAACTCCCCGACCGCGCTCTCGATCGGCGTCACCCGCATAATCCTGCCGTCACCCAGCGGATCCCACGAGCCGTAGTTGGCCAGGAAGACCTCCAGATCCTCGGCAGTCCAGCGGCCAGGCGCGTACACACCCTCCGGAAAGACCAGAAACTCCACCGCTCCTGCGAAGTCGCCAGCCGCCAGCAGCGCGACCCAGTCGCGAACGCAGGCCAGCAGTTCGTCGTCGGAGGCCCCGGCCCGCACGGTACGCATATGGCACACGCTAAAGCAGGCGATGGGTTTCGCGGTGCCCTCTCATCCCTCTTGCGGAAGGGGTTCCGAACTGGTACAGGTCACCGGTGTGCGGATGGCCGGAGCTCAACGAGAACGTGGCCCGCGATCGTCCACATCGGTCAGTCGATCAGCTGGCGCCTCCGACACCGATTCCTCACCGGACAACGTGAACTCCGGAAACTTCAACACACCGGCCCAGAGATTCGATTGGAGATTCGGTTCTTCACGCTTAGCGGCTGTTTGCCAGCGAGCGAGATCCGCATCTGGGACAATGCTCTTGGAATGTCGGTGCAGCGGAGGGTGCCGCATGCCGCGGCGAAGGCAGCAGACCAAGGACGGCCGGGCGCGATCGACGCGCTCGTGGCGCAAGCATCAAACTGCGCTGATCTCCGCCGCGACAGCGATCGGTCTGCTTTTGGTTGGGGCGATCCTTTCCCCTGTGGGCGACCGCCTCGTCGAGGCGATATGGCCGAACACCGATGGCCGCGCCCCCGAGCAGTCGTTGCAAAGTCCTGGTGGTCGACTGGTGACAATCAGCCGATGGCCGCCGCAGACTGACCTCGAATGTGACGCATCAACCAAGGTCGCAGGACTGCCCGGCGCACCTGAGCCGGCCGGCCTCATCGGTAGCCAGGACATACGCGCATTGGCGATGGATCAGCTCGGCGCAATCGTCTGGTATCACGGCACACTCAACATCACACTGACTACCGTCGATGCGGCACCTTCTCTTGTCACGGCCATCAAGCCCGTCATCCATAAGCGCCAAGAGGTCGTGCCATCCTGGGGGCTCGAGGTTTCGCCCGGCTGTGGTGGCCCATCCCAGACACGGTTACTGCGCACCACACTTGACCGCGGAACGCTAGAAGATCTCGGCGTAGAAGACTACGGACCACCCAACCCGCGTGCTCGCCGCGAAGCGTTTGGCCCGACCTTTACTGTCACGGATACCGATGCCGCAGACCTGACCATCGAAGTCAACGCCTGCGAAGGACTCTACGAATTCGGCGTGGACATCTCCTACATGGAAGCAGGGCAGCAGTTCACCGTCCGTCTGGGAACCGCCGACAACCCGTACCGCATCATCGGCGGATGGCGAAATGTGCAACGCTTTCACAGCGCTCCGGTGATCTACGGAAACACTGGCATACAACAAGGACCGCTCCCCCTCGACCCCACAACGCCCAGCACTGAGGGCGTACCCCTCACCATGACCCACGTGTGCACCTAACCTAGAACGCAAACAGGATTGGGCGCGGCGGGCTTCCTCCTGCCGAGCTGCGGCGTACAAACGCCCGCCGGCTACGACCAAGTCCGCGTTGTCCGTCGAGGGTTCCAAACTGAGTCACCCCGTCTCTTCGGGACGCCACGCGGGCGCGAAAATGGTGGGCGGGTTGCCCGCCGACGCCGGTCCTTGTCTTGGGTGGTTGAGCTCGTAACTGAGTCTGGTGCTGGGGTCTCGACCTTGATGGGTCACGCATTGTTGCCTTGAGCACGCCGGTCAGACTTTCGGTTCCCGACCGAGACCCCGCGGGCGATCCGCCTTTGTCCGTAGTCCGTGCGCACGGGGAGAAGGAACGGTGTCAGGTGAAGGCTGTGCCCATGGTGCCCGGCACACCCCAAACCCCTTGTGGTACAGCTTATTTTCCGGTCAGACCAAGTCGCGGGCGTCCGGATAACGGGGCTTCGTTGAGAACATGGGCCTTGACCATCCACATTGGTCAAACCAGGCAGCTAGACCCGCGCATGCCATTCCCTTGTGAGACGGCTGACCGGCATCGAGGACGCCAGGAACACCTAGCAACCATCCCCAGCAACCCATTGCCGACCATAGGTCAGGGCTTGGCGTTGCCATGATGGGCGGCGAACGCGGTCATGGCTTCGGCCTGCTCGGCTGTGATCGCTTCACGAGGAACGATGGTGCCCGCGTTGCCATCGGCGCTCAGGAGCCAGCCGAGCCTGCCTTCAACCACGGCCGTCAACAGGCTGACGTCATATCGAGCGGCCGCGTGCGCGGTGGTCACTTCAACGGAGGTCTCGAAGATCAGGACGTCACGCTGACCCATCAGCCGTGACGCCCATCATCTGCTGCACTCCAAGGTGCTTGTGCAGTGCAGGTAATAGAAACACGGTTAACCCGACGATCACCAACGCAACGCCAAGAGGCTTCTCCACGTACCCAAACACAAGTGCGCCGACAACTGCCAAGGTCAGGCCAGCCGTCCTCAGCCACATCCACAGCCCGCCGAAAAGGACTTCAAGCATCCAGCGCAGCTGCGCCACCGTGGGGGTAAAGGCGGAGAAAGATCGCGTCGCGACACCAGCGCGGACATGTCCCGCTCGCGGTTCCAACGCGGAGACGGTCAGCCGGTGTCCGATGAGGACACTCAGCTGAGATACCGACCAAACGTTGCTACAGATGCAAGTGCGAGCGGAGTAAGCGTCCGCGTTGGGATCCCTAACGGACACCCGTAAACGCGCTCAATGCGGCAGATGAGTACCCTGCTACAAGATCAGAGTGGACTGGTCGGATCGTTCCCGTGACGGTGATCCGTCCTGTCACGCTGGCTGCTGTTCGACGCCCGACCGAGCACAGCCGGTGTCGCGTGCCAGCTACCACGGCTCGCATTCAGGGTTGGTTGGCTCAGGGGCTCCACGAACTGCGAGGTCGATCTAGGGTGTCGGCATGGGCTTGCACTGCGGCTACATCGTCGCCACTGCCTCGCAGACTGACCTGCTTGAGGAACTATCCCGTCACACAGGCGAATTTACCGTCGATACAGTAGTCGAGCGCGCCGAGGACACCGAGCTCGATCCAGGCGAGGTCGACCTGATGCTCGGCGAGCTCGACGGCCGCGCATTCCTGGTGGACACGTCGATGTTCCTGTCGGACAGCCCGGACATGATCGTGGCCATGTCCGCTCGGCTGGGTACGGTCGTCGGCTGTGGCGCCGAGACCGTCTCCGGGTCGTACTGGTTAACCGCCGCCCGCGCCGGCGAGCTGCAGCGGTACATCTTCGTATCGCACGCCGGGATGACACGGGGCATGGCGATGGGTGACCCGCTGCCGAGCGAGGACAAGCACCCGCTGGTAGACATCAGCGGCGAAGGTGTCTTCGCGGCGATGGCGGTACTCGGGCTCGACCCATCTCCGTGGCTGGACTCCGGGCCGGCGAGCGTTGTCAAGTACGACTACAGCCGGGAGGCAGAGGATGGGCCTATCGCTGCGGTCCGCCGCGAGCATTACGAGCGGTACCAGCGCTCGGACGGCGAACAGCTGAGCGAGATCACTGTCGTAGTAAGGGAAGGGTCTTCGTAGCCACGCGAGCTGAAGAACGCGATCGCCAGCCCTGAGCGCCACATGCCAGCAGCACCAACTTTGGCCGATGTCGGCTCATCAGCACGAGCGAATGTATCGGTCAAGTCTCCAGCCGGACCGTGATCCTCCCTGTACGGTTGAGGTTCCCAAGCGAGAGGTCAGCGCTGTCCGATAAGGACGCTATCTGAGACGCTGTCCTAAGGTCACAACCTCGACGAGGCGGTGCCGTCGAACTGATCGCTGCCGGATCCCCTTACGGAAGGCGCTGGCCGACCCATGCGCTTCACTCCAACATGCGCTTATATTGGCCGTAAATCGACTCCAAGTCACGGCTCGTCGACTCGCTGTTGCTAGCGATCGTAATGGTTTGGTCATAGATTCGCTGCCAGTCGTTGACGGTGCGATCTCGTACCTCGGCGTCTATATCCCAATGAGACTCGACTACGCGCTTGATCACAGGGAGTGCGTAGCGCAGAAAAGCTATCCAAATCACAAGATTATTTGGATCGCTGCGTTGGGCGCTCTCGAATGCATCGTAGGCCCGATCGTAATAGTCGCCCATGCTTTCCTTGTTGGTTTGAGCTGACGCTTTACTTAGCAGGATGGTGCCGAGGGTTGTGAATGTGTAGGTGTCAGGGAGGATGCTTACGGCACGCTCGGCATAGGACTCGGCGCGTGAAAGCAACTCCGGCCGGGTGCGGGCGTCTGACCGGCAGGCGATTGCGCGTTGCTCCCAGTACCGCGCGCTCCAGGGGCCGAATGAGTCGTGCAGATTCTCGTACCAAGCGTCAATGTCCGCCGAAGGAAATAGTTGATGCACGTTCTTGTATGTCATGAGTGCCCCGACAAGGGCCGTAGCGCTGTTCCGTTCTCGCTGGCTGGCTCGGCTAAGCCGGTTCGCGATCCGTCGCATGAATGTGCTCAGCATCGTCATAGCAACTGGTTCGCCGAGTCGCTCGATGCACGGCTTCAGGGCCAGCCAGCGTTGGCGAGCTCGCAACCACTGACCGTCGGGAGTGGCAATCAGGGCGCTAACGGTGTCGCCTGATCTGACCCGGCGCACGACGGCCTCGCTTTCGATGCCGAGCATGCGGGCGGCATCAATGACATGGAGGCGGCGGTCGACGAAGTACGCGACTGATGCGAGAAGGATCAGCGGCAGGTCATTCGTTTCGGTACGGTCGCTGCGAACGAGATCGCCTACACGTCGGCCAAAACCTGGCGCGTCCTCGACGGTCGCCATCGCGGCGAAGAGTTCCTGCCCGCGGAAGTGGTTGATGCGGGCCTGGTCGACCTTGGTTCTGCCAGCGCCTGACCTGCCCAACGCTTCAAGCTTGCCAAGCCTTCCGAGGTCCCCAAGCTTGTCGACAAGCCGTGCTGCGTCGGTTCTGCTCAAGAGGCGATTGATCGGCTTAATTCCCTTGTCCACCAGCATGGTGTGATTGATTCGGCCGAGAATGTTGGCTGATCGATCAGTCTGATCCACTGCAACACAGGCGATGCGCAGCCCTGCCTTTCGACCCCGCTCGAGAAGTTGTTCGATGTCGTCCGCAAAATCCGCCACCGAATCGAATAGTAGGGCGATCGGCCTGCTGTCCCCGGCGAATTGGACTAGGGCGTCGATGTCAACGCGTTCGTCGGCTTGAAACAAGAACGTCCGCCATGAAGCTTTGCGCAGCTCCCGCCCAAGCGCTAATAGACCGGTGGAGCGGCCTGAGAGACGTTCTCCTACATAGACGAGGGCGCTACACGCTGGGATCTCGTGATCCAAACGCTTCACCAAGACGGTCCCTTGACGGATCCAATCCAGCTCCGCGTGCTTGGCTGGTTCGGTCTTGGTCTCCAGGACGTCATCCCATATCGGCTCGTCCCCACCGGTGAAAATCGTGTGACTGAGGGACTCTTCGTGGTCTGTCAGTGCGCAGCTCCTTGAACTGTCGAGCAACCCGCATCGCTAGCTCATCCCGAGGTGCAGGCGGCAGGGACAAATCGAACCCAGTCAGCTCTGCCCAAGTATCGGCGAATCGCTCCGCCGTCATCCTTATCGGAATTAGGTTCCACGACATTAGATCTTGGGCCATGACGTCAGTGATGCCGGGACTGATGTAGAGGCTCGGCGCCTCTTGTACCGGCGATCGGCGCGCGACGATGGCTTCGATGTCCGGCTCGTCGCGCAGACGCGCTCCGATGATTACGATGGGCTTGACACCATACTGATCACGAAATGTCACGGGCCACGCAGCCCTAGACACCGCCGCCGTTGCATATTCCGTTAAGGAGAAGATCAGCTTCTGTGGCTCTTCTTGGTCTACTTTTCCATGCAGATGGACGATATCCAGGCCACGACCCGTCCGGTACTGATCGTCCCAGTTAACCGATCTCTCGTTCCTCGAGACTTCGGTCTTGACCTTGCGAAATGCCTGCTCGAATGAGTCGTCGAGGTTGAGTGTCCACACGCACTCCCAAGGAAAGGATGCAAATTTTTCCATCCAATCCGGCGGATGCACTCCATGAAACAATCGGCGTAGCCAGTCATAGACGCGCTCTTCACCGGCCTTGTCCACGACTCGGGCGTAGATTCTCCAGAGAAGGTCGCCCTCTTCAATGGGCACATCGAACTCGACGGCCAACTTGCCCGCAAGCTCGCCACCGCTCGGTAGCCGCTGGCCCTTGGTCGAAACCGAATCTAAGCTCGCTCCCGCACCGAGCAGTAAGTGGTACTCGCCGCCAGCGGCCGCCCGCCGAAGTGCCTTCAGCTGGTCGGCGGTCAGATCGGGCTCGCTCATTACTCGATGCTACGGTCCAGCTCCACCGCGGGGACCCAAGCCGCAGGCCTCTCGCTATGGTGGCTTTAGCCATGACATCTGCCGGCCTATGCCCTGCTCGCCGAACGCCGGACGTGGAGCAAATTTGGAGCAGAGCAAGATCCAAAAGGCTTTCTAAACGGCTCACAACCATGTCGAACCGCGCGCAACGACTAGTAACGACATGGTTGTCTATCGGCGGCACGCTGCGCCAACGCCAAAACGCCACTTCAGCGCCGGTCAGGGCCGAGGCTAGATCCTTAGATCTTTCCTAAGGCGCAACAGTTGGACGGCGAGGCGGGTCCTTCATCTTGTAACGGCCACGATCCGTCGCGCCGCGCCAATCAGCGCTTAACGCCATGACCTTGGGGCGTTACGCATCGTGCGCCGCACCGCCACCGGCACCGCCGCTACTTCCCCCTCACGACTGGACTAGGCACCTACCCCAAGTGCTGGCCGAGATCGCCAGCAAACCGCCACCCACCCGCTGGCACCGCACCTGCCCCCGCGCCGTCAAACGCGCCCGCCACAACAGTTACCGCGTCAAGAAACCCGGCGAGCCGGCCAGCACCCTCCACCACGGACCGGCCACCATCCACATCTACCAACTTCAACCCCGCGCCGCATGATCAAACTAAGCTACGTGGCATTGGTCCCACGTTGGCTGCGGACTGCCTTGATGATGTCGGCGTTGGCCTGGCAGTAGCAGCCTGGACGTGGCCTGCGAGCGTCGACCATGTCGGGTCGAGGACCGTAGAGTGTGTCGTACTCGATCTGGCGGATAGGAGCGTGGCGGCCCCACCCGCCTCGGTAGATCAAGGCGCCGATCATGAGGCTTGCGGCCTGCTGAGCAACGAAGGATGCCGATGGCTGGTAGGTGTTATCGCCGTCGATTGTCGTTAGGCCGATAAGGTGGCCGAGCCCGCATACGGGTTTGCCGAGGTGCTTCTCGAGCAGTTGGCGACCCTGTCTGGGCAGGTGCCGTAGGTCGTCCTCGGTGAGTGGTTGGTCGCCACGGGCGATACGTGCGAGCGGCAGACCGGTGACCTGGTGGAGGCGACGCTCGGCGGAGACTGCTGTCGTGTCGGTCGGGAAGTAGCAGCGCGTGCACGGGCCGGTGGGGAGTGCTTCATGGAGGCTGACGGTGGTGCCTGCACGGCCGCCTGTTCCACCGTCGAGGACGAGGTCGGCGTAGATGCGCTGGATGTCGTGGCGTGCCTCAATGTTGTCGACGGCGCCTAATACCATTTGCGGCATCGGCGACCGTCCGGTTTCGATTTCGGCGATGAGCTTGTCGACAGTCCCGTGGATTCGGTGGACGTCCATGCCCTGAAGTGCCGTCTTGACGATGTCCACTTTGGGTAGTCGCTCGTCGGCGTCGCGTTGGGCTCCGAGACTGTAGGTGGTCACGTTCGGCCGTTCGAAGAGCTGGCGGTCGACGACGATCAGCTCGCCGGTTGCGCCTAGTGCTCGGAGTATGAGCGCGATGGCGGTGCCGATTGCGCCAGCGCCGATCAGAGCGAGCCGCTCGAGGTGCAGATGTTCAGGTGCTCTCTTGTCGGATGTAAAGAGCGCGACTGGGCAGAAGTCGAGCACGTTGATGTGGCGGTGGCTTCCGGGTCTGAGCGCGGTCACTGTCTTGAAGACCTCGCCGGTGAGCATGGCGGCGGTCAAAACGGCACCGAGTCCGCTGCCGGGGTGACGCAGCCGCGGAAACTGGTATCCCGGACGGCGCAGGTGGGTGCCGTGTCCATCGGGTGCGCCGGTGAGGTGTGCTGCAGTGTGGTCGACGCCGATCCGTATGTGAAGGGCACCCGATGGTGCTGCACCAACGCGGATCAGCCGTTCCGGGTCTATGTCCGCGGCCAAGTGTTCGATCTGATCGATCAGATTATCGTTGAGGCGTCCTTGTCCGTGATCGGCGTCGAGGCTGAGCTGCAGGGGCAGACGCCGCAGATCAGCAAGGAGTGTGCGTAGTGCGGTTTCGGCTCCGGGCACGGCGATGTCTGCGGAGAGATGGACTTTGAACGCCTCGATTCGGGCCCGGAGCGTTGCCGGTGCACCATCGGCGGCAGTGCCGGCGAGCAGGAGGCTGCGGCTGTAGTCAGTCGGCACGCACACCATCTCCATCGAAGACGACGCTGTCTACCAGATTGGCTGCCGCATCGAGGCGCGGCGCGGATGTTGATGCCCAGTCGGAGGTATAGGTCCACCAGCCCCAAGTGGCTGGGTCACAGGGCGGGTCGGCGAAGGTGGGGACGACGGCGCTTAGGAATCCGCGCACCCGCAGGCCGCCTTCCCTGTCGGTTAGTGAGAGGAATGCCTTGTCGGCGTGTGAGTGCACCATCGCGCGGACCTGTAGGTCATTGTCCTCGGCCCACGTGAAGATTGCGTCGAATGCGGGCCGGGTGATGACGAAGAGTCCGTACCTGCGGATGATCCCCGTAGTTCCGGCAAGCGCGACGACGCGCACTAGCGGGTCACCTAGCTTGGTAAGGAGGAAACCGCCGGTCTCGACACCTGCTTGGCCCCACCGGCTGACTTCGGCGCAGACCAGCGTGGCTGCTAAAGCTGGCAAAGTAAATCTGGGCTGGCTCATGCTGCGCGAGCACCTCCGACCCGGTTGATGTCCTCGACGAGGTTTTCGACCACGTAGAGAAATGGATTGCCAGTGTTACGCCACGCGTGCGGGCCGATCGCCCACTCGGCGTGCAAGGCCTGCCCCTCGGCGGTGAACGGCTTGCAGATGTCATTGGGCGCCCGGTAGCCGTTTGCTGCAGGCCAGCCTTTGGAATCGCTGGTTGGCTGGCCAACCGCTGGGGCGAACAGCACCGACGGCGGACGTTGTGGGTACACCGTCCAGCCGATTCGGGCGGTGAACTGAGCATGGGTTGGAGCGGTGGGCTGAATGACTGCCCAGTACAGACCCGCCTCGTCGTCATCCATGTGCACGAGCCGCCCGCCGGTGGAGGAAAGGAACTCCTCCACCGCCGGGACATCCCGCGCGAGGGCGATCGTGCTCTCGATGTCCATTTCGGACTAGCTCGCACCCTGGATGGTTTCGGTGCGCAGTTTGAGGTGCAGCGCGCGGGCGTGGCCCGCGATTTCGCCCACGGTTTTGTCGACGGGCACCTCGTCACCATCGTGCTTGAGGTAATAGCGGGTGGTGCCGTCAGGAGCCACACCGAACGCTGCCAGGGCGTCCTGGAGCACCGTGCCGATCAAGGCGGTGCGGGCGTACTCGTGGTCGTAGGGGTGGTTGGCGGTTGCGAAGGTCACCTTGACCTTGATCTCGTCGGGCCTGTTGGCCATGGCTTCGTCCTCCTTAGAGGTAGATCGTTGTGAATCTGCACGTGGGCAGACTTCGCCCTGGGCACTCGGTGATCCGGTCGACCCAGGGGCTAGTGATCAGTCTAGCAACCATTTCGGTTGCGATTGCAACCGCAACCGGAATGGTTGCGTTCGAGGCCACCCATTTGCCACAATGCGATCATGATGGTGTGCCCATGACGGACATGACGCTCGGTACGCGGCTACGCCAGCTACGGACAGCAAAAGGGCTGGGTTTGCGCGAGGCGGCAGCGCTCGCGGGGATTAACCACGGCTATCTCAGTCAGCTGGAGCGCGACGAGGTCGCCCAGCCGGCGCCGCCGGTCCTGCAAAAGCTTGCTGCCGCCTACGCCGAACCGTTCCTGCTGTTCATGCGCTGGGCTGGGTATCTTGAGGAAGACCCCGATGGTCTGTCCGCGAATCAGGAGCGCGCATTGAAGATCGTGGGCGAACCGAGCGACGCCGAACTCCAGGCAATCAAGGCGGTACTCGACGCAATCCGGGCCGGGCGCGCGAACACTACGGTCCTCGAAAGCCTCGATGGACAGCTTGGACAGGCTGACCGTGCGGAAATCCGCGGTCATGTGATGGCACTTCTGCGTCGCGCTGATGCGATCGAGGTCTTACCCACACCGCTAGATCAGGTTACGGAAGTCTCACGGCTGGTGATCGCAGGCGAGATCAAGCTGTCGCCTGAAGTGAAACGGAAGCTACGAGAGCGCTTTGGCGATCTCGTCGACCTGGCGCTCAATCTGATACTTGGTTCCGTCCAGTTCGACTCTAGAGAGGTCTACCTTCAACCCGGCTTGTACCACCTGAAGCGCCGATTCGTGCACGCGCACGAGATCGGCCACGAACTACTTCCGTGGCACCGCGAGCTGTACGCATCACTCGACGACAAGACACGCATACGGTCCGACGTAAGCGATCGGTACGAGCGCCAGGCCAACCAGGCGGCCATCGAGATCCTCACCCAAGGAGACCGCCTTCGCAGGGAAGCCGACGACTCGGCGCTCTCCTTTAGCCTCATAAGCCAACTCGGAAACCGATTCGAGATTTCGGCCCAGGCCACCTCCCGGCACGTCATCGAAGAGACCCGGCAAACCTGCGCTCTTGCGATCTCCTACCGCGGCTCAGCCACCGGCAAACTCATGCCGCCGCACATCTACTGCTCTCCATCTTTCGAAGAGCGTTTCCGGTGGCAGACAACGGGATGGCCAAGCGCGCTCATCCAACAGCAACTTCAGATCGCGGCCCGGGGCGGTGTCCTTGAACCTCTCAGCATGCCCGACGTCCACGATCGGATCGGCACGCTCGAACTCGACTCCCTGGATACCCCGCGGGCGGTCTTCGTTCTCTTCCGATGCCAGCCGCAGAAGAAGTCACTGCTAACGCGTCTAACTCGGTTTGAAGTACCCCGACCGCGATGACCCTGGTTGGGCCCACAACCTGGCCTGCCGCCACGCCGGCAGCGAAGGCCGGAATCCGAAGGTTGCGAAGCCCGGATAATCCCTAAACCTGGTCTAATGCTGTTGTTCGCCAATCCCGTTCGGCGGAGGTCGCCGGCCGGCAACGTCTGCTACCAATGCGGTGGCCATGCCGTAGAAGATGAAATCGGTGATTGGCCAGATGAAGGCTAAAAGGTCGAACGGCCCTGTCCAGTCGGCCGCCGCGGCATTGACGACGTACTGAATGGCGAGCCAGATTTGTGGGAGCAAAGCGGCAGCGATGGCGTAGAACGTTGTTTTGCCAGGCCACTGATATGAGACCACGGCAACTGGGACTGTCAGGACGAGCGCGGACCAGGCCCAGAACGGATCGGCAAACTCTGTGTGGTAACCGCTGGGCGGATCCACTAGCACCACTCCGCTTGCCATCACCAGCGAGAGCGTGGCCAGCGTTAGCGACATTGCAAAGATCGAAGCTAGCGTCCAGTGCCGAGCAGTCAACCCCCGTAACTTGACCATAAATCATGGTGGGATACGCGAAGCCGTTTCGCATCAAGCGTTCGGTCAGGTCAGCGAGCAGCTGCCGCCGACACCACCAGCCATAGAGGTTGATTGACGGCTCCCGGCCGGTGGCCAGGACAGTCACCGGGCGACGGTCCGGGCCAGGTGAGCGATCTGGCCGGTCAGCATTCGGGGCCCGCACGGGAACAGCATGCACACAACATCCGAACTCTCAGGCGCTGGCAACGCGGCGCTGACGGCGACCGCCGCGATGCCGGCCAGTAGGCCGGTCAGGACGTCACAGATCACCTCGCAGGCCACTTCCCATCGAGGTCAGCAACCGGTGCAAGCCGAACCCGGTCGGACCCGCCTCGTAGCAGGTCCGCAGGGTCGATCAGTCGCCGCACCGACGCCTCATAATTGATGATCGTCTCCACGTCGGGAATCTGCTCACCCCACCGCAGAATCCCCACCACGATCTTGTCTTTACTGGTGTCCATGCCCAGGTGGATCGGACCAGCAGACTTTGTGACACTGGACTTCATAACGGCCGGCTCCTTCCGGTAGTGGCTCCTTCCGCTCCAGAGTGGATGACCCACGAAAGATCACCCTAGGGTGCAGCGGATGTAAGCCGGCCGTTCCATGCTGACTAGCAAGCGACTCTGCGGCAACGCGTCAGCGTTGGCCACTCACCATCTCCGGGTCACCGCCACACCCCTTCGTCAGACCTGCTCGCGGTCACATCCGCCCTACGGCACCCACGCAATACCAAGGCCTACCAACCGACCCAAGAGCACACATGGAGCACACCAAACGTGATCAATAAATTTTCTTGATCATAAATGTCATGAGTATGAGCAGGTCAGGTGGGGGATGCGTGGTGGGGCGGGTGGGGATCGAACCCACGACCGGCGGATTATGAGTCCGCTGCTCTAACCGGCTGAGCTACCGCCCCGGGCCGGGGCACCGAGCTCCGGCGAAGACCAAGCCTAGCGGGTGGGATTGGTCGCTACATCACCGGCGGGGCCCTCTGATCCGGTACACAGAGCTGGGAACCTGCCCTGTTCTAGGGTTGACAGCGTGAGCCGGTGGATCTGTCCGAGGTGCGAGCGCGAGTTCGCCCGAGCCCATCAGTCTCACGTCTGCGTGCCAGGCAACACGGTCGACGATGTCTTCAGAGACCGGCCGCCTGAGCAAAGAGAAATTTGCGAAGCCATTATCGGGTACCTGGAAAGCCTCGGACCGATTCATGTCGATGCCGTGAAGGTGGGCGTCTTCCTCAAGCACGAGAGCAAGCTCGCCGAGTTGCGGCCGAAGTCGAAGTGGCTGTCGCTGGAGATCGTGCTCCCCCGGCTCGTGAATGACCCGCGCATCAGCCGGACCATCAAGATCGCGGCCGACCGGATCGTGCACATCGTGAAGCTGAGCGACGCGGGTCAGGTCGATGAGCGGGTCATGCAGTGGCTGACCGAGGCTTACGACGCAGCGAGCTAGCGCCCGCTCCTGGGGAGAAGCGGGCGCCGGGTGTGGCAACTAGCGATCAGACGCCTGACACGGAACGGATCCAGGACCGGTTGGCGG
Source organism: Micromonosporaceae bacterium (assembly GCA_003543035.1). Lineage (GTDB taxonomy): Bacteria > Actinomycetota > Actinomycetes > Mycobacteriales > Micromonosporaceae > Rhizocola. The sequence goes on along the minus strand of DPJL01000379.1, from coordinate 811 downwards.
GGACACTGCCGTACCACTGGCGGCTTGAACCATCCGCTGTGGAGGCAACGCCAACCTGAAGGCCGCCATAGGTTTGCGGGCCACCGGAGTCGCCCTTCCACGCGTTGCCGTTGATCCGGGTGCTGGCGATCGCGGGCCCGCCGTAGTAGTCGGTGGCGGACGTTGAGGTAACCCGCACCGTTGCGGTCTTGAGCACGGTCGAGGCACCGCAGCCCGAGTAGCAGGTCATGCCCCAGCCGTAGATGTTGTTGGTGCTGCTGATCGGCGGGTTTGAGCTGGCCAGTCTCATGTACGTGGTGCTGATGGAGCGGTCGAGCCGCAGCAGAGCGAGATCATAGCGGGTCGAGTAGCTGGTCACGTTGGCGACCACGCCACCGGAGGTCCGGTTCACGCTTCCTACCCGGACCGACATGGCCGAGCCGGTGCAGTGGCGTGCGGTCAGCACCCATTGCGCCGCAATGATGGTGCCGGAACAGGTGAAGGAACCGTTGCGGAAGACCGCAGCGGCCCATGGAGCCGAGGAGACGGTACCGCCACCAATGATGGTGGGTTCGACGTCGGCGGCCGGAGCCGGCGCGGCGTGCACGAACACACCGGCGAGCGATAGCGCGCAGGTGGCGAGGACGACTCGTAGTCGCATGGATGCTCCTTGTCGGGGGTTTGAGGGGCAAGGACAATACATCCAAATCTTTAAGATTATGTCAACCCTTCGTGGTCATAACATTTTCGTCATCACGAATAGATGATGTTTGTCAGGGCAGTAGCCAGCGCTGGTTGGCCGCACCGTGGCAGTCCAGATCGGAAGAGCGTC
>DPJL01000096.1 GCA_003543035.1 Micromonosporaceae bacterium | reverse complement strand
ATTCGGCCTCCTTGCCCTTCGGAATCAGTTGGCTGAACAGCGATCGCGACAGTGCCTGGCTGCCGCCGAGCACCAAGCCGATGGACGCGCCCAGGACCATGAACGGCACCGGGGCCTTCTCCGGCAGGTTCGCCGCGAAGATGATGATGATGATCCACAGCACCAGGCTGAGCAGCACGGTCTTCCAGGCACCGAAGCGCCCGGCCAGGAAGCCCAGCGACAGCGCGCCGCCGAAGGCGAGGAACTGGATCAGCAGCACGGTGATGATGAGCGTGCTCTGCGGCAGCAAGAGTTCTTCGGTGGCGTAGGTGCTCGACAGGTTGATCACCGTCTGGATGCCGTCGTTGTAGACCAGATAGGCGCCGAGGAAGAACAGCGTGAGCGGATAGGCCTTGATCCCTTTGAGGGTGTGGCCGAGCTGCTTGAAACCGTCGGTGATGATGTTGCCCTGGGCCACGCCTTCCACCGGCGGCCGTTCGCGCAGCCACCGCAACGGCAGCAGGGTGAACAGCGCCCACCAGACACCCGCCGAGGCCATGCTCGCCCGCGCGATGAACCCCGCTCCGTACTTCTCCTCGAGCATGATCACCGCGGCGAGGTTGGCCGCCAGCAGCAGACCGCCGCCCAGGTAGCCGAACGCCCAGCCGAAACTGGAGACCCGGTCGCGATCCTCCTCGTTGCACAGTTGCGGCAGGAACGATTGGTAGACCACGATGCTGGCCGCGAAGGCCATCGTGGCGATGATCGTGAGCAGGCCGCCGAGCAGATAGTTGCCGTCCTTGACCCAGAACATGCCGATGGTCGCGGCGGCACCGATGTAAGCGGCGATGGCCAGCAGCCTGCGCTTGTGCGGGGACCGGTCGGCGATCGCGCCGACCACCGGCAGGATCAGCACGTTGAGGATGACGGCGACGGTGATGACGGTCGGATAGAACGAACCCGCCTTCAACCCGAAGAGCGGCAGCGTGGCCGAAAGGCAGTCCTTGGTGTCCTCGGTGCAACCGGCCGCCTGCTTGGCCATCGCGGTCAGATAGGGGCCGAGGAAGACGGCAACGAGGGTGGTGGAGAAGGCGGAGTTGGCCCAATCGTAGAAGTACCAACCTGTCCGCTCGCGCTTGGTGCTCTCCCCGTAGACCGGGGCGTCAGCCGGAGCCGTCATCGGCTTCCTCTCCACAGACCTCGATGGATGAAAACTTCCCGCAACACGTGGATGCGATCGGTCATGATGCCATCTACACCGAGATCAAGTAACCCCGTCATTTCGGTGGGATCGTCGATCGTCCAGACATGAACCTGCAGTCCCAGCCGGTGCGCATGGTTGACGAAGCGCCGGTCCACCACCCGCAGCCTGCCGTGCTTCACCGGGACCTGAACGGCGACCGCGCTCGGCGGGAGCACGAGCCTGCGGCCGATCCGGGCCGCCAACCACAGCCTGGTCGCCTCCCGCTGGGACAGCGAGGTCGCGACCTTTCCCTCGGTCAGGGCCCTCACCAGGCGCAGTCTGGTGTCCGAAAAGGACGCCAGCAGGACGCGATCCTGCGCCCCGGCCCGCTTCACCGCCGCGACAGTGGGCTCGGCCGCGGCATCGGACTTGATGTCTATGTTGAATTTGATGTCCGGCCACGCATCCAGGACCTCGTCGAGCCTTGGGATGGCCGAGGCGCCGGCGACCAGTACCCCCGAAAGATCTTGATAGGTCAGATCGCCCACGGCGGCATGGGTTCCGGTTACCCGGTCGAGGGTCTCATCGTGCAACACGACCGGCACGCCGTCGCGGGTGGCGTGCACATCGGTCTCGACGTACGTATAGCCCGCCGCGACCGCCCTGCCGAAGGCCTCGGCGGTGTTTTCGTCACCTTCGGCGGCACCACCCCGATGGGCGAAGGCGAGCGGCGGTTCGTCGAGAAAGCCAGAGATCACCGGACGAGTGTGACACCAGTTCAGGTTGACGGGTCGCCAACGTTGGATGAATCAGTGAGAATGTCGGAACTACGCACGCGTTGAGGACAGTCGATCTCCTGGAGGGAAGTCGTGGCCGAGGAAGAGCCCAACGACTGGCTGGGCCGTCTCACCCCGATGGAGAAAGCCCTGCTGGAGCGGCTTGCCTCGGGGGCCACCATCGCCGCCGCGGCAACGGCGGAGTTCCTTTCGCTGCGCACCGCCAACCGCCGGATCGCCGAGCTTCGCCGCCGCGCCGGGGTCGGCACCACCCGGGAGTTGGTGGTGCTCTACCGGGGCTCGCGCTGAGGAGTCAGATCGGTTCCCTCTCTCGGCTGCGGCAGCGGCTCTCTGCCTGCCGTTGTCAACGGCTCGTCGAACTGTCTGCGGCTGCGGCGTTTGCGGATCAGGTACACCACCGGTTCGACGGCTCGCGCGAGCAACGGCCCGGTGACCGCGAGGATGAGCACATAGGCGGCGGCGAGCGGGCCCAGTTGCGCGTTGAGCCCGGCGGCCACGGCCAGCCCGGCGATGACGATGTTGAATTCTCCGCGCGGTACCAGCGCCGCCCCCGCCCGCAGTGCACCGGCATACCCGATCCCGTGGCGCCGGGTGGCAAGCCAGCCGGTCGCGAGCTTGGTGAGGATACCGACGAACGCGAGCAGCAGCGCGATTCCGGCCACCGGTGGGAGGTCGGCCGGGTTGGTTTGCAGTCCAAAGAAGACGAAGAAGACCGCGGCGAACAAGTCCCGCAGTGGCGAGAGCAGTTGCTGGGCACTGTGCGCCAACGGCCCGGACAGCGCGATGCCGACCAGGAACGCGCCGACGGCCGCGGAGACCTGCAGATTCTGCGCCAGCCCCGCCACGAGCAAAGTGAGGCCCAGCACCTTGAGTAGCAGCACTTCCTCGCTCGGCGAGGCGACCAGCTTCTCCACGAACCGGCCGAAGCGCAGCGCGATGACGAGGATGATCGTGATCGTCCCGGCAGCGATGGCGAGCGTGATCGACCCGCCGAGCAATCCGGCGCCGGCCAGTAGAGCGGTCAGGATCGGCAGGTACAGGGCCATCGCGAGGTCTTCGAACACCAGTAGCGACAACACTGTTGGCGCTTCGCGGTTTCCGAGCCAGCCGAGGTCGCCGAGCACTTTGGCGGTGATACCCGACGAGGTGACGCAGGTGATGCCGCCGAGTGCGACCGCCGCGACCGGCCCCCAGCCCAGCATGAGGGCCACCGCGACCCCGGGTGCCGCGTTGAGGACGAGGTCGATCAGACCGGCCGGGGCCGACGTGCGCAGGGTGCTCACGAGCTCGCTTGCGCTGTATTCCAGGCCCAGCGTGAACAGCAGCAGGATGACGCCGATCTCGGCGCCGGCCGAGATGAACTGCTCGCTGGTGGCCAGCGGCACGATCCCGCCGTGCCCGAAGGCCAGACCGGCCAGCAGGTAGAGCGGGATGGGTGAGATGGAAAAGCGCACCGCGACGGCACCCAACAGGCCCAAGCCCAGGATGACGGCACCAAGTTCGACCAGCAGCAGTGCTCCTCCGTGCATGCCGCTGCCCGATCAGCCGGTGGCGAGGATCTGGGCGACGGCTGCCGTGCCGTCGTCGGTACCCACGACCACCACGACATCGCCGGTGCGGAAGGAGAAGTCGGGGCGAGGGCTGGCGAAGACTTCGCTGCCCCGTACGACGGCGACGATGGATGCTCCGGTGCGGGTGCGCGCCTGGGTGTCGGCGAGCGTGCGGCCCTCGTATGGCGAGCCGCTGGTGATCGGCAGCTGAGCGGAGACGAGTCCGGCGACCTGCCGCTGCAACTCGGCGAGCCGCTCCACGACTCTCGCCGTGCCCAGCAGCTCGGCCAATACGTTGGCTTCCTCGCTGGTCAGAGTAACGCTGACCAGGGCGCTATCTGGATCCTCTTTGTCGTAGACGACGAGATCGCGCCGGCCGGTCCGATGGGAGATCACACCGAGCCGGCGGCCGCGGGCGGTCTTGAAGACGTGTTGCAGACCGATACCTGGAAGCGCGGTGCGTTCAACATCCATCCGGCCAGATTACCGGGGCCGCCAAGGAAACTCTGGCGGCCTCCGGGCCAGGAAGGCGGCCGCACCTTCAGCGGCTTCGCCGCTCTCGCGGACCTGGGACATCCAATGCTCCACCCGCGCCGGTTCGAGGTCGCCGTCCGCGATCATCTCCTTCATCGCGACCTGACTGAGCAGTGACCGGCTCGCCAGCACGCCGGCGACGGTGGCTGTCCGCTCCCCCAGCCCGGCCACCACTTCGTGGACCAGGCTCAGGTGATGTGCCCGCTGGGCGTCGACGAGCTCGGCCGAGAGCAGCAGCCATTGCGCCGCACCGACTCCGGCGACCCGTACCAGACGGCGGATGCTCGTCATTGGATAGATGACGCCGAGCTTGGCCGGGGTGATGCCAAAGCGCGTCCCCGGCGCGGCAAGCCGGATGTCACACGCAAGCGCGAGCTGGCATCCGCCGCCGATGCAGTCGCCGCGGATCGCCGCTATGGTGGGCTTGGCGAAAGCGGCCAGCGCCTCCTCCGCCGCGACAGCAAGGTTGGCCCCGGCGGTCTCGGTGCCGATGGCGGCCAGGTTGGCGATGTCCGCCCCGGCACAGAAGGTCTCCCCCGCGCCGGTGAGCACGACCACGCGCACCAAAGGATCGGCTTCAAGCGAGGCCAGCAAACGCGGCAGCGCCCGCCACATGTCCGCGGTCATCGCGTTGCGCTTGGCCGGGTTGTCGATGACGACCGTCGCCACCGGCCCATCTATTGCGACCGTGAGTTGCCCGGCCACTCGCTCTGTCACGAAACGATCCGGCGGTGGCTCCGGCGGGTCTCTGGCGCCCGCGTCGGGTCGACAAAGCGTGGCGTTTCCGGCTCCTCGGCGCGCAGCGGGATCAGCTCCTCGATGATGGCGTCCATCAGCCGGTCGGTGATCCGTTGCGCCACACCGGGCCGGGCACTGTCGACATCGGACAGATCCAGCGGCGGTCCGAAGTGGACTCTGACCGTCGGCCGGTGCCGGACATTGCGCCAGATCATCGGCCACATGCCGGCCGGTGCCGCATAGGGCAGCACCTCATGCGAGCCCCAGATCGCGACAGGGATCAGTTGTGCGCCGGTGGCGATTGCCAGCCGCCCTGTCCCGGTCTTGCCACGCTCGGGCCACAACCCAGGATCCAAGCCGATGCGGCCCTCCGGATAGACCACGACTGCCGAGCCTTCGGCCAGTGCGGCATGCGCGTCGGTGAGAGCCTGGGCGGCGGTGGGCTTGTTGCGATCGACCCGGATGTGCCCGCTGTGCCGCATGAACGGGCCGATGACGCGAGCCGTGAATAGCCCCTCCTGGGCCATGAACCGGGGCGCTATCCCACGTTTGCTGCACGCGGCGGTGAGGGCGATCGGGTCGAACGGGCTGATGTGGTTGACCGCGAGGATCAGCCCGTGACCTGTCTCATAGCCGGTGTCGCCGGTGACTTCCAACCTGGACAGTAGCCGCGTCAGCCCACGTCCCAGCATCATCGCGGCCCGCCAGAGCACCGGCGGCTGCCAGCTTGTGAAAGTTTTCACGATCTAACTTCCCTCCTGAGCCGCGCGCTCTGCGTATGGTCGCAATATGGACGTAACAGAGCTGGCCAGGTGGCAGTTCGGCATCACCACGGTCTACCACTTTCTCTTCGTTCCGCTCACCATAGGACTGTCGTTCATGGTCGCCGCCTTCCAGACCGCCTGGGTCAAGACCGGCCGGGAGAAGTGGCTCAAGCTCACCAAGTTCTACGGCAAACTCTTCCTCATCAACTTCGCCATGGGCGTGGTCACCGGGATCGTCCAGGAATTCCAGTTCGGCATGAACTGGAGCACCTACTCCCGTTTCGTGGGCGACATCTTCGGGGCTCCGCTGGCCATCGAAGCCCTGCTCGCCTTCTTCCTCGAGTCCACCTTCCTCGGGTTGTGGATCTTCGGTTGGGACCGGCTGCCCCGCAAGATACATCTTGCCTGTATCTGGGTGGCCGCGATTGGTACCGCCCTGTCGGCCTATTTCATCCTGGCCGCCAACTCGTGGATGCAGAATCCGGTCGGCTTCACGTTCAACGCGGAGAAGGGCCGGGCCGAGCTGACCGACTTCGGTGCGGTGCTGACCAACAAGGTCGCTCTGATCACCTTCCCGCACACCCTCGCCGGCGCCTTCCTGACCGCGGGCGGTCTGGTCGCCGCGGTGGCCATGTGGCATCTGTTCCGCCGCCCCGGTGCCGACACCGGTGAATACCGCAGTGCGCTCAAAATCGGCGCCTGGACAACCATCGTGTCGATGGGGGCACTGCTGTACACCGGCGACATCCAAGGCAAGATCATGACCGAGGTGCAGCCGATGAAGATGGCCGCCGCCGAGGCACTCTATGAAACGCAACAGCCCGCGCCGTTCTCGCTGCTGACCATCGGCACCCTGGACGGCACCAAACCCGTGTGGCAGCTCGAGATCCCAGGGCTTCTTTCTTATCTGGGTACCGGGGACATCAACGGCGAAGTCAAAGGCATCAACAATTTGCAGGCCGAGTATGTCGCCAGATACGGCAGCGCGGACTATCGGCCCATCATTCCGGTGACCTACTGGGCATTCCGGCTCATGGTCCTCTTCGGAGCCCTTACCGCGCTGATCGCACTCTGGGCGCTGTGGGCGATGCGCCGCGGCCGGGCCCCGACTTCGAAATGGTTACTGCGTACGGCACTCCTGCTTCCGTTGCTGCCGTTGGCCGGCAACTCGATGGGCTGGATCTTCACCGAGATGGGCCGTCAGCCCTGGATCGTGTTCAGCCAGCTGTTCACGGCCAACGCCGCCTCCCCTTCGGTCGGCGCCGGCGACGTGATCACCTCGCTGGGTGTCTACACCCTGCTTTACGGCGTGCTCGCGGTGGTCGAAGTCGGGCTGCTATTGCGCTTTGCCCGCGCCGGTGTCCCCTCAGCCGAACCGCCGCCTCTTTCACAGGATGACGACCGACCACTCGCGTTCGCGTACTAGGAGTCCACAGTGGAGCTGAACACCGTCTGGTTTCTCCTGATCGCCGTGCTGTTCACCGGGTACTTCGTGCTCGAGGGCTTCGACTTCGGCGTCGGCATCCTGCTGCCCGTGCTGGGACGCGACGACAAGGAACGCCGCGTAATGATCAACACGATCGGGCCGGTGTGGGACGGCAACGAAGTGTGGGTGATCACCGCCGGTGGCGCCATGTTCGCCGCCTTCCCGGAGTGGTACGCCAGCCTGTTCTCCGGTTTCTATCTGCCGCTGCTACTCATTCTGGTCGCGCTGATCGTGCGCGGAGTCGCCTTCGAATATCGCGGCAAACGCCATGACGCGCATTGGAAGCGCCGCTGGGACATCTGCATCTTCTTCGGCTCGCTGATCCCGGCGGTGTTGTGGGGTGTGGCCTTCGGCAACATTGTGCGCGGTGTGAAGCTTGACGCGGCACACGAATACGTCGGTGGGCTCTTCGATCTGCTCAATCCCTATGCGCTGCTGGGTGGCCTCACGACGCTCGCGCTGTTCATCACCCACGGCGCCATCTTCCTGGCACTGAAGACGACCGGCGACATTCGCTTGCGCGCCAACAGGATTGCCGGTCGCGCCGGCATGGGCGCCGCGGTGCTCGCGGTCGCCTTCCTCGGCTGGACTCTCGCGCACCGGTCCACCACGTGGTCCGTGCTCTTCTCGACCGTGGCGGCGGCCGCATTGGTGGCGGGCCTGTTCGCGAACCGGCTCGGCCGCGAGGGCTGGGCGTTCGTGGGCACCGCTGCGGCTATCGCCTTTGCCGTGGCAGCACTTTTCGCCAACCTCTATCCGAACGTGCTGCCCTCCACCATCGCCGAGGCCAACAGCCTGACCGTGACGAACGCGTCGTCCACTCCGTACACCCTGAAGATCATGACATGGGTGGCGGCGATCTTCACCCCACTCGTGCTGCTCTACCAGGGCTGGACCTATTGGGTCTTCCGCAAGCGCATCGGCACCCAGCACATCCCCGACTGACCCTCCCAAGCCATCTGCCGCAACTCCACAGGAGTTGCTGTTAACGGCGCCGCCTAAGCGACAAGTCCTGTGGAG
>DPJL01000095.1 GCA_003543035.1 Micromonosporaceae bacterium | reverse complement strand
CGCATGTTCAGGTCCGTTGCCCCGCCGTGCGGCCATGACCTGCTGGGTGTAGCGGGCGACCCGCAGATGGGTGACGAGCTCTCCGAAGGCGCGCCGCACGACGGGATCGGTGTCGGCTCCAAAGTGGCGGGTCAGCGCAATGAGCCGGTCGGTTGACAGGATGCCCGCGCCACCGAAAGCGCTGTGCCCCATGGCTCCGCGCTCATAGGTCAGGGTCGTCAATGCGACCTGCCAGCCGTGGCCTTCTTCGTCGAGCCGGTCGGTGTCGGGAACGTAAACGTCGTCCAGGAACACCTCATTGAATGCCGCACCACCAGTCATCTGGCGAAGTGGGCGGACAGTGACACCCGGGGCGTGCATGTCGACGAGGAATGCCGTGAGGTTCTGGTGCCGTGGCCCGTCTGCGGTCTTGCAGATGATCTCGCCAACGTCTGACAGGTGTGCACCCGAGGTCCAGACCTTCTGCCCGGTGATACGCCATCCGTCACCGTCCCGGCGCGCCCGCGTAGATATGGACGCAAGGTCCGATCCCGCGCCGGGCTCGCTGAATAGCTGGCAGGCGATCATGTCACCGCGAAATAGTGCCGGTAGATAGCGGTGTTTCTGCTCTTCCGTGCCGTGGCGCACGATTGTCGGGGCAATCATGCCCAGGCCGATGGTGAGCGACGAGTCGCCGGGCACGTCGAAGCTCCGGGTGAGCTGTTCGAAAGCTCGCTGGTAGGAGGGTGGGAGGCCGGCTCCCCCGAATTCGGTGGGTCCTGAGATCCAGCCATAGCCGGCCTCCCACAGGCTCGCCCGCCAGGCCCGGATCTGAGGCAGCAGCTCAGCCTCGTCGACCGGGTCGGGCTCCTGAAAAACGCGGACCTCATCACTGCCCTGCCCCCACACGAAGGTCTCCCGCTCCGCGCGGGGTGCGGCAGGGTAGCGATCGGCCAGAAAGCGCCTTGCCGCTGCCAGAAAATCGGCAAGCGGAGGCGGCTGAGCTGCGTTCATAGGCGAGACACTAGGGAGAAAATACTCTAGTTGTCAAGTATTGTGCACTAGACTAGAGTGTCATCGGGCCCAGTAACTCCAGGTAAAGGACAACGCTATATGAGCACCAACCCAGACCCAGTCGAGTGGTCGCGGGAGCAGTGGGTCGCCCACAAGCAGCCCGCTCCCGATCAGTTCACCGCGATGGTCGCCATCCTGCGCACCCACCAGGCTATGTGCTCCTCCATCGACTCGACGCTGCGGACTCACGATCTCACCCGCACCGGCTACCTGCTGATGACCACGCTGTTGCTTTCGCGCGATGGCACCCGGCCGCTAGGCCAGCTAAGCAAGCAGCTGATGGTCCACCCGACCACGGTGACGCTTGCGCTTGACCAGCTGGAGAAGCGCAAGCTGCTCAAGCGCAAGCCGCATCCTACGGATCGCCGGACCATCCTGGCCACGCTCACCCCAGCCGGCCGAGAGCTACTGGACAAGGTGACAAAGGCGTTGTCCGACACCGACTACGGTCTGACCGGCGTCTCTAACAAGCTGTCCAACAAGGTGGTGGACGTGCTGCGCGACGTGCGCGGCCACATCGGCGATATCCCCGCCTAGGACCCAGCTCCACCAAACACCACACCGGCCGCAACGGCGGCCGGTGCGATCAACCATGCGGAAAGGACAGTGCTGTGCCGATCGCCGTGGGTGCCATCGATCAGGGCACCACCTCCACCCGCTGCATGCTCTTCGGTTCGGACGCGCAGGTGCTCGCCGTTGCCCAGCGCGAACACCGCCAGAGCTTCCCCCAGCCCGGCTGGGTCGAACACGACCCACTGGAGATCTGGGCCAACACGAAACTTGTTGTCGCCGAAGCACTTCAAAGAGCCGGCCTAACGAGCCGCGACCTCAGCGCTGTCGGCATCACCAACCAGCGCGAAACTACCGTCGTGTGGGACCGGCACACCGGGCATCCGGTCTGCCCGGCCATCGTCTGGCAGGACACCAGAACGGCCGCCCTTCTTGGCCAGTTCTCCGGCGTTGACTTCCGGCAGCGCTGCGGTCTTCCGCTGGCCACCTACTTCTCCGCACCCAAGCTCCGCTGGATTTTCGACCGGTATCCCGTAGCAGCCGAGCGAGCAGCACAAGGAGATCTCCTCGCGGGCACGATGGATAGCTGGCTGATCTGGAACCTTTCCGGCCGCAAGCATCACGTCACCGATGTCACCAACGCCAGCCGCACGATGCTGATGAACCTGCACACCCTCGACTGGGATCCGGTGCTGCTCGACACCTTCGGCGTACCAAAGGAAACCCTGCCCGCCATCCGTCCATCCGCGACGGTCTACGGCGAGGCGACCGGTGTGCTGGCCGGTGTCCCGATCGCCGCAATGCTCGGCGATCAGCAAGCGGCCCTCTTCGGACAGGGCTGCACCGAGCAAGGGCAGGTCAAGGCGACCTTCGGCACCGGTGCGTTCCTGTTGATGAATACCGGAACCCAGCCGCAATCAAGCTCGCACGGTCTACTCACGACAGTGGGGTATCAGATCGGCGACACCCCAGCGGTTTACGCGCTCGAGGGCTCAATCGCCGTTGCGGGCTCACTCGTGCAATGGTTACGCGACAAACTCGGCATCATCAGCTCCGCGGCCGACATCGAGCCGCTTGCGAGCCAGGTCAGCGACACCGGTGGCTGTTACCTCGTGCCGGCATTTTCCGGGCTTTATGCGCCGCATTGGCGTGGCGACGCGCGTGGTGTCATTGCCGGGCTCACCGGCTATGTCACCAAGGCCCACTTGGCACGCGCCGCACTCGAGGCCACGGCGTGGCAGACCCGCGATGTGGTCGCCGCAATGCAGGCCGACACCGGGCTCACGTTGCACGATCTGCGGGTTGACGGCGGCATGTCCGCCAACGGGCTGTTCCTGCGCCTGCTCGCCGACAGCCTCGGTGTCATTGTGCGAAGACCACGCAACATCGAGACCACCGCTCTGGGTGCCGCGCTTGCGGCAGGTCTCACGACAGGTTTCTTCTTGCCGGGTACCCAGCAAGACGTTGATCTTGAAGAAAAGCCCGAACTAGATGGTGTGGAACGCGACCACCGTTACCGGTCGTGGCAAAAAGCGGTCCAGCGCAGCTTCGGCTGGACCGCCTCTGAAACGAAAGGCTAGTCACCGCCGTGATACCTCTCCTGACCAACTCAGCCGCCAGCTACCGGGCACAGGCCCGCGAAGACCTCAGCCGCGGCACCTTCGACCTGCTCGTCATCGGAGGTGGCATTCTTGGCATCTCGGTGACCTGGATGGCGGCTCAGGCCGGGCTGCGCGTCGCGATGGTCGATGCCGGCGATTTCGCGGCCGCGACGTCCAGTGCATCGTCGAAATTAGTCCACGGCGGCTTGCGTTACCTGCAGACCGGGAACTTCAAACTCGTCGCCGAGAACCACCGCGAGCGCCGGGCATTAGCGGAATCCATTGCGCCACACATGGTCCAGCCGCTGCAGTTCCTGGTACCCATCTATGAAAACGGGCCGCACCGGGCAGCAAAACTCGGCGCCGGTGTGTTCCTTTACTCAGCCCTGTCGGCCTTCGGCGACGGCATGGGCCACATCGTGTCGGCCAAGGCGGCCCAGCGGAGGGTGCCCGCGCTCAAGTCGGCGGGGCTCAAGTCGGCAGCTGTCTACACCGACCACCAGATGAACGACAGCCGCATGGCCATCATGACGGTGCGCGCCGCGGTCGATGCCGGTGCCGTCGTGCTGAACCACGCAGCCATCACAGGCCTGAACAAGACGTCCGGCCGCGTCACTGGCGCTTCGGTCCGTGACACGCTAACCGGCGCGGAATTGGAAATCTCGGCCCGGCTCGTACTCAACGCCACCGGCCCATGGGTGGATCACTTGCGGCGCATGGAGGATCCGTCCTGCGCACCCAGCATCCGCCTGTCCAAAGGCGCACATCTGGTGATGCGGCGGCACGAGCCATGGCGTGCGGCGCTGACCATTCCGGTGGACAAGTACCGGGTCTCCTTCGCGATTCCGTGGGAAGACAACCTGCTGCTCGGCACGACCGACGAAAGGTACGAGGGCGATCCCGCGGACGTGCGGGCGACCCAGGCCGACATCGATCAGATCCTTGGCGAGGCGAGCCTGGGCCTTGACGCGTCCCAGCTGCGTTCGTCCGATGTGATCTATTCGTTCGCCGGGCTGCGGGTGCTGCCGGCCGGCAAGGGCGGCACCAGCGCCGCCAAACGCGAAACCGTGGTGTCCGTGGCCGGGGCGGCATGGTGTCGGTGGCCGGGGGCAAGTGGACGACCTATCGTCACATCGGCCGCCACGTGCTCGACCGGATCGCCCGCATGCGCTCTGGTGCGCTGCGCGGAGAAATCATGGCGTCGCCCCGCTCGATTCCCTTGCCCGGCCTGGCCGCTCCTGGCGCGGTGGCGCACCGGCTCACCGGTGACGCTATGGATCCAAAGGTGGCTAAACACCTTGCCACCCATTACGGAACGCTTTCGTTCGACCTGACCCGGCTCATCGACGCCGATCCGTCGCTCGGCGAGCGGATCCACCCGGACGGGCCGGATGTGTGGGCGCAGGTCGCCTACGCCCGTGACGCCGAGTGGGCCTGCACCACCGACGATGTGCTGCGCCGTCGCACGACGTTGACGGTCCGTGGCTTGGACACCGCACAGGTCCGGGAGCGGGTGGCGGCGATGCTGTCATGACGGTTCGTTATGACGTCGACGGTCCAATCGCGACGATTACTTTGGACTCGCCGGGCAACCGCAATGCCTTGTCCCGCACGCTGGTCAGCGAGCTGACAGCCGCACTTGAGGAGGCCGGAGCCGACCCGGTGGTGCGTGCCGTTGTGCTCACCCACACCGGTAAGTCCTTTTGTGCCGGAGGAGATCTGAGCGAGGCGGGCGGCGGCGCATACACGCAAGAGACCACCGCCATCATGAGCATGCTGGCCAAGATTGTGCGGTTGAGCAAACCTGTCGTCGCCAAGGTAAACGGTCATGTACGTGCCGGCGGAATGGGGATTGTTGGCGCCTGCGACATCGTCGTGGCGTCGAGTGCGGCGAGTTTCGGCTTCACCGAAGTGAGGATCGGTGTCACACCGGCCATCATCTCACTGACCACTTTGGACATCATGGAGCCAAGGCAGACGGCGCGTTACTACCTGACCGGAGAAGTCTTTGACGCTCCTACAGCCGAACGGCTCGGCCTGGTCACCGTGGCGACTGCCGCTGAACAGCTAGAGTCGACCGTCAGCGGATTCCTCAAGCAGATAAAGGAAACATCGCCACAAGGGGCCGCCGAAACCAAGAAACTGCTGAACCGCAGCCGTCGGCAGTCGCTCGTGGACAACGCCGGCGCCATGGTGGACCTCTCGGCCCGGCTGTTCGCCAGCCCTGAAGCGCAGGAAGGGATTCATGCATTCCTGCAACGCAGACCAGCCTCCTGGCTGACTGTTGCGGATTAGTTTCCAAAAGAAGAACAGTCAGTGTTGACTGTTACACGAATGGACGACATACTTCCTTTCACGTGGCCAAGCACAGATCTCGATATAGCAGGTGCGTCTCTCATGCGCCTGCCCGGTGATCCACGAAAGGTCGCAATATGTCACCGTCCCGATTGACCCGCGTCCTGGCGCGGTGCCTCGTAAGCCTTGTGGCTGCGGGCACTGTCAGCGTCATTTCTGCGGCTCCCGCTGCGGCGGCCAGCTGCACCCTCAACTCGACCAATGGCACGATCACCCGTTTCATTGGGTTGCGGACCTACACGGTCCACGTTCCGCCCGGGCTGACCGGGCAAAGTGTGCCGCTGATGCTCGCCCTGCACGGCCAGCTCATTGGAACCTCGAAGCAACACGAATCGGACACCGGCTGGAGCCCCTATGCGGACAGCCACAACTTCATCGTCGCTTACCCCCAGGCAATCGGTAACTGGTGGGACCTCACGGGTTCCGGCGACATCAATTACCTGCGCGCGGTTGTGGACAACATCTCCGCCTCTTGGTGCGTCGACCAGAAAGCTGTCTTCGCCGAGGGCCATTCGGCAGGCGCTTACATGAGCCAGCGGATCGCGTGTGACGCCGCGGACAAGTTCGCCTCGGTCGTGACCTACGCCGGATCGGACGCGACGCTCTTCGGCCCCTCCTGTAATCCGTCCAGGCCCATCGGCGTCGGTATGTTCCACGGCTTACTCGACACCACGGTCCCATGGATCGTCGACCAGCAGAGCGCCAACCTCTGGAAGGGAACCGGCCGCAACAACTGCACGGCTTCGGCGAAGTCATTCGACTCCTACGGCACCCTCACGAAGTACACGTCGTGCTCGGCCGGGGTCTCCGTCTGGCTGCGCCTGTTGTACAGCGCAACGCACCTGATGCCGCAGGGCGCGACCGCCGCAGATCAGCGTAACAAGATGTGGTCGTTCCTGACCGCTAACCGGATGCCGTAACCCCACCTCCCTAACACCGTCGGGCCGGGCCAGCTATGGCCCGGCCCTCAGAACCGTTTCCAGGCTTAATGCCACCTGCACCTCTAGTGCCTTAGGCGGGCGGAGCCAGTCGTCCCCGATAAGCTGTGCAATGCGTTCCAGCCGCTGGGTCAAGGTATTGACGTGAATGTGCAGCAGCTCCGCTGTTCGGACGTGATTGCCGCCCGCTTCAAAGTAACCGCGCAATGTCTTTGCCAGTGTGGTCTTGCGCCTGCGGTCGTAGCGGAGCACTGGGCCGATCACGCCATCAATGAATCCGCTGACGTCACGGTCCTGGCCCAGCAGCAGCCCCATGAACCCAAGCTCCGCCGGGCTCGCCGCATCCCCGGCCCGGCCCAGGGCAACCAACGTTTCCACACAGCGAAGCGCTTCGGAGTAGCCGGCGATGACTTGGGATGGAGAAGCTAGAAGGCTTGAGGCGCCAGCGGTTGCCACACCACCCAGCGCCTTGCGGGACTCTTCGCTCACCCGCTTCGCCATGGCACCCGGCTTGCTTCCGGGCAGCAGGAACACGATCTCTCCGCTGCGGCTAGTCGCCAGCCCGTGCCGTTTCGCCGCTTCGGCGGACGCCCAGAACCCGGCCCTCTCGCGTTGCGCGTTATGACGCACGACGATGACGACATGGGTTGCGGTCAGATCGATGCCGAGCCGGCGGCCGCGTTCATGAATGGCCGCAAGGTCTTCCACTCGCCGCGTGAGTAGATCATCGAGCAATTCCCCGCGAAGGCGGCCTTCTGCCTCAGCAACGCTGTGTCGCGATAGGACAAGCATGGCGGTCATCAGGGCCGCGCGTTCCAGGATGCGTTTGTCGGTGTCAGTCATCGGCATTGCGGGCCAGAACACGAGGGTGACCGGCGGCCCGGATGCTGCGGAAAACGAAGCAGCATAAGCTTTCCCGCACGCGACGGCGCGGCCCTGCGCCCGCGACTTCTCGGCGGCCCCAGCGACCTCGACCGGGATCGCTTTCGTCGTGCCTGCCGTGTGCACGACCTCAGTATCATCCTCTAACACGGCCAGCGAGCCGCCGAGCACCTCGGTGAGCACGGCAGCCACATCGGCGATGCCGCCTCCACTCACGACCAGACTTGCCATGCGGTCGTGCGCTTCGGCGGCCCGCTCCACAATCCGGCTGTGCCCCTTAAGCAATTCGTTGACCCGGCCCAATTCGGTAAGTGCCGCCTGGGTTTCCTGGAGCAGCCGGGTGTTGTCGATGGCCACTGCGGCGTGAGCGGCAAACGATGACAGGAGGTCGATCTCGTCTTGTGCGAACGGCCGTGCCGTGCGGTTCGCCGCGAACAGAACACCAATCACTTTGGTACCTAGCTTTAGCGGCGCGGCGACGATCGCCACCAGACCCTCTTGCCGCACCCCGGCATCGATGCCGTCGTCGTGATGGAATTGCGGGTCACCGACGTAATCGCTGGTGGAGTAGGGGACCGCGGTCTGTGCCACC
The DNA here is from genome assembly GCA_003543035.1 of Micromonosporaceae bacterium. Taxonomy (GTDB): domain Bacteria; phylum Actinomycetota; class Actinomycetes; order Mycobacteriales; family Micromonosporaceae; genus Rhizocola. The sequence goes on along the minus strand of DPJL01000095.1, from coordinate 21,843 downwards.
AGACCGGCCAGGCCCACGCCCATGGGCGCACGAAGTTGCCGGAATCGCGCCGACGTCAGGCCAGCGGCGACGCGAAGGTAATTGTCACCGCGCTCCTCGTCGGTCAGGGACAGGTACGCCACGTCTGTAGCGAGAAGCCGCCGCACCCGGTGCACGATGGCTTCAAGGACCGCTTCCGGGTCTCGCAACGTGGCCAAATCGTGAGCGGTGTCAAAGAGGGCGGCAAGTTCTGTCTCCCGGCGGGCCCTGCGGCGCAGGATCGCACGCACCTTCAGCGCGTCGGCCCGGTCCTGTTGCAGCTCAGCGACCTCCGCTGCGCTGCCACCTCGTTCTTGGGCGGCCGTCACCGGCGCATCGAAGTCAGCCGCTGACGCCTCTTTGGCCAGCAGCTCAAAGAACTCGCGGCTGGCCCTTCCCGCACGAGTATCTCCGCGGTCACCTGCAAGGCCGCCCGTCGAGGTGTTCACCAGGCCATTATTGCGGTGGCAGCCGTTCCGCGCGCAAGGCTGATCGCCGGACCTTTCCGCCGTCATCACGTAACGGATGGTCCACCCTCTCGAAGCTGCGCGGCAGTTTGTATCCGCCAAGCCTCTTTGCCAGATGCTCCAGCAGCTCGGCGTCGGGCACATCAGTCGCCAACTGCACCAGCGCATGCGGGGTGTTGCCGAGGTCGGGGTCGGGTAAGCCGATGACGCAACTGGACAAGACAGCGGGATGGCTATCGATCGCGGCTTCAATCTCAGCGGGATATACGTTGGACCCACCGACGAGGATCATGTCCGTCTCGCGATCCGTGAGATAGAGATAGCCGTCGCTATCGAGATAACCAAGGTCGCCCAGGGTTTCCCAACCACCGGGCCGTGAGGTGGCCGTCGCCCCGAGGTAACGGTAGGGCGGTGCGACGTTCTCGCCCCGGCGCATCCAGATCTTCCCCACCTCACCCAGCTTCGCCTGCTCGCCCGCTTCGTTGAGAACCTGAATCTCGCCAAGGACGGGACGGCCCACGGATCCACGATGGCGCAGCCACTCATCTCCGCGAATGACAGTGATCGCCTGGGCCTCCGTCCCCGCGTACAGCTCGTGCACCCGTCCAGCGCCAAGCCAGTCGATCCAGGCCTCCTTGAGCCAGCCGGGGCAGGGCGCGGCCATGTGCATGACGACGCGCAAGGAATTCACCGAATATCTGTCGCGCGTGGGCGGTGGCAGCCGCCAGATCCGGTGCATCATCGTTGGCACCGCGTACATCCAGTCGGCTCGCTGCCGATCGATGAGCAGCAACGCGGTCTCAGCGTCAAACTTCGGCATGACCACGACGTGCGCTCCAGCAAGCAACCCCGCGGCGGACGTCATGAACGGGCCATTGTGGTGCAGTGGCCCCGTGGTCAGCATCGTCGAATCACCGCTGATGCCCAGCAGGCCCGCGAACGGCGTGATCAGGTCAGCTTCAGCGGGCTGCGTCGCCACAATCAGCTTGGGCCGCCCGGTGCTCCCGCCCGAGGTTGGTGCCTTCCAGCAGCTTGCGGCCGGGGCGGCCAGCGGGTCGTCGGGAGTCTCCGGCTCGAAACCCGCGGGCAGCCACGGCCAACCGTCGATCTTCGTACCTACCACAAGCGCCGGCTTTGCCAGCTGAACGATCTCTTGCAGCTCCCCAGCGGGCAGCCGTGCCGAAACCGGCTGCGGAGTGGCACCGAGCTTCCAGACAGCGATAGTGCTCTCCAGAAACTCGATGCCGTTAGGCAGCGCGATCGTCACGAAATCGTCATGTCCCACACCGTGTTTCGCGTACGCATGGGCTAGCCGGTTGGTCTTGCGGCGCAACTGCTCGCGCGTGACGACAACTCCCTCACACGTGATGGCTGGCCGGTCAGGTGCCGCAGCCGCAAGGCGGTCGAGGTGGGCACCGAAGGTGTCGGTCATGAACACGAAGGTAGGAGGGCCACACCGGCGGCACGAGGTGAGTTTCTTACACCTTGCCTGGCGTCATTGCGTGAGGTTCTCACATGGCCGGTTCTCCTTGCGCCGCATAGCGTCAGGTCACAGGGACTTCCGTCGCCAGGGGGAGGTAGCAGCGGGGGTTTCCGCTTAGGTCACGGCTACACCGCGACTTGGCGAGAGATACCGACTTCGAACCGCGTGGATCCGTAGGCCACGTCACGCGGGTTACGGCCGTCGGTGGGCCCCCCTCGTCACCGGTCTGCACGTGTAGCCGTGGCCTGCAACAGCCCTACACTCTAGGCATGACGGCGACGGGCGTTACGGCGACGCAAACCCAGGACAACCCGACGAACCAGGAAAGACGCACTATGGCCAGCCGCCAGCGGATCCTCGACGCCGCCGTGCTCTGTCTCGTCGAGCAGGGATATTCGGGAGCGTCTACTTTGCAGATACAGGAACGCGCAGGGGTATCCCGGGGGCGGCTGCTGCATCACTTCCCGTCCCGGGACGACTTGCTTGTCGCCGCGGCCGAGCACCTTGCTGCCAATCGGGTTACCGCCTTACGCGGTGAGTCCGCCGAAGCCATCACCGCCCGCGATGGTTCTGGCGTCCGCATCGATCAGGCCATAGAGCAGATGTGGCGATCGTTTCATCAGCCCTACTTCTGGGCCGCCATCGAGCTGTGGATCGCGGCACGCCACAACGTTTATCTGCGCGAAAGCTTGGGCCCGGTGGAACGGCAGCTCTACAAGGAAATCCAGCAGACGCTCAAGGCCATGTTCGGCCCGGCACACGCCGCGCATCCGCGATTCCGGCTCGTCACCGACCTCCTCGTCACGAGCATGCGCGGCGTCGCGGTGACCTACGGCTTCAACGATCGCCCGCCGGCGACCGATCCGCATGTGGCGCAATGGAAACAGCTGGCTCGCGAGCTGCTTGCACGCTAAGCAGGCCGGCCGCTACCTCGCCACATCGCTCATCTGTCAGCCCAAAGCTCGGCGGGTACATAATGACCTCATCCACGGCCGCAGACCATTGCTGAAGCTTCGCCTGAACCTGTGCCGGGGGGCCGGCCACCGCCATCGCGTCGACCATTTCGTCTGGTACGGCCGCTGCCATCGCCCCGAAGTCACGTGCCGCGAACGCGGCCCGGATCTTCTCCCCCGCAGCCGCGAATCCCGACATCTCAAGCACTCCGGAGTAGGTCTTTGGGGCGGCATAAAACGCCAGCTGCGCAGCCACTTCCCGCCGGGCTTGCTCTTCGTCATCAGCCACCGAGCAAATCAGCACCGCAGCAGTCTCCACTGTGGACGGATCACGGCCGGTCTTTGCCGCCCCCTTGGCAATTGACGGCCGTACAACCTCGTCGTAGTAGCGAGGCGAGAACAACGGGTGCCCGAGGAACCCGTCGGACACCCGGCCAGCGACCTCGATCATGCGGGCGTTGACTCCGGCCGTGAACACGGGAATCCGTTCCCGCACCGGCGCAGTCACCTCGGCGGTCGCTGTGAGGTCCATCTGATAGAACCGGCCCTTGTGCTTGACCGGCTCTTCGTGCAAGCGCCAGATGCGGCGCAGCAACGGGATCAGCTCCTCCATCCGTGACGCTGGACCCGACGGGTCGACGCCATGCCACGTCTGCATCATCCGGGTCGTGCCGGTACCGAGACCCAGCACGAGACGGCCCCCGCACAGCTCGTCAAGGCTGCGCGCCTCGGTCGCCAAGATAAGCGGTGAGCGGCCGACGGCGTACGCGATCGCGCTGCCGATTCGGCATGAGGCGGTGCTGTACGCCATCGCGGCGAGCGTCACGATCGCGGAGCGGGTGTAGAACTCCGGGCTCCAAACGCTGTGGAACCCCAGCCGCTCAGCAGTTTTCGCCATCGCGGCGACGTCACGCACTCCGCCCCGCAGGACGGTGAATCCGCGCGTACCCATGTCAGGCGAAATGTGGCTGGCGCTTAGCGAGGAAGGCAGCGAGCCCTTCCTTACCGTCCGGCGAGGCGAAGAGTTCTTCGACGCGCTTGGCCTCGTTGGCGCAACCGTCGCTCAACGGCAGGTCGGCGGCGTCGGTAACACATTGGACGATCGCGTACAGCGCCGGCCGGGATAGCGCAGCCAGCTGTTGCGCCAGGTCGACGGCGGCATCGACAGCGTGGCCGGGCTTGGTAACCCGGTCGAGCAGGCCAATGCGGTGCGCTTCGGTAGCGCCGACTTCCCGTGCCGTGAGCATGATGTCCAGGGCGCGTGCCCGGCCGATCATGCGCGGAAGCCGCTGTGTACCACCGGCTCCGGGGATCAGGCCAAGCTTCGGTTCGGGAAGGCCGAGCCGGGACGTCTCACTGCCCACCCGCATCGTGCATGCGAGGGCCAGCTCGAGTCCGCCGCCCAAGGCCAGCCCGTCAATCGCGGCGATCGAAGGCCGGTCCAGCCCGGCGATGCGGTCCAGCACAACGCGCATGGATGCGCCGTATGCGGCGAAGGTCTCAGGAGTTGCCTTTGCCATGAGCTTGATGTCCGCCCCGGCGGCGAAGAATCCGTCCAGCGCTGAGGAAATCACTAGCACCCGGGCGTGAGACTCAGCGAAGGCCGTGACAGCAGCGGTGAGGTCGTCAATAAGGCGCTGGCTGAGCGCGTTGGCCTTTGGATTGTCCATGCGCGCCAGAAAGACCGGGCCTTGAACGATGGTGCTGACAGTGGTCATGAAGGTATCTCCAATGTGGATATCCATTGCTTGCGCAGCGCACGTTTGTTGACTTTGCCCGCGTCGGTCATCGGCAGCGGGTCCTCAGAAAGCCACCACCTGGTGGGTACCTCGAATCGCCCGAGGCTGGCCGCGGCGAAGGCGGCGAGTTCCGCTTCACTGGTCTCAGAGCGCACCTGCACGGCCGCGCCGACAATCTCGCCGAGATCTGGGTGCGGCAGACCTACCACCGCGACCGCAGCTACCGCGGGGTGCCGGTGCAGCACCTCCTCGACATGCGCGGCAGCAATGTTTTCGCCGCCGCGGATGATGATGTCTTTGGCGCGCCCGGTCAGGTAGAGCAAGCCATCTTCAATCCGGCCAAGGTCGCCCGTGTGCAGCCAGCCCTCGGCATCGATAATCTCCGGTGCGCTCTCGCCCCAGTACCCGAGCATCTGTGAAGGCGTCCGCACGACGATCTCGCCGCTGCTTTCGATCCGCAGCTCCACTACGGGCAAGGGTTTTCCGGAGGTATGTGGGTGCGCCGCCATCATGGCGCCGGAAGCCGCGGCAACGGTCCCACCAGCTTCGGTCATGCCATACACGGTGGATACGCCCCGGTGCACAGCGGGAAATGCTGCCCGGAGCCGGGCCATAAGCTCAGCGGTGACCGGGGCGCCGCCCAGCGAAATGGAGCGCACCCTGGTGAGATCCCGGCCTTGCACGGTTGGATGCTCGAGGACCCGCACCACCATTGTGGGCACCGCACCCCACACGGTTATCTGCTCTCGCTCGATGACATCCAACACCTGCCCGGCATCGAACCGGTTGTCGAGAAACACCACCGTGTTCCCACCAAGTAGCGCGAGCAGTAGGGATTGGACGCCGCCGATGTGAAACAACGGTCCACTTTGGAGGATCACCTCGCCGGTCCGGTCGCTGGCGAGCTGATGTGGCAGCCGGCCCGACACGAGAAGGAGGTTGTGCAGGTTGGCGATCACGGATCTGTGGGCGAGGACAGCCGCCTTTGCCGCACCGGTGGTGCCAGCGGTGAAGATGATGACCGCCGGGTCGTTCTCGTCGGTTACGACCCCCGGCAGAACAGCCGCAGAAGGCCGAGAGCCCCAGTCGTGAACCTGCTCGATCGAAATCGCCCGCCACGTCTTGTCGCCATGCGGGAGCAGGGTTGCCATCTTCGCATCGGCAACAACCACCGTGGGAGTGGTCAGTTTGATGGCGTGGGTGATCTCGCTGGCGCTCCACCACCGGTTGCCCGGAGCGACGACGGCTCCGAGCCGCAGTCCGGCCCACCAGGCGATCACCCAGTCGGGCGAGTTGCCCGCCAGGAGCAGAAGACGATCACCCGCCCGCAAGCCTTCTTCGTGTAACGCTGCCGCGACCCGGTCGATGGCCACGAACATGTCGGAGTAGCGAACCCGCCGCTCCCCCTGCACCAGGTGCACACGGTCGCTCCACCGGGCGGCGTCGTCGAGCAGCTCGGTCACCCGGCGGCGGCGAGGCTCGTAGCAAAGAAACGGGATCGGCCCGTCGCTCCTACGTATTTCGGTGCCCCACTGCATGCTTGCCTCGCTCGCGGCCATCAGATTACTCTATCGCTAAATATTCTATCACTCGATAATCTTGAGGTTCGCTGCCGTGACCGACTTCGACACGCTCTCCATCACCACCGCAGCCCAGGGTGTCGCCACCCTCACGCTGACACGATCTGCCCAGCTCAACGCACTAAACGTGCAAATGCTCTCTGACCTCATCGCGGCTTGCGCAGTGCTGCACCGCGACCGGGCGGTCAATGCCGTCGTGCTTACCGGCGAGGGCAAAGGCTTCTGCGCCGGATATGACCTGGAGGAGGCTGGCGAGCTCGCTGAGCTCAGCCCTGAGGGCATGCTGGAACGCCAGGATCTCGCTGCGGAAGCGATTCTTGCTCTGCGCACATTGCGCCAGCCCGTCGTTGCCGCGATAAACGGCGCCACGATAGGTGGCGGGCTTAGCCTTGCCCTTGCCGCCGACATCCGGATCGCGGCGCCCAGCGCCGTCTTTAGCGCGGCCTTCGTGCGGCTCGGACTGTCCGGCGGAGACATGGGTTGCTCGTGGCACCTGCCCCGGCTCGTTGGAGTTGGGCAAGCAGCGGAGCTGATGCTCACCGGCAAGCAGATCGATGCCGCGGAAGCTGCCCGGATCGGCCTGGTAAATAATGTGGCTGCCAACGTGGTCCCCGAGGCCACCTCTACCGCGGCCGCCATCGCAAAGCACTCACCGTTCGGCATCGCGCTGACCAAACGTGCGCTTTACGCAAACCTCGACGCCCCACTCACGACCGGCCTGGAGCTCGAGAGCCGCGGGCAGGCCTTCGCCACCCGCGACCACAGGTTCCCCGAAGCACTCGCCGCCGTCAGAGCGCAAGTCGCGCGTCATCGCGAATGATCCAGCACGATCTTGCCGAAGCCGTCGCCTGACTCGAGCCGGGCGAAGGCTTGCGCCGCATCCGAAAACCCGTAGAGGGAATCGATCACCGGCCGGATCTCTTTTGCGGCACACAGAGTCAGCAATTCGGTGAGGTCCGCACGGGTGCCCATGGTGGACCCCAGCAACTCCAGCTGCAGAAAGAACAGCCGCCGCAAGTCAATGTTCGCAACGTGGCCCGCGACGGTGCCGCAGACCACGATCCGGCCACCGGGCGCGGCACATTTCACCGAATGATCGATCGTCGCTGTCCCCACCGTCTCGATCACCACATCGACTCGTTCCGGAAGTCTGGCACCCGGCTCGAGAGCGACGGCTCCAAGCTTGGTGACTCGTGCGCGCTTTGTGGCGGTGCGGCTCGTCGCATACACCCGGGCGCCCATGGCTTTTGCCAGAACCACGGCGGCAGTCGCCACGCCGCCACCGGCACCTTGCACCAGCACTGAGCTCTCTGGAGTGATCCTTCCCTTGCCTACAAGCATCTTGTAGGCGGTCAGCCACGCAGTCGGAAGGCACGCCGCCTCCACAAAGGACAGTTCCGGAGGCTTGGGCACGAGGTTGCGGCGGGGCACGCACACCTTGTCGGCAAGCGTGCCTGGAAAGTACTCGCTCAGTATGGTGCGCTTCGGGTCCAGTGTCTCGTCGGGATAGGACGGACTGCCGAGGACGGCATGGATCACGACCTCGTTTCCGTCCGGGTCGGTCCCGGCGGCATCGCAGCCGAGGATCATTGGCAGCTGCTCGGGCTGCAACCCGATGCCTCGTAATGACCACAGGTCGTGGTGATTCAGCGAGCTCGCGCGCACATCCACGACGACCCAGCTGTCATCCTGCGGCACCGGCTCGGGTTGCTCACCGATGATGAGCGCCGCCAGTGGATCCACCGGGTTGATTTCTGCTGCGAACGCTGCGCGCATCACGCCTCCTCCAGAAGGTTGGCCGGCACCCGGACAGTGCGGGAGCGGAGGTATTCACCTAATCCTTTTGCCTGCGCATCTGGCCGTGCGGTTGCGGCGACGCCAGCGTCCAGAAGGCCAACGACCACGAAGTTCAGGGCCCGCAAGTTGGGTAGCTCATAGCGTCGCACTTCGAGATCGGCCGCCTCCGGCACCAGCTTGCGGAACACCCTGATCGTCAGCTCCTGGCGCAACCAGTCGTATTCAGGGTCGGTGCGCGTCCATAGTCCGACGTTGGCGTTGCCTCCCTTGTCACCCGAACGGGCACCGCACAACCGTCCTAAAGCGACAGATACTCGCTCGCCCGGGAACGTCGACGGTGTCATAGCGGGCTGTGGCTTCGCCACGGGCACAAGGGTTTGGCTGCTGTGCGGGATGACGTGTGACGTGCCGTCGGGCAGGTGCACGAGGTGGGTTATCTCGCTCGCGGGAACCAAAGTCGGCCAGTACACGCCGAACGCGCTGGCCGCTGTCGGCGGTGTCGTGGTGTGGAATCCTGCATAGCCCCCGAGTGCCAGCTCCCACGTGACATCCGAGAATGCCCGCCCGACCTTGCGTTCATCCTGGTCCTTGACGGTGATCCGCAGATGTGCGGTGGCCTGCTCGTTGGTTGGCGCGTCGGCCTGGTCGAAACGCAGCAGCCGCACGTCGACCTCGTCGAACTGGTCTGCGCCACCGAGTTGCGCAAAGAGCAACTGCTCGGCGTGGGCTGCCTTGGCTTCGATGTCCAAACCGGTCAGCACCATCGTCATGGTGTTGCGGTAGCCGCCGAGCATGTTTACCGCCACCTTGAGCGTCGGCGGCGGCGGGCTGCCGGTCGTCCCGCTGATGGTGACCTGATCCGGTCCGGTCTGGGCCAGCTGGATCGTATCAAAGTGCGCTGTCACATCGGGATTGAGATAACTGGGTTCGCCGATCTCGTACAACAGCTGTGCCGTAACGGTTCCCGCCGAGACCAGGCCGCCGGTCCCGTCGTGCTTGGTGATGACCGAGCTGCCGTCGGCGGCGATCTCCGCGATCGGGAACCCCGGATAACGCCGATCGGTGATCTCCTCAAGGAAGCTGTAGTTGCCACCGGTCGCCTGCGGCCCGCACTCGATGACATGACCTGCGGCCACTGCCCCTGCCAGCTGATCCCAGTCGTCGCGCTGCCAGCCGTGCCACCACGCCGCAGGCCCAACCACCAGGCTCGCATCGGTCACACGAGGGCAGATCACCACATCGCAGTCGGCATCCAGAGCGGCCGCTATTCCCCAGCCCCCCAAGTAGGCGTTGGCCGTGACTACCGGCAGGCCGGCTTTGGCCAAAGGCAGGCCGGTGTCCATGTTCGCGAGCTCCGCGCCGGCTTGCTGCCATTCTGGCAAACGATCAACAACATCATCCCCCGACAGGTACCCAATGCGGGGCGCCAAACCCAGCCGTTGCGCGAGCTGCTGCAACTGCCGCGCCAGACCGGCTGGGTTGAGTCCCCCGGCGTTCACCACGACGCGCACTCCCCGGTCGAGGCAGGTGCCAAGCACGTCCTCCATCTGGCGCAGGAAAGTCGTTGCGTAGCCGAGCTCAGGGTTCTTCCGGCGGGCCTTCCAAAGGATGAGCATCGTCAGCTCGGCCAGATAGTCGCCGGTAAGCACATCCAACGGTCCATCAAGCATTTCCCTGGCCGCGGCGACCCGGTCGCCGTAAAAGCCGGAGCAGTTGCCGATCCTTACCGGCCTTTGCCGTTGCGTCACCATCGCCTCGCCCTCAACACTCTAGCACTAGACATTATGAGACTAGACTAGCTGGCTCGACAACTGCGAGCACCTCGCCCGCGTCCACTTGCCGGGACGGCACCGCTCGCAGCTCGGTTAGGGTGCCCGCTTCCGGGGCGCAGACCGTATGCTCCATCTTCATCGCCTCCATCACCAGCAGGGGCTGGCCGGCGCTGACGGCGTCGCCGGCGCGGGCCAGGACACGGACAACAGTGCCGGGCATCGGTGCCAGCAATGAGCCGGTGGCGTGTGGTGGTGGTGCAGCTGACGCCAGCCTCGGCAGCAGTGCCAATGATGAGGCGCCATCCGGCCCGTCAATGTGAACCGTGCCATCGCCAGCCTGATGTACGTCGTAGCGCGAGCGGCGTCCCTCGGCTTCAAGCACGACAGTTTCCGCTGTAGCTGAAATCACGCCCACCAAGCCGAGCGAATTCGTATATAAGCCATCGCGGCCGAGGCGGTATTCCACGGCGAGGGTCGTTGTGCCACACCTGAACGTGGCTTGTTGTGGGTGTGCGGCGACGTTGCGCCAGCCCGACGGCAGCGATGCGAGGACGCGCGCATACCGCCGGTTCGCTGCCTGGATCGCAAGAGCAGCGGCAAGCGCATGCTGTGGCAGGTTTGGCGCCGCGGCGGCACAAAGCGTGGCAGGGTCATGCCGCTGCAGGAAGCCGGTATCGGTCTGTCCACTGTGGAACTCAGGCTCGGCCAGAATGCCGAGCAACAAGTCGCGGTTGGTGGCAACACCGTGCAACTGCGCCTGACGCAGGGACCGTGTGAGCCGGCGGATGGCGTCCGCGCGCGTGCGGCCGTGTGCGATTACCTTGGCTAGCATCGCGTCGTAGAAAGGGCTGATGACGCTACCGTCAGCAACGCCGGCATCCACGCGCACACCGTCGGCATCGGTGAACCGGAACCGGTGCAATTGTCCAACTGCGGGAACGTAGCCGGCTGCTGGGTCCTCGGCGTAAACCCTCGCTTCGATGGCGTGGCCGGTGATACGGGGATGGCGCGCTTCGTCCGGCAGCGCTTCGCCTTCCGCGATGCGCAGTTGCAGCTCGACCAGATCGAGCCCCGTGACGAGCTCGGTCACCGGGTGCTCCACCTGTAGCCGGGTGTTGACCTCCAGGAAGTAGAAGGCGCCCAAAGGGTCCAGGACGAACTCAACTGTTCCCGCGCCCACGTAGCCCATCGCCTTGCCGGCCGCGACCGCCGCGGCACCAAGTTCGCTTCGCAGCTGGTCGGATACGGTTGGGCTCGGTGCTTCCTCAATGACTTTCTGGTACCGGCGCTGGATCGAACACTCTCGCTCAAAGAGATGAACGAGGTTACCGTGCTGGTCACCGATTATCTGGACCTCGATGTGTCGGGGTGACTCTACGAATCGCTCGGCAAAAATGGTGCCATCACCGAAAGCCGACATCGCCTCATCACGTGCCTGCGCCACCGCTTCGCCAAACGTGGACATGTCGTGGACCAAGCGCATACCGCGACCGCCGCCGCCGAACGCGGCCTTGATGAGAAGTGGGAAACCTACTGCCGCAACGATTTCCGCCAGATCCGCATCTTCAGTGATCGTGGCACCGGGCAGCGTCGGTACACCCGCTGCCATCATCATTTCCTTAGCCTCCACTTTGGATCCCATCGCCGCGATCACGGCGGGCGATGGCCCTACGAACGTGAGCCCCTCCTTGCCACAGGCTTCAGCAAAAGCGGCGTTCTCGGAAAGGAAGCCGTAACCGGGATGGATAGCGTCCGCCCCGGTTTTCTGCGCCGCCTGGATGATCAGGTCAGCCCTCAGGTATGTCTCCGCGGAGGTCGAGCCGGGCAGGCGTACGGCCTCATCGGCAAGCCGAACATAAGGCGCCGCAGCGTCCGGATCGGAATACACCGCGACAGTCGAGATTCCTAATGCGTGGGCAGAACGGATGATGCGGGTGGCGATCTCGCCGCGGTTGGCGATCAGCAGTTTCTGTATCGGCATGGGTCATCACATCCGGAACACGCCGAAGCCACGGCGCCCGGCGACGGTGTTTGAGTGTGCTGCGGACAGGGCCATGCCCAGGACGGTGCGGGTGTCGCGGGGGTCGATGATCCCGTCGTCGTAGAGCTTGCCGGTGACCGTGAAGGCGTGCGACTCCGCCTCGATCTGAGCTTCGATCTGCGTGGTACGCAACAGATTGGCGGCCTCGTCGAATGGCTTGCCGGTAGATTCGGCGGACGCTCTGCCCACAATGGACAGTACTCCGGCTAGCTGGGTAGCTCCCATCACGGCGAGCCTGGCTCCCGGCCACGCGAACATGAACCGCGGATCGTAGGCACGGCCCGACATGCCGTAGTTGCCGGCGCCGAAGGAGGACGCCATGTTGATCGTCAGGTGCGGTACCGATGAGTTGGTGATGGCGTTGATGAGTTTTGCGCCGTCTTTGATTATCCCGCCGCGCTCGTATTGGGTACCCACCATGAAGCCTGTGGTGTTTTGAAGAAAGATCAGTGGAGTGTCGGTCTGGTTGGCCAGCAAGATGAACTCCGATCCTTTCTTGGCCTCTTCGCCGAACAGAACACCCCGGTGGTTGGCCAGGATGCCCACGGGATATCCGTGCACCGACGCCCATCCCGTCACCAGCGACGAGCCGTAGAGCGGTTTGTATTCAAAGAAGTCCGAGCCGTCGACGACGCGGGCAAGCACCTCGCGTGGGTCAAAGAGGATCTTCACATCCGGCGCCACGATGCCGAGGATCTCCTCGGGGTCGTAGCGAGGGGCGGCCGGATGAGCGGCCGGCATCGGCCCTTGTTTGCGCCAGTTGACCCGTGAGATGATCTCCCGGCCCAGCCGCAAAGCGTCGTGCTCATCAACGGCGAAAAGGTCTGCCAGGCCCGACACCCTGGCGTGCATCTGCGCTCCGCCGAGGGACTCGTCGTCGGCATCCTCTCCTGTCGCCATCTTTACCAGCGGTGGCCCGCCCAAGAAGACCTTGGCCTGACGGTCAACGAGTACTGCGTAATCGCACATGCCGGGCACGTAGGCGCCACCGGCCGTAGAGTTGCCGAAGACGAGGGCCACAGTAGGCACGCCTGCGGCAGAAAGCTCGGTGAGTTCGTGGAAGATCCTGCCCGCAGGCACGAAAAGGTCGGCCTGGGTGGGAAGATCTGCTCCTCCAGACTCGACGAGATTGATGACCGGCAGCCTGTTGACCCGGGCGATTTCCAAGGCGCGCAACGTTTTACGAAGTGAATACGGGTTCATCGCGCCGCCCCTGACGGTGGGGTCGTGCGCGATCAGCACACACTCCACATCGGACACCACACCGATTCCCGTTACCACGCTTGCGCCGACGGTAAAGGGCGTTCCCCACGCGGCCAGGGTGGACAGCTCGAGGAACGGGCTATCCGGGTCGAGTAGCAACTCGATACGTTCCCGGACCAGAAGTCGTCCCCGGTCGCGGTGCCGGCGTTGATAGGCCTCTCCCCCACCGGCTATCGCCAGCTCCCACTGCTCGCGTAGCTGCTCCAGCAGGTTGAGCTGCGCCGAGCGGTTGGCCAGGTAGGTCTTGCTCAAAGTGTCCACTGTGGACGTCAGGACGGACATGTCAGTAGGACCTAGGTAGGCCGAGGCTGTGCTGGGCAACAAAATTGAGGATCATCTCGCGGTTGACCGGGGCGATGCGCAACAGGCGGGCCATCCCCCAGTACGGCAACAATCCGAACTCGCTGGCGAACCCATTTCCGCCATGGGTCTGGATCGCGGCATCAGCCGCCGCGATTGCCGCCTCCGCCGCGGCGTACTTGGCCATGTTCGATGCTTCCCCCGCCGGCAGGTTGTTGTCATGCAGCCAAGCCGCTTGCCGTGTCATCAAGGCCGCCAGCTCAGTCTCGATTTTCGCCTTGGCCAGCGGGTGCGAAACCCCTTGATGTGCACCGATCGGGGCATCCCACACCTTGCGCTGCAATGCATATTGGGCTGCCATGCGCAGGGCGTAACGGGCGATGCCGACGCACATGGCGGCTCCGGTGATCCGCTCCGGGTTGAGCCCGTGGAACACCTGCCTGAAGCCGTCGCCTTCGACTCCTACGAGGGCATCCCCGCCCACCCGGACGTCGTCGAAGTGCAGGGTGAACTGCGTGTCGGGCATAAGAACGTCCACCGGTAGTGCGCTGGTCTCCAAGCCAGGGCTGTTGGCCGGCACCAGGAACAGCGACAGCTCGCCGGCGCCGGTCGAGGCGACGACAAGTATCGCCTCGGCTTCGTTCACACCGGAGATGTAATACTTGGTGCCGTTGAGGGTCCAGTCATCACCGTCGCGGCGCGCTTTGGTGGAAAGCCGGTGCGTGTTGGATCCCGCGTCAGGCTCAGTGATCGCGAAGACCACCTTCGACTCCCCGCTTGCCAGGCCCGGCAGCCACCGTTCGCACTGTTGCGGGCTGCCAAACTTGGCAATCACTTCCGCCGATATCGCCGCAGAAACCAGCAGAAGCAGCAGTGGGGTACCTGAAGCCGCTAGCTCTTCGCACACAATGGCTAGCTCCTGCAGGCCTCCCCCACCACCCCCGTACTCCTGTGGAATATTGACGCCGATGAAGCCGGAGTCGCCGAGCGCCCGCCACAGCTCATGGCATGGCTCTTTGGCGGCGGCCCGCTCAATGTAGTAGCGCGGGCCGAAGCTGCCCGCCATCGCGGCGACAGCGGCTCGCAAGTCGCGATGCTCATCGGTCACAGCAAAGTCCACAAGCCTTCTCCAAAGTGATTGGCGATTCACTACCGACCATAGCGGTTGGGATGCCACACTGACCAGATGGCAACCCAGCGATCTCCGCGGCAGCGTGACCCCGGCCGTAAAGACCGAATCCTCGAAGCTGCCGCGGGCTTGGTCGCCAAGCACGGCTTTCATGCCATCTCGCTGACAGAAATCGGTGCCGAGGCGGGCATCGTCGGGTCTGGGATCTACCGGCACTTCGACAGCAAGACGGCAATCCTGGTCGCCCTGTTTGACCAGATCATGGAACGCCTGACGGTGAACGCGGGGAAGATCGTCGCCGAGGCTGGTGACGACCACTCTGCCCTTTCGGCCCTGGTGCGCGATCACATCGAGGTGGCGATCACCGACCGCACCGTGTTCGCTGTCTACCAGCGCGAAGCCCCCAACCTGCCACGCGAGGACGAGCGGCGGCTGCGCCGGCAGCAACGGCACTACGTCGAGGAATGGGTGCACCTGCTGGCACCGCTACGGCCCGACCTGGCCGACGCCGAGCTGCGGTTGGCCGTGCATGCCGCAATCGGGTCGATCCAGTCGTCGCTTTACTTCGACAGTGGTTTGCCAGATGAGCGTGTTCGCGAACTGCTCATCACGATGGCCCACGGATGTCTTGGCATTGGTCCTCCAGCCAGCTAAAGTGAATTGCGATTCACTAGTGCGGCAGCTGGAGCGTGACGATGAACGTGGACTCGGTGGGCGACTTCTTCGCCAGTCCCCTGCAGCTCGAAGCCGCCGCGACACTGGCCGAACGGGATGGCTACGACGGAATAGCCGTGCCCGAAACCAGACACGACGCCTTCATCGGGCTGACACTGGCGGCCAAGGCGGCCACGCGCATCGATCTGATCAGCAGCATCGCCGTCGCCTTCGCCCGCAATCCGATGACTGTCGCCGTGCAGGCCAACGATTTGCAGCTCATCTCGCAAGGGCGCTTCCACCTTGGTCTTGGGTCACAGGTGAAAGCGCATATAGAGCGCCGCTTCAGCATGCCCTGGGGCAAACCGGCGGCGCGGATGGAAGAGTTTCTCACTGCCGTGAAAGCCATCTGGCACAGCTGGGAGACCTCGGCGAAGCTCAGCTTCAGCGGCACCTTCTACCAGCACACACTCATGACCGAGTTTTTCGATCCGGGGCCGAACCCGCACGGCAATCCGCCGATCCTGCTCGCCGCCGTCGGTGAGCGTATGGCCGAGGTTGCGGGCCGGGTAGCCGACGGCATGCTCTGCCACAGCCTGACTACTGAGCACTACCTTAAGGAATTGACGCTGCCCGCCCTGCGTCGTGGCCGTGGCGACGAGCTAAACGATTACGCGATTTGCTTGCCCGTGCTCGCGGTGCTGGGCGCCACGCCCTCCGATCGCGCGACCGCGGAAGCCGCAGTCCGGCGGCAGATCGCCTTCTACGCGTCCACTCCTGCCTACCGAGGAGTTCTTGACCTGCATGGCTGGGGAGAACTCCACGAGAAGCTGAATCTCCTTTCCCGGCAAGGTTCCTGGGATGAGATGAGCGGGCTCATTTCTGACGATGTACTGGACGCGTTTGCCGTCAGTGGCGAGCCTTCGGCTGTGGCCGGCGAGCTTCGCCACCGTTTCGGCGGCATGGTGACGCGGTTGTCGCTCAACACCCCATATGCGGTGGATCCGGCGCTCATCCGAACGGTTGCCCAGCAGGTCAAGGCGTAGGCGATCCGGGGATTGACAGCAAAACATTCTAGTGCTCTAGTATTTTGCACTAGAGTAAATTCATCTCACAGAAGCATCCCTGAAACCTTTCGGTGCACAGCGGAGTCGCAAACGTGTTGCAGATAAAGAACCTTGAAGTCGTCTATGACGACGTGATGCTGGTGCTACGCGGGGTCAGCCTCGCTGTCGCGCCGGGCCAGATCGTTGCACTGCTCGGAGCCAACGGTGGTGGGAAAACCACCTTGCTGCGAGCCATAACCGGCGTGCTCAATGTGCACGATGGCAACGCCACCAAGGGCTCCATCACTCTGAACGAAACACACATTCACCGGATGCGTCCTGCCGCCATCGTGAAAACTGGCATCACCATGGTGATGGAGGGACGGCGCATATTCCGCGAACTCACCGTTGAGGAAAACCTTCGCGTCGGCGGGCACACACGGTCCGGCATAGGCGCTCGGCTCGAGTCTGTGCTCGGTCTGTTTCCGGTACTAGCGGACAGGCGCAAACGCACCGCAGGATACCTGTCCGGCGGCGAGCAGCAGATGCTGGCGATGGGCCGGGCCATGATGGCGGACCCCAAATACCTTCTGCTCGACGAGCCGAGTCTCGGCCTCGCCCCGCGGATGGTGGAGCAGGTCCGCGACATGATCGTCGAGATCAACCGCTCGGGCACCGCAGTGTTGCTGGTCGAACAGAACGCCGTCATGGCGCTGTCCGTCGCCAGCCACGGCTACGTGCTGGAAAACGGTGCGGTGGTGCTCGACAAGCCGGCAAGTCAGCTGCTCAGCGACGACGACATTCGCGAGTTCTACCTTGGCCACAACGAGAAGTCCTTTCGCGACGTCAAGCACTACAAGCGCCGCAAGAGGTGGCTGTCATGAACGTCCTCGAGGCGACCGACATCCATCTCTCCTTCGCCGGAGTGAAGGCCATCCATGGAGTGAGCTTCCACGTTGCCCCGCAGGAGCTCTTCGCGATCATCGGGCCGAATGGGGCGGGCAAGACCTCATTGTTCAACGTGCTGTCGGGGGTGTACAAACCACAGAGCGGGCGGGTCGTGTTCAACGGCACCAACCTAGCCAGAAAACGGCCGCATGCCATAGCCGCCATGGGGATCGCCCGCACCTTCCAGAACGTTGAACTCTTCACCAACCTCACCGTCCTGGACAATCTGATGCTGGGCCGTCACAACCATTTGCCCTACGGCACCTTGGCCGCATTCGCCTGGCTCGGAAAGGCCAGCCGTCAGGAGACAGCAAGCCGCCTTTTCGTCGAACGGATCATCGAGTTCCTGGAGCTGGAGCAGTGGCGCCGGATGCCGGTGGGGCTGCTGCCTTATGGCGTGCAGAAGCGTGTAGAACTCGGCCGTGCGCTGGCAACCGAGCCGAAGTTGCTCCTGCTGGATGAGCCGGTCGCCGGCATGAACCTCGAAGAAACCGAGGACATGGCGCGCTGGATCCTCGACATACGCGAAGAGCTGAACATCCCCATCATCATCGTCGAGCACGACATGGGCCTGGTCATGGATCTCGCCGACCGGGTGATGGCCGTCGACTTTGGACGTCACGTCGCGACAGGCACGCCTGGGCAGATCCAGCATCACCCGGATGTCATCCGGTCCTACCTCGGGCAGGTGACACCAGCATGATCAGGACACTCGCCACTCGCGTGCGCGACAACGCGCAACGCCTCCCGAACCACATCGCTATGCGCGGCAAACACCTCGGCATCTGGCAGGAAGTAACCTGGGCATCCTATTGGGACAACGTGCTCACAGTCGCCCACGGGCTACTGGCACTCGGTGTGCAGCCCGGCGACCGCGTCGCCATCCACGCTGACGGGCGCTGCGAATGGCTCTACACCGACGTGGCTTCAGTCGCACTTAGGGCAGCCACGGTTGGGTTCTATCCAACTAATCCAGCAGTGGAAGTGGGCTATCTGCTGTCCCACTCCGGTGCCAAGGTCTTGGTCGCGGAGGATCAGGAACAGCTCGACAAAGCCATGGACGTGCCCTCTGATCTCGCGCACATCATCTACCTTGAGCCACGCGGAATCCGCGGCCAGTACGACGACCCACGGCTGCTTTACTGGGAAGACTTCCTTGCCCTAGGACGCAAACACCGCGCAGCCGACCCGGATGCCGTCACCGATCGCATGCAAAAGGCGGAGACCGACGACATCGCCACCGTCGTCTATACCTCGGGGACAACCGGGAAGCCCAAGGGTGCCATGCTTTCCGTCGCCAACGTGGAGTTCGCGATCGGATGCCTGGTCGACGGCGGGATCGTCGGCAAGGTGCCGCCGGGGCCCAGCGATCTCGTGCTCTCCTACCTTCCGCTATGCCATGTCGCCGAGCGCGTCTTCACGACCTGGTTCAACGCCGGTGCGGCGGTCCAGGTCAATTTCGCCGAATCAATCGCCACCGTGCAGCCGAATCTGCGCGAGGTGCAGCCAACCATCCTTTTTGGAGTGCCGCGGATTTGGGAGAAGCTGCTGGCGACGGTGACAGTCAAGCTCGCCAATGCGTCGCCGGTCAAGCGCGTGTATTCCCGGTTCTGGCTAACGGTAGCTGCGCGCATTGGCAACAAACTCGTGGCCACCGGTGGCCGTCACACCTGGCAAACGCGGATAGCTTATGCGATCGGCTGGGTGTGCTTCTTCCGTGCGTTGCGCGAGCGGCTGGGAATGAGGCGTGTTCGCTTCGCCGCTTCTGCTGCGGCACCGATCGCCCGTGAGGTTCTCAAATTCTTTATGGGCATGGGGGTACCCATGCACGAGCTCTACGGCATGACCGAAAACGCCGGTGTGGCAACGGCGAACCGGCCCGGGCGGGTTCAGCTCGGCACCGTGGGCGAACCTCAGCTGGGTACCGAAATCCGTATCGATCCGGAGACCGGAGAGATCCAGACGCGGCATGGGGCCGTGTTCGCCGGCTACTTCCGGGACGCCGAGGCGACCGCGGCGGCCAAGACCGCCGACGGATGGCTGCACACAGGAGACGTGGGGACGTGGGTTCACGGCAGCTATCTGAAGATTACCGATCGCCTCAAGGACATCATCATCACCGCCGGTGGCAAAAACGTTGCGCCGTCGGAAATCGAGAACGCATTGAAGGCTTCGCCATACATCAAGGAAGCCATCATGATCGGCGATCGCAAGCCCTTCCTGGCCGCACTCATCGGTATCGAGCTGGAGACGGTCAGCGAGTGGGCGCAACGCAAACGTCTCCCCTTCACCACCTACCGGGATCTCACCGAAAAGCCGGAGGTCCAGGCGATGGTTAGGTCCATTGTGGACATCGCGAACGCCGGCCTGGCTTCTGCTGAGCAGATCAAAGAATTCCGCATGCTCCCCAAGGAACTCGACCACGAGGATGGCGAGCTGACAGCGACCCAGAAGGTGAAGCGTTCCGTGATCATTGCGCGGTACGCGGATCTCGTCGCCGAAATGTACAGGGGCAAGCGATGACCAGCGTCCTGGAAACCGTCGTCCGTGGCTTAGGGCTTGGCAGCGTCTACGCCTTGCTCGCGCTCGGATTCGTCATTATCTACAAGGCCACCCGGGTCATCAGCTTCGCGCAGCCGGCATTCATGCTCACCGGTGTCGTGATGGTGACCTACCTGGTACAAGTCATGGATTTCTGGCTGGCACTGCTTGCGGCGGTGGCATTGAGCAGCCTACTCGGCCTGGTGGCAGAACGCCTCGTGATCCGGCCGATGGTGGGACGTCCGGTGTTCACGGTCGCCATCATTACCCTCGGCGTGGACGTGGCTCTGCGGGTTGTCGCGAATGCCTTCATGGGTCTCGAGGTTCGGCAGGTCGGAGATCCCTGGGGTTTGCGCACCTTCACAATAGGTAGCGCGCGCGTTGAGCACCGCGACATCGCCTCTGTCGCCGCGATGCTGATCGTGATGGCGATGTTGTTCGCCTTCTTCCGTTTCAGTCGCTGGGGCCTGGCGATGCGGGCCGCGGCCGGAGACCAGGAAGCCGCGCTGCTTCAGGGCGTTTCGGTCGGCGCCGTCTTCGCCATGTCTTGGGCGATGGCTGCCGGGCTGGCGGCCGTCGCGGGCACGTTCCACGCCGCGGGCAGCGACGTCGATGGCTCCATCTGGGTTGTTGCGCTTGTGGCACTGCCGGTCATCATTCTCGGCGGCCTCGACTCCCTCGCAGGCGCTGTCATCGCCGGCCTGGCTGTCGGGGTGCTGCAGGAAACGGCAGCGAAGTACCAGCATCTGGCGCCATGGCTCGGTGCCAACATCGCACCCCTCACGCCGTATCTGCTCATGATGCTTGTCCTGCTGTTCCGGCCTTACGGCCTGCTCGGCACCAGAGATGTGGAGCGCGTGTGAACCGGCCCTTGCTCTACACGTCCTACCAGCAGGATTCGGCCCTGCTCAACACCCGCGCCAAACGGGTGAGCACATCACTGCTCATCCTGGTGGCGCTGGCACTCCCCTTCCTGCTTGCCGATGCCGAGCTCGAGCTGCTTGCGCGGGGCTGTGTAATGGCTATTGCCGCGATCGGCCTTGGCTTGGTAACCGGCTATGCGGGTCAGGTGTCCCTTGGGCATGCCTTCTTCATGGGCGTTGGCGCTTATTCCGCCGCGGTCATCAGCGGCGATCCCCAAGACCGGACAATCGGTTTCGGCCTGACCGGCATGCACATCTGGTTGCCGGCCGCAGGCCTTGTGGCAGCCGTCTTCGGCATGCTGATCGCTCCCATCGCCACCCGGTTGCGCGGCCTCTATCTGGCCGTGGTCACGCTGGGCCTGGTCTTCATCGGCTTGCATCTGTTCAAAGAGTGGAAGGAGCTCACCGGCGGCTTCGGCGTCGGGCGCCCGGCGGCAGTGCCCGACCTGTTCGGCATGCGCTTGGATCTCACAGACAGCTCGTTTGCGAAGTCGCAAAAGCTGTTCTGGCTGATGCTGATTCTTCTCGTCATCTTCGCTGTCGCCGCACGTAATCTAGCCCGTTCCAAAGTGGGCAGAGCATTTACTGCCATCCGAGACCGCGACATCGCCGCGGGAGTAATGGGTGTCAGCCTGACCCGCTACAAGTCCATCGCGTTCGCCGTCTCATCGTTCTACGCGGGCTGCGCCGGTGCGCTGCTGTTCACCATCGGCGGTTTCGTCGAGCCCAGCTACTTCAGTCTCCTGCTCTCGGTGCAGGTCATCGCGATGGTGCTCATCGGCGGCGCCGGCACTATCTCCGGCGCTATCGCCGGAGCCTTCTTCATCACGCTTCTGCCAAGGATCACAGCTGAGATCCGGCCACCATTCGTCAGCCCGTTGCCGTTCGAAAACCCCAACATCTTTCAGCTCGAAACCATCCTCTACGGATTGCTGATCATCGCATTTCTGATCTTCGAACCGCGGGGTCTCTATGGCATCTGGATACGCCTTCGCAACTACTGGAAGGCCTTTCCCTTCTCTCACTGAAACATCCACATTGGAGGGTAAATTGAGATCGAAGATATTTGCCGTTGCTGTCGCTGTCGCCCTCGCCGGGTCAACGGCTGCGTGCCGCGGCGGCGAGGCCAACACATCCGAGGCCGGGGTCAAAACAGACTTCGGTGTCACTAGAGGGTGTCTCTCGGATC
>DPJL01000378.1:13536-16463 GCA_003543035.1 Micromonosporaceae bacterium | reverse complement strand
CAGCAGCGAAATTGTTACTTGACGCGGCAGGCGTCGACCCGCATCTTAAAGGGACGTCACCAACGAACTAATTACGAACATAGCCCGTTATTGAGGGAGTACCTAGTGAAGAAGTCCCTACTTGCGTTGGCGCTCTTACTCAGCGCCTGCGCCCCCTCCACCGCACAGCCGACCGCGACCGACGACGAGAAGACCGGGACGGTTCGCGTCTGGCTCTTCGACGAAGCGAACCGGTCGGCGAAGGAAGCGGTCATCAACGAGGCCGTCAAGGAATTCGAGGCGGCCCACTCCGGCGTCAAGGTGGACGTCAGCTACCTCGCCACCGACACGAGGGCGGAGAAGTACAAGGGCGCCCTCAATGATCCGGCCAGTGCACCGGACGTGACCGAGGTCGGCAACACCGACCTCGCCGGGTTCGTCGCCTCCAATGCGATGACCGACGTCGACCTTTCCAAGTGGTCCGAATCCGCCGACCTACCCGCCGATCTGGTCGAGACGGTCAAGGTCGGCGACAAGGCTTACGGCGTCCCATGGTGGATCGGCGTACGCGCCCTCTACTACCGCACCGATCTCGGCATCAAGCCGCCGACCTCCTACGCGGAGCTGGTGGCCACGGCCAAGCAGGTCCGCGCACAGAACAAGGACATGCTCGGCATCGCGGTCGGCGGCAAGTATGTCTTCGGCGCCATGCCCTTCATCTGGGACGCCGGCGGCGACATCGCCACCAAGTCCGGCCCCGGTTACACCGCGGCCATCAACTCGGCCGGGTCCAAGGCTGGCATCAAGGCTTACACCGACCTGTTCAGCGCCGACATCTGCCCGGCGCAGCAATGCGTCGACCTCACCGGTGGCGGCACCGTGGAAGCCTTCGCGGCGGGCCGGGCGGGCATGGGCATCCTCGGCAACTTCAACCGCTCGGCGGTGGAAGCCGGTGCGGCCAAAGGAAAGTACGCCGTCGTGCCACTGCCCGGGGTGAAGCCGGGCTCGATCGCCCCGGCCTTCGCCGGCGGCAGCAGCCTCGGTGTCTTCAAGTCCACCAAGCACCGCACCCTCGCGACCCAGTTCATGCAGCTGCTCGCGAGCAAGAAGTACACCCTGAAGCTCTATGACGCCATGGGTTTCGTGCCCGCCATGAAGTCTGCCCGGGCCGAAGTGGTGGCCAAGGAGCCGTTCCTCAAGCCCTTCATCGACACCATGGGTGCCGGGACAAAGTTCGTCCCGGTGGACAAGGCGTGGACCACCATCGACGCCCAGAAGATCCTGCCGAACCTGTTGCAGAAGGTGATCACCGGTAAGTCCAGTGTGGACGATGCGGCCGCGGAAGCGGAAAAGCTCATCAATGATGCGTTCGCCGCTAAGTAGGCTCCGCCGGCAGCGGTTGGCCCCTTTGTGGCTGCTGCTGCCGGCCCTCGCCGTCCTGGTCCCACTGTTCGCCTACCCGCTCTACCAATTGGGCCTGCTGTCGCTGTTCGAATACGGCCAGCCTCAGGTCAGCGGTGGAGAAGCAGCCCGTTTTCTGGGGGCCGACAACTACCGCACCCTGTTCAACGACCCAACGTTTTGGACCGTGCTGTGGCAGACGGTCATCTTCGCCGCGCTGTGTGTGGTGGCGACACTGCTGATCGGCGCCGCCCTGGCGGTGCTGCTCACCAGGATCGGCCGCATCCCGCGAGCGATATTGTCGTTCGCCGCCCTGACGGCGTGGGCGGCGCCGGCGATGACCGGCTCGGTGGCATGGATGTTCCTGTTCAACACCAACCTCGGTCTGGTGAACGAGGTGCTCGGGCTCGAAGGCTACAACTGGCTCTACGACAGGAGTGTGGCCTTCGCGCTCGTGGGTGCGGTCGTGGTGTGGCACTCCTTCCCGTTCGTGATGATCACGCTCTACGCGGGAATCCAGGCCATTCCGGAGTCGGTGCTCGAGGCGGCATCCCTTGACGGGGCAACCACTGTCACCGCCTTCCGCCGCATTGTGGTGCCGATGCTGCGGCCTCTCATCACCATCGTGGTGATCCAGTCGATCATCTGGGACTTCAAGGTGTTCACCCAGATCTATGTGATGACCGGGGGCGGTGGCATCGCTGGGCAGAACCTGACCCTCAACGTCTACGCCTACCAGAAGGCCTTCGCCTCCTCGCAGTACGGCCTCGGCTCCGCGATTGGCGTGGTGATGACCGTGATCCTGCTCGTGGTGACGCTCTTCTATCTGCGCGCATTGCGTCGCTCGTCTTCGGGGGAGGCACTGTGAAGCGAGTCGCCAATGTCGTGGCCCTGCTGGTCGCCGCGATCACCGTCTTCCCGATCTACTGGATGGTGCTTTCGGCGGTGAAGCCGACGGGCGAGATCCAGTCGGCCTCGCCGCGGCCGTGGACGCTGAACCCGACGCTGGATCACTTCCGCTCCGCATTGGGCGTCAGCGGATTCGGCCGGTACTTCGTCAACAGCGTCATCGTCGCGCTGTGCGTCGTCCTGCTCGCGAGCGTGCTCTCCTTCCTCGCGGCGGTGGCTCTTACCCGGTACCACTTCAAAATGCGCACCACGATTCTCGTGCTCTTCCTGATCGCGCAAATGGTGCCGGTGGAGGCGCTGAGCGTCCCGCTCTTCTTCCAGATCCGGGATCTGGGCCGCACTGTGCCGGGCGTCGGCCTGAACACACTGGGGTCATTGGTGTTGGTGCAGCTGGCTTTCAGTCTGCCCTTCGCGATCTGGATGCTGCGCGGCTTCGTGGCCGCCGTGCCGGAGGAGATCGAGGAGGCCGCGCGGATAGACGGCGCGAGCCGCTTCACCGTGTTGTGGCGCATCCTGTTTCCGTTGATCGCACCGGGTTTGGCGGCCACCGGGGTGTTCTCCTTCATCACCGCGTGGAATGACTTCCTCTTCGCCAAGACCTTCATCATCAGCGCCACCGAGAATCAGACTCTGCCCGC
>DPJL01000378.1:0-13152 GCA_003543035.1 Micromonosporaceae bacterium | reverse complement strand
CCCGACGAGAACGACTGGGGTGGCATCATGGCCGCTTCCACCCTGATGACCATCCCCGTGCTGGTCTTCTTCATGTTTGTCAGACGCAAGCTCGTCTCCGGCCTCGGCGGGGCGGTGAAGGACTGATGCTCCCCTACCCCGCATCCGTCACCGTCCATGACGGCACGTTCGTCCTCACGGAGTCGACGGTGCTTGTGGCCGAGGCCGGCTGCGCCGGCGTCGGCCACTGGCTACGGTCGACCCTCCCGCTCTTGATCACGGTGATCAGGGAGTTCCCTGGGCGTGTCGCCGGCGTGGCGAGCGCAGAAGTCCCTGATCACGGTGATCAGGAGATTCTGCTGGGCCTCGACCCGGCGTTGCCCGCCGAGGGATATCGCCTACACGTCCGGCCGGACCGGATAGACATCCTCGGGGGCGGTCCGGCCGGAGTTTTCTATGGTGCGCAAACGTTACGGCAGCTGCTCCCACCAGCGATCTACCGGAAAGCAACCGTCCACACCGGACAGTGGACCATCCCTTGCGTGGAAATCGAAGACGCGCCCCGGTTCGGTTGGCGTGGCTGCATGCTCGACGTGGCAAGGCACTTCATGCCCAAGTCGGATCTGTTGCGCTTCATCGACCTGTTGGCGCTGCACAAGCTCAATGTGTTGCACCTGCACCTCACCGACGATCAGGGTTGGCGGCTGCAGATCCGGCGCTATCCGCTGCTGACCGAGGTCGGGGCATGGCGGCATGACTCGATGGTGGGGTCGCGTCAGCACGAGCAGTTCAACGGGCGCCCGCACGGTGGTTTCTATACGCAGGAGGACATTCGCGAGATCGTCGGCTACGCGGCGGAGCGGTTCATCACCGTGGTGCCCGAGATTGACATCCCGGGGCACACCCAGGCTGCCATCGCCGCATATCCCTTCCTGGGTAACGGGGTTGAGCCGACCGAGGTCTCGCCGCGCTGGGGCATCTCCCGTCAGGTGCTCAACGTCTCCGATCAGACGATCACCTTCTTCCACAACGTTTTCGACGAGGTGCTCGAGCTCTTCCCCAGTCACCACATCGGCATCGGGGGCGACGAGTGCCGCAAGGACGAGTGGCGGGCCAGCGCCGCCGTCCAGGAACGCCTCCGCGACCTGGGTTTGCGCGACGAGGACGAGCTGCAGAGCTGGTTCGTTCAGCAGTTCCACCGCTACCTCGACGCCAAGGGCCGCCGACTCTACGGCTGGGACGAGATTCTTGAGGGCGGGTTACCACTCACGGCCACCGTGGCCGCCTGGCGGGGGCCGACCGTGGCGCTCGCGGCGGCCGAAGCCGGCCACGACGTCGTGGTCTGCCCGGACACCTCGGTCTACCTGGATTATCGGCAGTCGGACGGCCCCGAGGAGCCGATCCCGGTCGGCACGCTGCTGACGGTCGATGATGTCCGCAGGTTTGATCCGCCTTCGCACGAGCGGGTTATCGGCGCCCAGTGCAACGTGTGGACCGAACACGCGGACAGCACCCGGGCGGTGGACTATCTGGCGTTCCCGAGGTTGTGTGCCTTTGCCGAGGTGGCCTGGTCCACCCAACCCTCCGATGTGGACACCTTCCCGCACCGGCTGAGGGAGCACCTTCCCCGCCTTGACGCGCTCGGCGTGGAGTACCGGCCCGATAGCGGCCCGCACCCGTGGCAACGCCGCCCGGATGCGGCGGGATGGCCACGCCAACATGCCGACCGCGAAATCGAGCTGGCCGCACTCACCCGCAATGTGCTGGGCCGCGCTTAGCTCGGATTGTCGACCCGGTAATAGGCCGCTCGCAAAAGAGCTTTGTAGAAGGAGTCCGGGTAGTCGCGATCGCTGAAGATCAGCTCGATCACGTAATCGCCGTAGGCGGCGGCGAGCACCACTGAGCGGCTTATCCCACCGATGTAAGCCCGGAAACCCGCGACGGTTTCACCGAGATCGATTGGCTTGACCTCGATCGGCGGGCCATCGGTGAAGATCATGACCGGGCACGCCTGGATGGCAAGGCCCAACTGCTGGACATGCTCCTTGGCGGACTTGTCATAGGCGATCGTTTCCTCAAGGAAGTCGCCCGCCTTGGTGTGGAAGGGCTGCACTCCCGAGTCGAGCAAACCGGTGTTGTTGGCCAGGACCGCGTTGTCCATGCCCGGGCATCCGCTGGACGCGGCCGTGCCCGCCGGCCCGGCCGGATAGCGCACCTCCAGCGGCAGCGCCACCCAGGACATCTTGGTGACCGCTTCCAGATCCTGCGAGGTTATCAGCAGATGTTGTAACTGCTCTCGGCTCGGATCACCGGGCGCGGCTACTGCTGCCACACGCTCTGGCGCAGCGGCCGCAGTGAGCAGAATAAGGACTGCCAACATCCCTGATCTTGTGAACATCGCACTCCCCCGATGGCGATCTTTCAGCTGAACAGGTGCGCAACGGTACACGCCGGGCCCGCTACCCAGCCAAAGGAACGGGAAAGTCTTTTCATCCGTAAGTCTATACTTACCGAAGCTGGGGAGGCACCAGGTTTGGCGCCTCCCCGCCATTGGGGGACCGTCAGCCCTTTTCGAAGTAGGACTTCGCACCGGGGTGAAGCACGACCGGCTCGGTCTTGTTCGCCACATCTTTCTGAATGTTCTTGGCTTCCGGGTGCACCTTGCCCAGCGTCTCGAGGTTGTCGAAGATCAGCTTGGCGAGGTCGTGGGCCAGCTTGTCCGGCATCTTGTCCGAGACGACAAGCATGTTCGGCACCGCGATGGTGGGCACGTCGGCCGCGGTCTTGTAGACCTCCTTCTTCAGCGAAATCGGCTGGTAGACCTGGCCGAATTCGCTCTGCATCTTGGGCAGCAGGTCGGCCAGCGGCACGAAGACCACCTTGTCCTTCATGGACGTGGTGAGGTCGGTGATGCCGCCGGTGGGCAGGCCGCCCGACCAGAAGAGCGCGTCGATGTTGCCGTCCTTCATGCCCTGCACCGTCTCCGGCAACGACAACGCCTGCTTCTTGATGTCCGCCGCCGGGTCGAGACCGGCCGCTTTGAGAAGCCTTAGAGCGATGTTTTCGGTACCGGAGTTAGGGCTCCCAGTGGAGATGCGCTTGCCCTTCATGTCGGCCACGGTGGCGATGCCCGCATCGGACCGTGCGATGACATGCGTGTAGTTGGTGTAGATCCGGGCGATCGCGCGCACCGGCTGCGGTGCGGTGAAGGCACCTTTGCCCGTGGCCGCATCCCCGGCCGCGTCGGCGAGCGTGAACGCGATGTCGGAGTCACCGCGGACCACCCGCTGGATGTTCTCCACCGAAGCACCTGTCGCCTCGGCCGTGGCCTGATAGCCCGTCAGGTTCTTGCCGATCAGATCGGCGAGGCCACCTCCCAGCTGGTAGTAGACGCCCGTGGTGTTGCCGGTGGCGATGGAGAGCCGCCCGCCTTTGTACGGCCCGCTCTCCGTGGCCTCGGGCGTTCGCTCGCCACCGCACGCTGCGACAGACAGCGCGAGGAGACAAGCGAGCGTTGCGTGAATGTATTTCATTGCGATTCCTCCACTTGAGACAGTTGATGGTTTCTGGTGAGCAGATGGACGCCGATCGCCACGGCGAAGAGCGCGGCACCGACCATCGCCGGGTAAGGCGAGAGATAGAGCAGGAGAACAGCAGCCGCGGCACAGAGGACCCGCTCCGGCCAGCGGGCCGGGCCCAATAGCCACCCACCGGTGACCACAGCGAGGGCGCAGACGGCCAGCGCGCTGACGGCTGTCGCGAGTAGCACATCCGGCCAGGGCGCTTGGAATAGCAGGGCTTCCCCGGCCGGGGTAAGCACGAACGCAAACGGGACAAGGAAAGCGGGCAGCGTGTACTTCCAGGTCATCATCATCGTGCGGAAGGTGTTGCCGCCCGTGACCGCCGACGCTGCCACCGCGGCGAGGGCCGTAGGCGGAGTCACCTCGGAGAGCACCGCGAAGTAGAAGATGAACATGTAGGTGGCTTCCGGTGATACACCAAGGGCTTGCAGGGCCGGTCCCACAATGACCGCGGCGATGATGAACGACGCCGTCACCGGCACGGCCAGGCCGAGCAGCAACACCGCGACGGCGGCAAGCACCGCAGTGGCAAGCAGATTGCCCTGCGCGAGGTCGACGATCATGCCCGAAGCCTTGAGCCCCAAGCCGGTGAGCGTGACGACGCTGACGATGATCCCGGCCGCGGCGGTCGTCGCGGCGACCGGTAGTACGCCGGTGGCTCCTTGCGCGAGGGCCTGCCCGGCACGCTTTGGTGTCAAGCTGTTGCGTTTGTCCAGGAACGACAGTGCGAAGGCGAGCAGCGTGGCGAGGACGACCGAGCGGAAGGGCGAGACCCCAAGCGCCATGAACACCACGATGGCCGCCAGAGACGAGAAGTGGTAACCGAAGCGGAGCAGCAGCCGGCCCAGCGGTGGGCTTTCCACTTCCACCGGGCGGGTACCAAACCGGCGCGCGTCGATTTCGATGGCCAGGATGATGCCCAGGTAATAAAGGACAGTGGGGACCGTCGCGAAGAGGAGCACCTGGAGATAGCTGACTTTGAGGTACTCGGCGATGATGAAGGCCGCCGCGCCAAGGGTCGGTGGGGAAAGGATGGCACCGATGCCGGTCGCCGCAAGCACTCCGCCGCCGTGCTCCTTAGGGTACCCGGCGCGCTTCAGGATCGGCCAGGCTACCGAGCCTAGCGAGACAGCGGTTGCCGTGCCGGAGCCGGAAACGGTACCCAGTAGGAAGCCGGCGAGCGTGACAGTGCGCCCGGCAGCCGTGCGTGAGCGGCGGAAAGCTGCGAAGGACACGTCCACGAAGAACTTGCCCGCGCCCGAATACTCAAGCACCGCACCATAGATGGTGAACAGGATGATGTAGGTGGCGGCGACGTCGAGCGGCACTCCGAAAAGTCCCTCGGTGCCCATGTACTGCGCCACGATGATGCGGTCGAAGTCGTAACCGCGGTGCCCGAGCCGCCACTCCAGCGGCAGGTACCCCCCGTAATACGCGTAAGCGACGAAGCCGAGGCAGATCGCGGGCAGGATCGCACCCACCGTCCGGCGGGTGGCCTCCAACACGAGCAGCACACACAGGCCGCCCATCACGAGGTCCAATGTGGTGGGTTCGAAGGTGCGGCGGATGAAGGCGTCAAAGCCCAGCAGCGGATAGGCGCAGACGACCACCGAAGCGGCGGCAAGTAACCAGTCCACCAGCCCGGGGTGGTCGGGCCGGTCTATCGGAGCGTCTTGTGTGACGGAACGCCTGCGGCGCAACCAGCGAACGCCGGGTCGGTAACACAGGAACGTCAACGGCAGCACGACGGCCAGGAAGCTCATCCGGTACTGCAGCACCGGAATGGGCTGGAAGACCCAGTACAACGCATAGATGGACAGACCGGCAGCGATGACACTGATGGCCAGTGCCAGCTTGCCGCTCAGCCGCCGAGCCGGGCGCTCGGCGTCATACTCGGCAATGATTTCCTCGGTGCGCTTCGCCTGACCATCGGCGTCCGCAACGTCACGCGGCGGTAACACGGTGGAATTCACTACGGCCTCCTTTGTGCTTCGTCGCACAACGTAGGAGTCCGGCTACGGGCCAGGCAACGACTTGAGTCTTCTCTTGACTGTCACTTGATGTGCGGCCCTTCGATACCTCAAGGGGAAGTCAAAGTTTGACCACTGTTGTTCTGGTGCGGTGCCCGCAGGGCTTAAGTTCATGACAAGGCCCGCCGTATATCAGCCGTCGTCGCGGTGTGCGGCGGAGCCATCTCGCCACGCCGGGTACCAGGGTGGCCACCAAATCCCGCTCGTGCGACGTACCGTGGCAGGCGAAATGAGAGTCTTGCTCGTTGAGGATGACATCCATGTCGCCGAGGCACTCGCAGAGGCATTGCGTCGGCAGGGTCACCGTGTCCACCGCGCCGGGACGGCCGCCGAAGCGCTTGCGGCGCCGACAGCCGACATTGTGCTGCTGGATCTCGGCCTGCCCGACGGCGACGGGCTCGAGGTCTGCCGCGAGCTGCGCCGCCGCGGTGAGGAGACCGGCATTATCGTCGTCACGGCGCGTGGCGACGACCGCAACAAGGTCGCCGGGCTGCGCAGCGGCGCGGATGACTACCTGGTAAAGCCTTACAGCCTCGCCGAGCTCTACGCCCGGATGGAGGCTGTCATGCGCCGGGCCCGGCCCGAGCGCAGCCCGGTGATCGAGGTCGGCCACCTGCAGATCGATCAGCGGCGACACGAGGTCACCAGCCATGGCAAGCCGGTTCTGTTGACTCCCAAGGAGTTCGAGCTGCTGCTATGCCTGGCGCGAGACCCGGGCTATGCCGTTCCCCGGGAGCGCTTGCTGATCGAGGTCTGGCACACCGCTTGGCGCGGGGCCGGGCGCACCCTCGATGTGCACATGGCCACCCTGCGCGGCAAGCTGGGCGACCCGAGTCTGGTGCAGACGGTGCGCGGGGTGGGTTATCGGCTCGCCAAACCGGAAGGCGGCTAGGCGTGCGCAAGCGGCTTCTGATCATCTACGTGTCGCTGGTCGCGGCCACCATCGCGGCCCTGGCGGTGCCCGTGGCGATCAGCGAGGCCGCCCGGCAGACCCAGTCCGTTTACATCGACCGGCAAAGTGACACGGCACGGTTTGCCAGCCTCGCCGAGCCGACCCTGCGGACCGGGCAGTCGGTCGCGCTGCAGGCCGAATTCGATGTGTACCACTCGCTCTACGGCACCGACGCGGCCGTCGTCAACCGGGCCGGCGATGTGGTGGCATCGTCCATTGTGGACTTTCGCACCAACGAGCCGGACATCAATCTGGCGCTGTCCGCCGCGCTCGCCGGCGAGCGGCTCGGCCTGGACCGTGTCGTGTGGCCGTGGCAGAGCCATCCGCTGGTCATCGCCGAGCCGGTGGGCAGCGGAGGGGAGATCACCGGCGCGGCGATCACCATCTCCCCCACCGATCGGCTGCGCGCCTCGACCCTGCGCGGATGGGGCATCCTCCTCCTCATCGCGCTCGCCGGCCTGGCACTGGCGGGTTTCGCGGCGTGGCCGCTGACCGGGTGGATGCTGCGCCCGGTGTCCGACTTGGACGCCGCCGCGCACGCCATCGCCGAAGGACGCCTGGCCGCGCGAGTGCAAGGCGACGACGGCCCACCGGAGTTGCGGCGCCTCGGTCTCGCTTTCAACGCGATGGCCGACACCATTGCCGGCCTGCTTTCCAAACAGCGCAGGTTCGTCTTCTACGCCAGCCACCAGTTGCGCAATCCGCTGACCGCTCTACGACTTCGCGTCGAGAATCTCGCGGACCAGATCGCTCCCGGTGCCTCGCAAGAGCACGCGCGGGTGCTAAATGATGTCGACAGGTTGGCCGATATCTGCGACGGCCTGCTTGCCGTTGCCCAGGCCGAGTCGATGTCGGCGCGGACCGGGGGTGGCGAGGTCATCGACGCCGCCGAGATCGCGGACGACCGGGTGGAGGCGTGGTTACCGGTCGCGCAAAAAGCGGGAGTCCACATTGAACGGACGGGCGCGGTGTCAGCACCAAGCCGAGGAGAGCCTGGTGCCCTGGACCAGATCCTGGACGCGCTGATCGACAACTCGATCAAGTTCTCCGGGCGTGGTGCCTCGGTCGTGGTCCACGTGGCACCGCATGCGGCGGGTGTGCGGGTTGAGGTCGTGGACGACGGGCCGGGGCTCGCCGATGATCATCTGGCGGAGGCAGCTGAGCCGTTTTGGCGCTCGCCGGCCGACCAGAACAAACCCGGCTCGGGTCTGGGCCTTGCCATTGCGGCCACCCTGGCGACCGGCTTCGGCGGCCGGCTGGAGCTGCGCCCGGCCGACCCGCACGGTCTGCGGGCCGAGCTTCAGCTGCCCGCGGTGCTCGCCGATGATCCCGAGGTCAAGGCTTGACCTCGCGGTAGTAGCGAGCCGCACCCGGGTGTAACGGAACGGGATAGGTGGAGATGGCCGCACGGCGATTGAGCCGCCGTGCCTCCGGATGTGCCGCCACGAGCGTGGCTTTGGCTTCGAAGAGCAGCCGGGTCAACGCATACGCCTCGGCTTCCGGCATCCGGGACGAGACCACCAGATAATTGGGCACCCCGACCGTCGCCACGTCCGCAACCAGGCCGTAGACGAATGCCGGGACAGGCAGCTCGCTGTAGAACTCGCCGTATTTGGCGCGCATCGCGGTCACGAACCGGCCGAGGTTGACCAGGCGAATGGGCGTGCGCCGGGCCAGATCGGCGATCGCCGCGGTCGGCAGGCCACCGGAGAAGAAGAACGCCGCTATACGCCCGTCCTCCAGAGCGCGGACCGACTCGGCGAGGTCCAGCCGGTGCCTCGTCACATCACGATCCGGTTGCAGGCCCACGAGACCGAGCAGACGGGCCGCGACCAGCTCCGTCCCGGAGTCCGGTGCGCCGGTCGACACCGGCTTGCCCTTGAGATCCTCGAGCTCGGCCACGGGCGACTGCGCTCGCACCACCAACTGGGTGTAGTTGTCGTAGAGCCGGGCCAGCGCCGTAATCGGTTGCGGGCCAACAAAAGGCGCCTCCCCGCGGACTGCCAGTGCGGCGGAGTCGGCCAGGGTGAAGCCCACATCGGCCTGTCCCTCAGCGATCAGGCCGAGGTTGGCCACCGACGCGGCGGTCTCTCGCACGGTGATGGCAGTCGCGTCGGGGTAGGCGGCCCGGGCCGCGTTGGCGATCCCCTGCCCATAGTTGAAATACACCCCGCCCACTCCGCCGGTGGCGATCACCAGCCGCGACAGCCCCGGCGGTGGGTCCCGGAGGGCGACTGCCGCGGCCCCCGCCACCGCCAACGACACCAGGACTGCCGTCACGGCGATGATCCAGTTCATGCGCAGGGGCCTCACACCGTCAAACTACGCGCCGCACAAGCCCGGTGTGTGTTAGAGGTTCATCAAGTTGTCGAGTCTGGGACCATGTTCAGATGAGTGGTCCCTATGTTGTGCGGCCGATCGGATGGGTGGAATCCGAGTTGGTGGACCGAGCCACGGCTCCCAAACAGGGCGATGAGGGATCTCCCGACGCCTGGATCGTGTTTGAACAAAACGTCGCCGAGGGGCTTCGCGACCTTCACGCCGGAGCCGAGGTCATGGTGCTGACGTGGCTCGACCGTGCGAGTCGTGACGTGCTGGTCGTTCACCCCCGCGGAGATCTCACCCGGCCACCGCTAGGTGTCTTCAGCACCCGTTCGCCAGATCGGCCCAATCCCGTTGGGCTGCACCGGGTGACGATCCTCGCGATTGAAGGCACCCGGATGCGGGTGCGCAATCTCGAGGCACTGGACGGCACGCCCGTTGTCGACATCAAGCCGGTGCTCGGTGCGGTGGGTGAGCGTTGAGCATCACCACGGGAGATTGCCGGTGTCATCCAGGAAGGTGCCCGTTGGACCATCGGGACCCAGCATCGCCATCTGCACCGCGATCATCGCGCCCTGCTCTGCGGTCCGATATCCCATGTGGTTGTTGAGGTCCGTCGCGCAATAGCCGGGGCTGACCGCGTTTACCTTTATCATGGTGTCGAGCAGCTCCTTGGCATATTGCATAGTCGCCATGTTCAGAGCCGCCTTGGAGGCCGGATAGGCCACGGCGTTGAGCTGATACAGCGGGTTCTCCGGGTCGGTCACGAGAGCGATCGACCCGACATCGCTGGAGACATTGACGATCCGGCCCGCCTCGGAGCGACGTAGCAATGGCAACAACGCATTGGTGACCGCGACGACACCGAAGAGGTTGGTCTCGAAGGTGTTCCGCAGTGCGTCCAGCGAGGATTGACTCGGCGGTCCGTCCCAGATACCGATTCCCGCGTTGTTGACGAGGATGTCCAGTACCCCCAAATCCTGGTCAATCTCTTTTGCGGCCGCCGAGATGGATGCCGCGTCGGTGACATCAAGCCGCACGAACCTCGCGTTGAGCCTTTCGGCAGCGGCCTTTCCGCGCTGCTCATCCCGGGCTCCAATCAGGACGGTGTGGCCCTGCTCAGCGAGCAACCGGGCCGTCTCGAAGCCGATTCCCTTGTTGGCCCCAGTCACCAATGCAATCTTTGTCATGCCCCCACGATGCTGCGGCGAAAGGCGGGCGGGGAGGCACGCCTCATCATGGGACTGCCGATCCCTCCCAAATCGCTGCATCTTCGGGGATGCTTGCCGATATGAACCGCCCGGAGCTCGCCGACTTCCTCAGATCCCGGCGTGCCCGGATCCGCCCGCTCGAGGTCGGCCTGCCCGACAACGCCCGCCGCCGGACGCCGGGTCTGCGCCGCGAAGAGGTGGCTCAGCTGGCCGGCATGTCGGTGGACTACTACATCCGCCTTGAGCAGGCTCGCGGCCCGCATCCCTCACGGCAGATCCTCAATGCGCTCGGGCGGGCGCTGATGCTGACCGCCGACGAGCGGGCGCACCTCTTCCACCTGGCCGGGCAGACGCCTGCCCCGGCGCGCGGGCCGCGGCGCGATGTTCCCGAGGGCGTGCTGCATCTGCTTCAGGGGTTGGACGGCACCCCCGCCTACGTGCTGGACGCCAAATACGACATGTTGGCGTGGAACGACATGTGCCGCGCCATCTTCGGCGACATCGACGAGCTGCCCGCGAACAACCGCAATCTGATCCGGTGGATCTTCAGTGCGGGTGACCTCAATGAGCACCTGTGCGACGAGGAGAAAGGCCGGTTCGCGCGCGGCGCGGTCGCCGACCTGCGAGCCGCGGCAGCCCGCTATCCCGACGACAAGGGCATCCGTGAGCTGGTCGCCGAGATGACAGCTTTGAGCCCTGAGTTCATGGAGATCTGGGCCGCGCACGATGTCGAGGTGCGCCGCGATCAACGCAAGGTCATCCAGCATCCGGAGCTCGGTGAGATCGATCTGCTGTGTCAGGTGCTGGACATCCCGGATCGCGACCAGCGCTTGGTCATTTACACCGCGGCGCCCGGATCGCTTGCCCAGCAAGCACTCTGTCGCCTGCGCGAGCCCGGGAAGGTACCACATACCCGCTAACACGCCGATACATCCTGCAACGGTCCTAATTGGATGCCCTGGCCCCGCCGGCAACCGGCGGGCCGGTTTCACCGTCCCAGATCGGATGGGAGTCACCATGCGCCTGTTCGGCGCTCTCGTAGCAGTTCTGCTCCTAGCCGGCGCGTGCAAGTCCACGCCCGCGCCGGTTGTCGCACCTCCGTCCGGTACTCACGAAATCGTCTTTCAAATGCAGGAGCTGGGCGGGCTGCTGCCGCCGGGTGGCCGGCTGAAGATGCCCCGAATATCGATCTATGGCGGAGGGTTGCTGGTTGCCCATGCGCCAAGCGCTGAGCCGCCGGCGGTCCCGCGTGCCACCCAGCGCCGGCTCACCCTGGCCGGGGTCCGCAAGGTCGCGCAAGCCGCGGCCGATGCCGGTCTGAGCGCAGGCACCGACTTTGGCACACCTCAGATAACCGATGCCCCGGTAACTGTCTTCACCTTGGTTTCGGACGGCAAGCCTCAGGTCACCAACGTGATCGCGCCAAACGTCGCCGGGGCCGGCGACCTGACCGGCGCGCAGGTCGCCGCACGCGATCGGCTGCGAGCTTTCACCAAGCAGCTCGCCGACCTGGATAGCTGGCTGGGTAAGGAAATCGCGGCCGGATCGGAGCCTTACACCTACACCGCGATGGCAGTCTTCGCCATGCCTCAGGAAGGGTCGGCGGCGACAAGGGATTGGCCGCTAGGTGATCTCAGCGCCGGCACATGCGTCACGGTCACCGGGCCTGAGCTCGACAAGGTACGTGGAGCAGCCGAGCCGACCTCGAGCCGAGATCTCTGGCGAGCCGGCGACAGCACCTACTTCCTGGTCTTCCGGCCGCTCCTTCCTGGCGAAACGCAGTGCCCACTTCAGGCACGTTAAACCCCAGCAGCCACGGGGGGAGCTGCTGGGGTCAAAAAGAATGCTACGCCAGAAGTGGCGACTTTAGCTACTAGCCGGTCGCGTTTGGACGCCGTCGGATTTCTATCACTCTTGCAGGGCCGCTATCTTCTCGCTGTCGACCACGACCAGCGTCGGCTCGTCATGGGCCAAGCCCTGGCGGATGAAGGGCACTGTGCCATCCAGGAACCCCTGCTGCCCGGCGTACATCAGCGCCTCGTGCTGGAGTGAGATAGTCATCGCGCGACCCCCGACACCGGGCCAGCATAGCTTCTGCCTATTGAGGAGCCTTTTTCCTTGGTACCTGGCCGAGCCTCCACCAAAGAAATGAAGCGATACCAAGGGGAATCGGCAGCATCCAGGTGAAGATGCGATAGAGCAAAGCGGCCGCCAGGATCGGGCCTTGCAGGTTGGCAGCGCCCAGCCCCAGCACACCCAGCAGGATCAGCTCGGTGACGCCGATGTTTCCCGGGGTCAGCGGGACGACGCCCGCGATGGTGCCGAGCGCGAAGGCGTAGAGCACTTCCGTCCACGACAACATGTCCGAGCTGACGCCCACAAATCTCACCGCGGCCAGCAGCACGACCGCATTGGCCAGGCTGGCGGTCAGCTGGCTGAAGGTGACGATCAGCCCACGGCTGCGAGCCTGGCTGACGATCAGCCCATGCGCCTGCAGCACCCGATCGGCGACTCCCTCGGGAGCGGGCCTGCGCAGTAGGCCGGCGATTCGTTGCGCCGTCCACTCAAGACGGTCGGCAAAACGATGGGCCAATCCCTCGCGGCGCAACAGCAGCCATGGCACCGCTATCAGCAACGCGAAGACGGCGCAGCCCAAGGCCAGGCGCAGAGCGGTCTGCTCATCACCGCGCCCGGCGAGCAGCACCGCGGACATCCCGAGGAGCGGCAGGGATAGCAGGGTCAAGTAGCGGCCGAGCCCGGCCATGGCGATCGCGGCGGTGACCCGGCCCGCGTCGAAGCCCCACGACCGGTACATCGCAAAGCGCACCGCGAGATCGGCTCCGGTCGGGACCAGCGCGGTCAGAAAGTTGGCACACAACGTGCTCTGCGTGCCGTGCGCCCAGGTAAGGCCAGGTAGCGCCACTTGGGCGGACCAGCCGGCTACCGCTATGGTCACGAACCCGAGCGCGAAAAGGCTCACAATCTCCACACTGGACAGAGCTGCGATCGCCGCTGCGACATCGCGATAGCTGGCCACGCGGGGCAGCACCCATACCGCGATGACCACGGCGCCGATC
>DPJL01000038.1 GCA_003543035.1 Micromonosporaceae bacterium | reverse complement strand
ATATCGCTGTTTGATGTGGGAACCCTGGCTGATCCCCGCCGTCTGGACCAGCTCAAGATCCCGCGTTCGCACAGTGAGGCCGAGCATGACCCACACGCGTTCCTCTACTGGCCCGCGACGAAACTCCTTGTGGTGCCGGTGAATCAAGAGGCACTGCTGGTACGGGTCGAGGACAGCAAGCTCACCGAGCTCAGCCGGATCGACCACGATGGTGCGCCGATCCGCCGCTCGCTCGTGATCGGCGACACCCTTTGGACCATCTCGCACGAAGCGGCGATGGCGTCCACTTTGGACGGCACCCAGCTGGCGCTCCTCAAGCTATAGGTACTGGCCGATCCGTTCGTCGGGGGAGGGGGACTTGCCTGGCTTGTCCCCCTCACCGAAGAACCGCTTGCCGCCGAACTCGCCATGCAACCGGTCATCCAGCTCGTCCGCGAGCCCGGTCATCACCTGGATCGCCAGCGAAAGATGGGTGGCCTGGAAGTCGCGGCCGAAGACCGGCACCGACGCCCACACCGTGCCGGAAGTGCAATAGAGGCGGCCGATAGGCATCCGGTTGGTCAGCTCGGAGAGTTTGACGAAGAGCTTCTCGGTCGGCTCGATCTCGGTGAGCACCGGTGAGAAGACGTCGATCAGGGGCGGGTTGTCGCGCACGCGCACGAAGACCATCGCGGAGCCGGCCCGGATGCCGATGTCTCCATCGCCGTCGACCTGCAGCTCATCCGGGTCGGTCTTGGTCATCGCGGCCACCACGATGCGCACGCGCTCGGCGAGCTCCAGCCCGTGACCCGTCAGCGCCTCAAGCGCCGGCATCGTGCCGCCCATCGTGGACTCGTGCCGGGCCAGCCCGAGCTGGGAGATGGTCAACGCCTCGTCCTCGGCACCTCGGGCGGCGTAGACCAGGAAGGCCGGATGCGGCGCGCCATAGACATCGCGAAGAGTCCGGGTGACCACCCTGGCGAGCTTGTCCGTGGCGTCCTCGAGGCCGAAGCTCTCCCCCGACCCGGACATCACGCCCGGCGGCGACCATCCCAGCGCCACCATGGAAGCCACGGCGGTCCGGTCGAGTCTGTAACCCTCAGGGAGGTTCGCGTTGCCCACAGCGAGCGCTGAGGTGCCCTCCTCGGTGCGCTCCATGCTAACGCCGTAGACCGCGTGGCCGGTCCCGGAGGCGGTCGGATCGAGGGTGAGATCGAGGTGTGCTCCGGCGGGCAGCTCTGGCAAGGCGGCGGCGAGCGCCCGCGCGAATTCGCGCCAGGCCTCGGTCACCTTGGCGCCCAGATCGGCCGGGTTGGGCTCGTCCAGCAACTCGGCCTCGGGCAGATCTGCCGCCATATTCGCCTCCGTTAATTTCCTAAGCGTTTCCCCGGGCGACGGTGTCAGGCGTGTGCCAGGGCTGTCAATCGGGCGGCCAGCTCAGACGGATTCCCGCCTCTACCCACAGCCAACCCCAACAGGTAAGTGCTGACGGGGGCCGCAGGCCGCACCGTGTTGTGCGCCACTTCCCGGGCCAGCTCCAGCAGCAGGGCGGTGTCGACCTCTGCTTCCGGCACGCCCAACTCGGCGCACGCGGCGGTCACAAACTCCTCAAGCGTGCTCAGAGCCACTTCTCCGCCTCTCTCAGTGCCTCCGGGGTGTCGCAGTCATACCACGGCGGCTTTTTTGAAAGATCGGCACCGGGCCACCGCACTTCAGCCACATCGACTGCGGCAAGCAAATCTTTCATCGAACAATCTCTTGGGTGTACCTGCGCCAGCGCGCTCCTAAGCGCGCCTGCTTCCCACATCGCGACCATAGGCTGTCTGCGCCCATCATCGTCCAGGTAGACCGCGCAACCGCCACCCCGCAACTCCGCCAACGCCTCGGCGGTCAGGAACGGCAGATCTCCGGCCACGACAGCGATCCGTTCCGCCTCACCGCACAGCTTCATTCCGGCTGCGATCGCGGCCACGGGTCCCCCTCCCGGCGGCTCCTCCCGCGTACGGAGAGCCCCGCTCAGCTGACTGTCTAAATCAGACGGTCCCACGACGACGATCGGATCGGCGTCCGCCACTGCCCCGAGGACGCGGTGCAGCATCGGTACGCCGCCGACGGTCAGCAGTGGCTTGAGCACGCCACCCATCCGTTTCGCGCTCCCACCCGCCAGCACGATCGCCGCATAGCGCAACCGGGCACCTCCTGTGGACAACTTGGCGTGTCGTCCACAGGGTAACGATCAGCGCCAATGATCTTGGGTTTCGCCCACTTCGCTAGTGCCATGAAGACACCTACGGTCCGGCTTGCCAGCCGGGAGGAGTTGCTCGGCTACGTGCCCTACGCGCTTGGTTTCCACCCCACCGACAGCCTTGTGCTGCTCGGTCTGGGCCGCAAACACCTGGAGCTGGCCGCCCGGGCCGATGCCGACTGGCCCACCCGCGAGCACATGCGGCAGTTCGCCAAGGCTTTGCGAGGCGTCAAAGGCGTTTCACGAATCTTCCTCTTCGGCTACGGGCCGGAGTCTGTGGAGGGCCCGGTCCAGACGGTGGCAGCGGGGCTCCAAGCGTTCGGCTATCTCGTCATGGAAGCGTTGCGGGTGACCGGCGACCGCTTTCACTGCCTGCGG
>DPJL01000450.1 GCA_003543035.1 Micromonosporaceae bacterium | reverse complement strand
GTTCAAGGTGATCGCCTCGCAGACCGGTGAATTCACGCGTGCCAAGGGCAAAGAGGTCATGGAAGCCTTCCTCAAGGCCAATCCGAAGATCGACGTCCTCTACGCCCACAACGACGACATGGGACTTGGTGCCATCGAGGCGATCGAAGCGGCCGGCAAGAAGCCCGGAGTCGACATCAAGATCATCACCGTTGACGCGGTCAAGGACGGCATGACGGCCCTCGCCGGCGGAAAGATCAACTTTATCGTCGAGTGCAGCCCACTGCTTGGGCCGCAACTGATGGACCTGGCGAAGAAGGTCCTCAAGGGCGAGACCGTTCCCACCCGCGTGCTGACCGAAGAAACCACCTTCACTCCGGAACAGGCGAAGGCCGTTCTTCCGGAACGCAAGTACTGATCCTCGACGCACAAACGATCCGCCCCGGGCGCGCTACCCAGGCGCCGGGGCGGATCACCTGAGGCACTAACAGGAAGAAGACGGGCATGGGACAGACCCAGCCGATCCTGACCATGAAGGGCATCGGCAAGCAGTTTCCCGGCGTCAAAGCCTTGGACAACGTGGACTTCTGCCTGCTGCCAGGCGAAATTCATGCGTTGATGGGCGAGAACGGCGCGGGGAAGTCAACGCTGATCAAGGTGTTGACCGGGGTGTACGGCATTGACAGCGGCGATATTCAACTGTGCGGGCAGCCGGTGCGGTTTTCCAGCCCACTGCAGGCTCAGCAGGCTGGAATCAGCACGGTGTATCAGGAAGTCAACCTGTGCCCAAATCTTTCGGTGGCGGAGAACATCTTCATCGGCCGCGAGCCACGCAAGCTGGGAAGGATTCGCTGGGTCGAAATCCGCCGCCGGTCGAAGGAACTCACCGCCCGGCTTCAGCTCGACATCGACGTTACCGCCCAGCTGAGCACCTTCTCGCTCGCGGTGCAGCAGATGGTTGCCATCGCTCGCGCCGTGGACATTGACGCCAAAGTGCTCATCCTTGATGAGCCCACGTCCAGTTTGGACGCGTCCGAGGTCGAGCAACTGTTCGCGCTCATGCGCCGCCTCAAGGACCAGGGAGTGGCCATTGTCTTCGTCTCGCATTTCCTGGACCAGGTATACGAGATCGCCGACCGCATGACCGTGCTTCGAAACGGGCAATGCCTAGGCGAGTACCGGGTTGAGGACCTGCCACAGTTGGAGCTGGTCGGCAAGATGATCGGCAAAGCCTTGGTGACGCTTGAGCAGCTCGATGAACAGGCCCGTCCCGCCTTAGCCACCCTCGAACGCGGCACACCGGTCATCGCTGCCGAAGGTGTGGGCCGCAACGGCACCATCGCCCCGTTCAGCCTGGCCATCCACCGGGGCGAAGTTGTTGGCCTGGCTGGGCTCCTTGGCTCTGGCCGCACGGAGGTGGCACGCCTGCTGTTTGGCGCCGACCGCGCCGACGGCGGCACTATCACAGTCGACGGCGAACAAGTGGCGATGCGCGGGCCGCGTGCAGCGATGGCACACGGCATCGCGTTTTCCTCGGAGAACCGCCGAACCGAAGGCGTCGTGGAAGAACTGACGGTCCGGGAGAACATCATCCTGGCGTGGCAGGCCGTTCGCGGTTGGTCTCGCCCGATTCCGCGGCACCGGCAAGATGAGCTGGTCGCCAAATACATTGCGGCGCTTAACATCCGCCCGGCCGATCCCGACCTTCAGGTTCGTAACCTCAGCGGCGGCAACCAGCAAAAGGTGCTCCTCGCCCGCTGGCTGATCACGGAGCCAAGACTGCTCATCGTCGACGAGCCAACGCGCGGCATCGATGTCGGCGCCAAGGCTGAGATTCAGAAACTGCTGGCGCAGCTTTCCGATGGCGGGATGGCAGTGCTGTTCATCAGCGCCGAGCTGGAAGAAGTCCTGCGGTTAAGCCACAAAATAGCCGTCCTGCGAGACCGGCGCCTGGTCGAGGAACTGGAAAACAACGCCGACGTCGACGCCGACCGCGTCATGCACATCATCGCCAGCGGTGCTGGAGGTGCTCAATGAGCGCAACACCTTTCGGCCTGATGCGCGCGACCGTCAGCCACCGGCTGTTCTGGCCACTGACGATCCTGGCCGCGCTCATCGCCGGCAACCTGTTCTTCAGCCCCACATTCCTGTCGATCGAGATGCGCGACGGGCACCTCTACGGCTCGCTGATCGACATTTTGCGGGCCGCGACACCTATTGCCCTGGTCGCTCTCGGCATGACCGTGGTCATCGCAACCGGTGGCATTGATCTGTCCGTCGGCTCGGTCATGGCGATCTCAGGAGCCGCCGCCTGCCTATGGATCAGTGAACTCGGCGACCAGAACAGCCTCGGTGGCGTCTTCGCCGCCCTCGGCATCGCCATCGCGCTGTCGCTGCTGCTCGGTGCATGGAACGGAATTCTCGTTGCTGCCGTTGGTATTCAACCAATCATTGCGACCCTGATCCTCATGGTTGCCGGGCGTGGTGTCGCCCAGCTCATCACCGATGGGCAGATCATTACCGTCAACTCCAGCCCGTACAAGGTGATCGGGGCTGGTTACTGGCTCACGATCCCGGTGTCGGTCATCATCGTGGCCGCCATGGTTGCTGCCACGATGGCGCTGACCCGGCGCACCGCACTGGGGCTGCTGGTCGAATCGGTTGGCGGCAACCCGACCGCAAGCCGTCTGGCCGGCATCCAGTCAGGACGCATCATCTTTCTCGTATACGTGTTCGCCGGGCTGTGCGCGGGAATCGCAGGGATCATCTACAGCTCAAACGTGTCGAGTGCGGACGGCAACAACACCGGAAACCTTATCGAGCTCGACGCGATCCTTGCCGTCGTCATCGGTGGCACATCGCTGGCCGGCGGGCGTTTCTCGTTGACCGGCACCGTCATCGGCGCAATCATCATCAAGACGCTCGACATCACGATCTACACGGTCGGTATACCCACGAACGCGACCCTACTGTTCAAGGCCATCGTGGTTATCGTCTTGTGCCTGGCTCAATCACCAACTTTCCGCACGCGTATATCGTTGCGACGCAGCAAAATAGGGGTGCCGGCATGACAGACCTCGGCGTGCCACGCATCGGGGCCAAGCCGCGTCTGCTCGGCTACCGTCCCAACCCGCGCCACATCCCGGTCATGGCAACCGGTGGACTGCTCGTCTTGATGTACACCATCGGAATCGTCAATTACAGCGGCTTCTCCGACACCCAGGTGCTGCTGAACATCTTTATCGACAACGCCTTCCTCCTCGTTGTCGCCGTGGGCATGACGTTTGTGATCCTCACCGGTGGGATCGACCTGTCCGTCGGCGCCGTTGTCGCCCTGACGACGGTTGTCGCAGCCACTCTTCTGGAAGACGGCTGGCCCGCGGGCGTCGTGCTACCACTCGTGCTCGCCGTCGGGGCCACCCTGGGCCTGGCGATGGGCTGCATCATCCATTTCTTTGATGTGCCACCGTTCATCGCCACTCTGGCCGGCATGTTCCTGGCTCGCGGCCTATGTTTCGTCATCAGCAACGAATCCGTTTCCATCACGGACGAATTCTGGACTGGCGCCGCGCAAGAGCGGATAAGGTTCGGCGGCTTCTTCATCTCCGTCAGCGCTGTCATCGCCCTCGTGGTCGTGCTCATAGCCGCATACGTGCTCTCCTACACTCGCTTGGGGCGCAACGTGTATGCCATCGGTGGCAGCCAGCAGTCAGCGACGCTGATGGGCTTGCCGGTCGCGCGAACAAAGGTCGCCGTCTACACCATCAGCGGATTCTGCTCCGCCCTAGGTGGCGTGCTGCTGAGCTTCTACATGCTGTCGGGCTACAACCTGCATGCACAAGGAACCGAACTTGATGCCATTGGCGCAGTCGTCATCGGCGGGACGCTGTTGGCAGGCGGATCGGGATATCTGTTCGGAACCGTTCTCGGGGTACTGGTCTACGGCCTCATCCAGACAATCATCACTTTCCAGGGGGACCTGAGCTCCTGGTGGACCCGCA
Organism: Micromonosporaceae bacterium; assembly: GCA_003543035.1. Taxonomy (GTDB): domain Bacteria; phylum Actinomycetota; class Actinomycetes; order Mycobacteriales; family Micromonosporaceae; genus Rhizocola. The sequence continues at coordinate 7,004 of DPJL01000450.1, read as the reverse complement.
TCTTCATCGGTGTGCTGCTGTTAATTTTCATTTTGCTGCAGCGCCTCGTCAGCAGGCGGTCCAAAGCATGACCACCTTGGACATTGGAGGTTCGTTGGACCGCTATACGGTCGGTGTCGACTTCGGCACTCTTTCCGGCCGCGCAGTTGTTGTGCGCGTGAGCGACGGCGCGGAAATGGGCACCGGGTTACACGAATACCGCCACGGTGTCATTGACCGGACGCTTCCGGCGACCGGAGAGACACTGCCGCCGGACTGGGCGCTGCAGGATCCGGAGGACTACCGCGAGGTGCTGCGGATAGCGGTGCCACAAGCGATTGCAGCAGCGGGCGTTGACCCGGGCCACATCATCGGCATCGCGACGGACTTCACCGCATGCACGGTCATGCCCGTGCTGGCCGACGGCACTCCGCTGTGCCAGGTCCCCGGCCTGGAAGGGCGCCCGCACTCGTACCCCAAACTCTGGAAACACCACGCGGCCCAGCCCCATGCCGATCGCATCAACGCTTTGGCTCACCAACGCGGTGAGGCGTGGATTGCCCGCTACGGCGGGAAGATCTCCTCAGAATGGGAATTCGCCAAAGCCTTGCAGCTATTGGAAGAAGACCCCGAGGTATTCGCGCGCACCGAACGCTGGATCGAAGCAGCTGACTGGATCATCTGGCAGCTGTGCGGCGAGGAAACACGCAACGCCTGCACCGCCGGCTACAAAGGCATTTATCAAGATGGCGGGTACCCGTCAAAGGACTACCTCGCCGCGCTCAACCCAGACTTCACCGACTTCGCCGAAACCCGGCTGGTCCATCCGATTTCGCCACTCGGCGCGCGGGCCGGCGGGCTCACCGCGCAAGCGGCCGCGTGGACCGGGCTGCCCCAAGGGATTGCCGTCGCCGTCGGCAACGTCGACGCCCACGTGACGTCACCCGCAGCCGGCGCAGTTGGCTATGGCCAGATGCTCGCCGTCATGGGGACATCGACCTGCCATGTGATGAACGGAGAGTCCCTCGTGGACGTGCCTGGGATCTGCGGCGTCGTCGAAGGCGGGATTGTCGCCGGGGCTTACGGATACGAGGCCGGGCAAAGCGGGGTCGGCGACATCTTTGCCTGGTACCTGGAAAACGGCGTCCCGGCGGCGATCCATGATGAGGCCGCCGCCGCGGGAATCACCGTGCACGATCTGCTCAGCGAACGCGCGGCAGCGCAACCTGTTGGCGCGCATGGCCTGGTCGCGCTGGATTGGCACAGCGGCAATCGGTCGGTGCTGGTCGACCACCATCTGTCCGGCGTAATCGCCGGGCTCACCCTCGCCACCCGGGCCGACGAAATTTACCGGGCCCTCATTGAAGCCACCGCATTTGGTACCAGAAAAATTGTTGAATCGTTTGAAAATGCCGGTGTACCGGTCACCGAATTCGTAGTGGCGGGCGGGCTCAAACGCAACCGCCTCATCATGCAGATCTACGCCGACGTGTTGCGCCGGCCCATCAGCGTCGCCGGCTCCGATCAGGCACCGGCACTGGGATCGGCAATTCACGCCGCAGTTGCCGCCGGGGCCTACCCCGACGTCATCGCGGGCGCGCAAGCGATGGGGCGGGTAGAGAAAGACGTCTACGTCGCGGACCCGGCACGCTCCGATGTGTATGACGCTCTCTATGCCGAATACCTGTTGTTGCACGACTACTTCGGCACGGGTATCGACAAGGCGCTGCATCGCTTGCGCCGCATCAGGAACGAGGCACTCGCATCATGACAGCCACCGATACCCTACGGGCATTGCGCGCCGAGGTCGCCGAGCTGCACCGCCACCTCATCCGCTGGGGACTGGTGACGTGGACAGCGGGCAATGTCTCGGCCCGCGTTCCGGGCGCGGACCTGCTGGTGATCAAGCCATCAGGGGTGGGCTATGAGGAGTTGACCGCCGAAACGATGGCGGTCTGCGACCTCGACGGCAAACTTGTTGACGGCGAACATCAGCCCTCCAGCGACACCGAGGCACACGCCTACGTTTACCGTCACATGCCGCACGTCGGCGGTGTCGTGCACACCCACAGTCCATATGCAACGGCATGGGCCGCGCGTGGCGAATCCATTCCGTGCTCCATAACGGCTATGGCCGATGAGTTCGGCGGCGACATTCCGATCGGCCCATTTGCTCTGATCGGCAGCGATGCTATCGGCCGCGGCATCGTGCAAACCCTTGCCGGACACCGGTCGCCTGCCGTGCTGATGCGCCAGCACGGGCCATTCACCATTGGCGCTACAGCCAAGGCGGCGGTTAAGGCCGCGGTGATGTGTGAAGACGTGGCCCGCACGATGCATCTCGCCCGCCAGCTCGGAGCCGTTCCCCGCCTTGACGACTCCGCAGTGGACTCCCTCTACGACCGGTACCAAAACGTCTACGGCCAGCGCTAACCATCGCCACCCCGAAAGGCAATCCACCATGACACACCAGCACCATCAACCCGAAATCTGGTTCCTCACCGGCAGCCAGGGACTCTACGGGCCGGAGACCCTTGGCCAGGTGGCCCGGCAGTCGGGTGAGCTCGCACGGCTGCTGGACTCAGCTGAGCAGATCGGTGCCCGGGTGGTGTGGAAGCCGGTACTGACAAGCGCATCGGAAATTCTAAAGATTTGCCTGGATGCGAATGCTGCAGCCCAAACAATCGGGGTTATCGCCTGGATGCACACGTTCTCCCCAGCGAAAATGTGGATCTCCGGGCTCGACGCCCTGCGCAAACCGTTGCTGCACTTGCACACGCAAGCCAATGTGTTGCTCCCGTGGGCAGAAATCGACATGGATTTCATGAACCTCAACCAGGCTGCGCACGGCGACCGCGAATTCGGCTATGTCCAGTCACGACTGGGCGTAGCCCGCAAGACGGTTGCCGGCCACGTCAGTGATCCAAGGATCGTCGGCCGGATCGCCGGATGGGCGCGCGCAGCGCGTGGCTACGCAGAAGTGCATCAACTCAAAGTCGCCCGCTTCGGCGACAACATGCGCGACGTCGCGGTCACCGAAGGCGACAAAGTTGAAGCACAGCTTAGATTCGGCGTCTCGGTCAATACCTACGGTGTCAACGACCTCATCGCTGCCGTGGACGACATCCTCGACGCCGACGTCGACAAGCTCGTCGCCGAATACGACGGCGTGTATCGCCTGGCGCCTCAGCTACGCGCCGGGGGCGAACGCCACGAGGCGCTGCGGTATCAGGCGCGCATCGAGTTGGGCCTACGGCAGTTCCTTGACAGCGGCGGATTCCGGGCGTTCACCACGAACTTCGAAGACCTCGGCACCCTCCGGCAACTGCCCGGTCTGGCGGTCCAGCGCCTCATGGCCGACGGATACGGCTTCGGGGGAGAAGGTGACTGGAAGACCAGCGTTCTGGTGCGTACCGTCAAAGCAATGGCACCCGGTGGGACGTCGTTCATGGAGGATTACACCTACGACCTCACCCCCGGCCAGGAACGCATCCTCGGCGCGCACATGCTCGAGGTGTGCCCAAGCATCGCCGACGGCATCCCATCGGTGGAGATTCATCCGCTGGGCATCGGCGGCAAAGAAGACCCCGTCCGGATGGTCTTCGACGCGGTGCCAGGCAAGGCCGTCGTCCTTGGCATGGCCGACATGGGGGATCGATTCCGTTTGGTGGCAAACGAAATCGAGGTCGTGCCGCCGACAGCGCCTTTGCTGAAACTTCCGGTGGCCCGTGCGGTCTGGAAACCGGCCCCGGATCTATCCACATCGGCCGAATCCTGGCTCGCGGCGGGCGGCCCCCACCACACCGTGCTGTCCTATGCCGTCAGCTCCGAAGACCTTCGCGACCTCGCCGAAATGCTTGGCACTGAACTGCTGGTCATTGGCGCAGGCACCAACACCCGCGAATTCGCCCAAGAGATCCGCTGGAACCAGGCCTATTACCGGCTCGCGCGCGGTTTCTGAACCCCTCCCGGGGCGGCCTACGCAGACTCCGGGTCAGGTGCGTGCCCATCTGACCCGGTCTGACAGGAGTGACATGCGACATCTATTCGGTGCTTTGGCTGATGGCACGCCTGTCGGCCGTTACGTCATCGGATCCGATGCTATTGAGCTGCATCTGCTCGACCTCGGAGCAACCGCGCATCAGCTCCACGTCAGTGACTGTAACGGGAACCGGCTCAATGTTCTGCTCGGACACCCTGACGCGCGTTCCCAGTACGCCACGAGTGCCTACTTGGGCAGCACAGTCGGCCGGTGTGCCAACCGTATTGCCGGGGCACAATTTGCCCTCGAGGGCATCACGTACAAGCTGCCGGCAAACGATGGGCCACATACCTTGCACGGCGGTCCAGAAGGATTCCACCGGCGGGTATGGCATGTTGCCGAGCACAGCGACACAACTGTGACCTTCACTCTCGACAGCCCTGATGGTGACCAAGGATTCCCGGGAAGCCTTCGCTGTGTCGCCGCATACACCGTCGAAGCGGATACCGTCACTGTCACCTACACCGCCACGACAGATAAACCCACGATCGTCAATGTCACCAATCATGCCTACTTCAACCTGAATGGCGAAAACAGTGGCTCAGTTGACGGCCACCTGTTGTCTCTCAATGCCGGCAAGTACACGCCCGCCGGCCCCGATCTGATCCCGTTCGGCGTGACCATGGATGTTGGCGGCAGCGCCATGGACTGGCGAGCTCCCACGCCGATCGGCGAACGGCTGCGAGCGCACGACCAGCAACTGTTGTGGGGAAATGGCATCGACCACAATTTCGTCATCGCTGGCAGCGGCATGCGGACCGCGGCCCGGTTGTACTCGCCAGATAGCGGAATCCAGCTCGTCATCGGTACCGACCAGCCGGGAATGCAGGTATACAGCGGCAATCAGCTAGACGGAAGCATCATGGGATCAGCCGGCCGCCGCTACCTCCGCAGAGCCGGCATCGCCCTGGAGACCCAGCTATACCCCGATGCCCCGAACCAGCCGCGATTTCCTTCGGCCATGCTTCACCCTGGACAGATCTATAAGAGCGTGACTTGCTGGAAGGTGTACCGGCGTTCGAAGGACCTGCTGCGGTAGAGCTCGCCCGCACGGCCCGGGGCGCCTTCAAGGGGCCGTGGGCGGATGTCTCGCTTAGCCGTGACACCATGGATGACACATGCGGTCGTACGGTCGAGCGGGCGTTGTGGCTAACGACTACCCGGCCATCGCCGCCAGAACCCGCGCCTTCCTGCGGTCCATCAGGCAGCCCGGCCAATCGGCGACCACCCGCTTGCAACACAACGGAAGGTGCCACCTTTGTTCACTTTCATCATCCCCGCTCACAACGAGCAGGACAGCGTGGCAACCATCGTGAGCCAAGCACTGCAGGCGGCCCACCCCGGCGACCGGGTGCTGGTCGTCGACAGTGCATCCACCGACAGCACCGCCGAAAAGGCCACCGCGGCGGGTGCCGAAGTCCTGCTCGGCCCACTGGGCAAGGGCGCGGCCATGAACGCGGCACTGGACAATGTGGACACACCCTGGGTGTGCTTCCTGGACGCTGACCTGCACTCCTCACATCACAACGTGCCGGCGCTGCTACGTGCGGCCGCCGCTGCAGGCACGGTTGATCACGTCGCGGGCGACTGGGAGTACGCCGACCCCGGAACCATCCTGAGCAACACTTTCACCCTGTACGAACCCCTCGCCGCCAGATTCTTCCCCGAGATCGCCGGAAAGCTCGGCGCGAACTCGCTGACCGGCTACCGCGCAATCCGCCGCAGCCATCTGCGCGGATCCCTACCGAACGACTTCGGTATCGAAGCCCACCTCAACATCACCGTCGCCATGGCCGGTGGCAGCTGCTCGGTGCAACACCTAGGGACGATCTCCAGCCGGTTCCGGCACAAACCCGCCATGGGCCACGAGATCGCCCGCGCAGTTCTGGATCTCGCCATCGCTCACGGCCGGCTCGATCCCAGCCACTATCCGATGTGGAACGAATGGGTTAGCGACGGCGTCGCCATCATTGCTGACATCGACAGTACCGCAGGACGGTCACAAGCGCTGGCGCGCCTGTTCGCCGCAGTCCGCCGGCCTATGCCGACCCTTTGACCAGCCAACATTTACCGCAAAATCTCGCCTAACGACGAACACTCCCTATGCGCCAGTGCGCACCGTGTAGCTGTAGTCCAGTCCGATCAGCAGGTCCCTTATGCCGCTGACCCGCTGCACGCCGCTGCCGGCGGGCTCTTCGACGAAGAATGCGGTATTGACCGCTGGGTCGAGGGTCACCGTCCAGTCGGTGAGTGGTGTCTTGCCGATGAAGGCGTCGAGGGTGCTGCCTGCGCCCGAGGACACCGATCCGTCGGCTCCGACCGTCGCGCGGGCGGTCACTCCTCCTGGCCCGGTCAGATCCACCACGAGCCCGGCGGCTGGGCCGCCGCTCGCGGCGATCGCGAAGACGACGATGCGCTGTGTTACCGGTGCGACGTGCTGGTAGGGGAAATCGCCGGCGGTCAGGCTGAAGGCGGCGGTGCCGGTCTCCAGAAGCAGGAAGTAGGCGTCGGGACGGCTTTCCCGTAGGGAGAAGGTCCGCGAACGCGAGCCCGTAGTGGGCAGGGCCGCCTGGACCACTGTCTCCAGATCGGGGTCGTGGAAGGCCGTGTGGTGCATGACGATCTTCAGGTCGGAGATCGATTCGTATCGCAGATCGTTGGCGCCGGGCGGGATGCTAAGTGTCCACGCGGTGCACAGGCCCGAGTCTTCGAACACGCCCCGGGTCTCGTTGGACGGCTGGAAGATCACCGCGTCGCCGCGCGCGGTGTAGCTGGAGAGGACCTGCGTCTCCAGTGGTTGCAGACGGGCTTTGGCGGTGTTGTCGACAGTGCGGAAGGTTGATACGCCGCTGTTGCGCAGCGAGCCGTAGATTCCGTCGGCGGGGATGACACCCTCGACGACAACCTCCACGGACTTGATGCGGTGCAGGTAGGTGCCGGGGTAGAGCCGGTCGAACAACTCAAGTGTGGTCTCGAAGCTGGC
>DPJL01000449.1 GCA_003543035.1 Micromonosporaceae bacterium | reverse complement strand
GCCAGGGCCAGAATGACAGCCAGGCCACCAGGATCAGGCCCACGCCGGCGATGATGTAGGTGACAGTGGAGCTCCAGCCCAGAGCCAGCGCAGCAACCACCGCTGCGATGGCCACCACCAGCACAAACGTCGGCCGGATCATTACCTTCCAATGTGGACGCAGATGCAGCACGACCTTCTCGCCGGCTGTCAACACGTCTTCGGGGAACGACATCTCCCCTACCTCCTCGTCCTGTGGATACGCGCGTAGGTTAGTTGGTCAACGCACGTGCGTCACGTCCCCGGCAGCGATCGGACAAAGCTCACCCCGGTTGTCGAGGATCACCAGGCGTCCGTCACCGTCCACTGTGGTCGCTTCGCCCGCTAACTCACTGCCGTCCGGCAGCAGGATCCGCACCTGACGGCCGATCGTCCCGCACTGAAGCAGATATGTCTCGCGCACATCTTCGCCCGCCTGCCAAGCGTCGTACCGCTCGCGGAACCGATTGATCAGCAGACCGGCGATGACGGTCCGATCGTCCTCCTTTACCCCCGCCAGCTGCAAGGACGTGGCGTTCTCGATTGGCAGCTCAGCTCGCTCAAGCGAGACATTGAGCCCGACTCCGACCACGACCGCACCGGGAACTGCCGCCTCGGCCAGGATGCCGGCGCACTTTCGGCCGTCGAGCAGCAGATCGTTCGGCCACTTGAGGGCGACCTCGGCGGTTGTCTCCAGGGCGGCAACCGTCTCGGCGAGCGCAACCCCGGCGAGTAGTGGCAGCCAACCCCATCTGGCCATCTCTATCCTGGGACGCAACAGAATGCTGAGCGCCAGCCCGGCTCGCGGCGGGGAAACCCAGGATCTGTCCATCCTTCCGCGCCCATTTGTCTGCGCCTCGGCGAGTATGACGTTGCCTTCCAGCGCACCGGCTTTCGCCGCCGCGGAGGCATCAGCGTTGGTGGAGCCGGTCTCCTCACGCAGGTCCAACCTCCACGGAGCGATGGCTTTGGCCAAGACGGGACCGTTGATTGGAGCGCGCTTCATATTGCCCAGGCTAATCCCGCTGAACTAGCGAGGGCCGGAGACGGGGCCTAGCCATTCAGGGAGCACGATTTCCTCGCGACCGGGCTCGGGCGGGACACGCCGCCCACGGGAGATCGCTTCAACCCGGTGCCGCCTGGGCTGACTGGCGCCAACGGCCACAAGCACCTCGGTCTTGCCCTCGTCGTGCGCCACACTGCGGGTCTTGCTCTGGCTGGACTTGGGTCCCGGGCGGGGGCGGCGCTTGGTGCTGGGCGCCGGCTTGGCGCGCGCTGCGGCGGGCTCGGCAGGATCCTCCGGATCGGGTCGCCACGGCCGGACCAGGGCCAGCACGGCTATTCCACCGACGACCATGAGCACTCCGAGCAGCGTCGCCACATGAGGATTAACGAGGTGAGACGGCGAATGTGGCGCACTGCACGAACCTGCCGGGCATCCCCGCGGATACCATCACGCCGTGACGAAGATTCTGGGCCACCGGGCCTCGCCTCGCAAAGAGCAAGCGGCTCCTCTTGGCCCGGTGCGGCCGTGACTCAGGCGGACGTACACACCACAGCGGGCAAGATCGCCGACTTCGAACGGCGAATGGACGAGGCGGTGCACGCCGGTTCGGCCCGGGCCATCGAGAAGCAGCATGCGCGAGGCAAGAAGACGGCCCGCGAGCGGATCGACATGCTGCTCGACGAGGGTTCCTTTGTCGAGCTGGATGAGCTGGCCAAGCACCGCTCCATCAACTTCGGCCAGGAGGCCAACCGCCCTTACGGCGACGGCGTGGTCACCGGCTACGGCACCGTGGACGGCCGCCCGGTCTGCGTTTTCGCCCAGGACTTCACCATCTTCGGCGGCTCGCTGGGCGAGGTCTTCGGCGAGAAGATCGTCAAGGTGATGGACCTGGCCATGAAGACCGGCTGCCCGGTCATCGGCATCAACGACTCCGGCGGCGCCCGCATCCAGGAGGGTGTCGTTTCGCTGGGGTTGTACGGCGAGATCTTCTTCCGGAACGTGCGCGCCTCCGGCGTGATCCCGCAGATCTCTCTCGTGCTGGGTCCCTGTGCCGGAGGTGCGGTCTACTCGCCCGCCGTCACCGACTTCACCGTGATGGTCGACCAAACCTCACACATGTTCATCACCGGCCCCGACGTGATCAAGACCGTCACCGGTGAGGATGTGGGCATGGAGGAACTCGGCGGTGCCCGCACCCACAACACCAAGTCGGGCAACGCGCACTACCTCGCCTCCGATGAGCAGGACGCGATTGACTATGTGAAGGCGCTGCTGGCTCACCTGCCTTCGAATAACCTCGACGCACCGCCGGTTTGGCCGGTCGCCGCCGACCTCGAGCCTTCCGAGGAAGACCTTGCGCTGGACACGCTCATTCCCGACTCGGCGAACCAGCCCTACGACATGCACAAGGTCGTGGAGTCGGTCCTCGACGACGGCGAATTCCTTGAGGTGCAACCGCTTTACGCCCAGAACATCATCGTCGGGTTCGGCCGGATCGAGGGACGCCCGGTGGGCGTGGTGGCAAACCAGCCCATGCATTTCGCCGGCTGCCTGGACATCGCGGCATCGGAGAAGGCGGCCCGCTTCGTGCGCACCTGCGACGCCTTCAACATTCCCGTCCTCACCTTTGTCGATGTTCCAGGCTTTCTTCCTGGTACCGGTCAAGAGTGGGAAGGCATCATCAGGCGCGGCGCGAAACTGATCTACGCCTATGCCGAGGCCACCGTCCCCAAACTCACCGTGATCACCCGTAAGGCCTACGGCGGCGCCTATGACGTGATGGGCTCCAAGCATCTCGGCGCCGATCTCAACTACGCCTGGCCCACCGCTCAGATCGCGGTCATGGGTGCTCAGGGCGCGGTCAACATCCTTTACCGGGCCGAGCTCGCTTCCGCCGAGGATCAGGTCGCCAAGCGCGCCGACTTGATCACTGAATACGAGGATGCGCTGTGCAATCCGTACGTGGCAGCAGAACGCGGCTACGTCGATCTGGTCATCCGGCCCTCGGCTACCAGGGCTCATCTCGTGCGCGGTCTACGCGCCCTGGCCACGAAGCGGGAAACGCTCCCGCCGAAGAAACACGGCAACATCCCCCTATGAGTGAACGCGCTCCCATCGCTCAGAGAACGTTCAACGAACTATGGAAAGATGACGGGATGAATCAGCCCCGTCGTCACACCGTCCTCGTGGATGTGGGGTACCTCTATGCCGCGTGTGGTGAGCTGCTGATCGGAACGCCGAATCGGTCCGAGACCAAGGTCGACGCCGAGGGCGTAATCCACGCACTGATGAAGCTGGCCGCATCACACCTTGGCGACGATCTGCTGCGGCTCTACTGGTTCGACGCCGCCCGGGACCGGGTGCCGACCATCGATCAGCGGGTCATCGCGCAGATGGCGCAAGTCAAGCTGCGCCTGGGCAATCTCAACCTGCGCGGTCAGCAGAAGGGTGTCGACGCGCAGATCCGTTCCGATCTGGAAACCCTGGCCAGGCACAAGGCAGTCACCGACGCCGTGCTGCTCGCCGGCGATGAGGACATGACCTCCGCCGTTGAAGCCGCTCAAAGCTATGGCGTGCGAGTCCATCTCTGGGGGGTCGAGCCGCCCTACGGCACCAACCAGGCCGAGCGGCTGGTGTGGGAGAGCGACACCGTCTACACCCTGGACGCCGACTTCGTCCGGCCCTACTTCAGCGCGGTAACTGTCCGGCCTCGCACACCGACGCCGACCGAGGTCTTCTCCGGCCGGCCCGCGATCGCGCTGCCGGTTTCGGCTGTGCCGCATACGCCTGCCGAGCCGAGGCCCGCGCCGCCCAGGCAGATCCGGTCACCGTTGCCCGAGCGCTCGGACATCGTCGAGATCGGTGAATACGTGGCCCAGAAATGGATACTCACTCGCGGGCGGGACAACATCGGCGACCTTCTTCCCGGCCCGCTGCTGCCGACCGTCATCGACAAGGAGCTGTTGGTGGAGGCCGAGAAGGAGCTGGGCATTTCGCTACGCCCGCACGAGAAGGCCCGCCTCTGGGTGCGCGACGGATTCTGGTCGCGCGTCTATCGTGAGTTCGGAATGGCCCGCCCGGCAGGAGATCAGTCGTGACCATTCGCATCGACCGTGGTTCCCCCACCGCGCAGGAGTTGGCCGCGCTCATCGGCGTCCTCGCCTCCTGGCCGGCGTCCACATCGGAGCCCAAAGCCGAGCCGTCCATGTGGTGGCGAAGCGGTCTGCCCACCGCCCGCACCGGATGGCGTGAATCGGGCCTTCCCCGCCTGTCGTAGCAGTGAGGTACGCTCCAATTCGCGTTCTTAGTCTCAGGGGAGGGGCTAGCCGATGGGGCTTCCTGAAGAAGATAGAGGTCCAGCCTGGTTGCGTGACTGGGGCAACCAGACCGGTCACACCGATCTCGACACGTTCAGCGGTTATGTCGACCCCGACGCGCTCGCGGTGGACATCAAGTCGCTCGTGGCTTTCGCCGACAGCCTGCAAGCCGAGCACGAGCAGGATTATCGGCCACACGTGCAAACGGTCTTCGATGGCATGACTGCGGTTCCCGCCCAGCCCGATGCCAGATTCATCGAGCTGACCGAGGGCATGACACACCACCGGGACATGCTTGTCCAGACCTCTACCGCGATCGCCAACCACGACAAAGCCGTGATTGCCTTCGTCGATGCGGCCCGCGCCATCAGCGAGGAATACAGCAACGCAGACGCGTTGAGCGCGGCCAGTGTCAAGGACGTCGACACCGCTCTGGCGGCTCCGCAAGCTGGGACCGCACCGACTGCCCAGCAGCCGGTCGTCACCCCACAGCAGGCTTCGGAGCAGACCAGCACCCCGGTGGCCACCACCACCGGCGACACCGGGGCGGCGACAGATAACGGGACGGAGCACTCGTAATGCAGGATTCAGGTGGCGGCGGGGGCGGGGGCGGCACCCCGTGGTACATGACAAGCATCGAAGATATGTGGCAGTGGGTCAATCGTGACCTGAGCCCGCACTACCAGCAGGCCAACAGCTGGAAGAAGACCAGTGAGCTCTACGGGCTGTATCAGTCCCGGCTCCAGGCCTTCCGGGACAAGCTGGCGATCGCGTGGAATCCCAAGAACAGCAAGGCGGCAGAGGCTTACCTGACCCGGTTGGACGAGCTCATCAAGGCCGTCAAAGACGTAGATGAGGTTGCCGGGCGCAACTATCAGGCCGCCGTGGACATCCCCAATGCCATCGCCGAGGCGAAGTACAAGCTGAAGCCGATCTACGACAAGTACAAGGCCACGGCGGGCGACTTCACCAAGGCCGGCGGGTCGAGCACCGGTGGCACCTACGCGAACACCACGTCGTCCTCTTCCGACGACGCCAAAAAAGCCGCTGGGACTCTGAACGATCAGTTCTATGCGGCGCAGCATGTCATGTACACGCTGTCCTCAGATCTTTCGGCTTCGCGCACCGGGCTCGGTAAGCCCGCTCCCTACGCTGCTCCACAACGGACAGACGGTGGCGGCGATATCGGTGGTGACCGCACTATGCTGCCACCGCCTATCCCGCCGGTGGTTCCGGCGATGCCACCCAACTACACTCCCCCGCCGCCAGGG
>DPJL01000126.1 GCA_003543035.1 Micromonosporaceae bacterium | reverse complement strand
CACTTCTTGCCCAGCAACGAGTTTCCGCCGTAGCCGGAGCCGAAGGACCAGATCTCCCGCGTTTCCGGGAAGTGCGAGATGTACTTCGTCTGGTTGCACGGCCAGGCAACGTCCTGCTGACCGGGCGCGAGCGGCGCGCCCACCGAGTGCAGTGCGGGCACGAAGTCGGCGTCGTCGCCCATCTTCGCCAGCACGGTGGCGCCTATCCGGGTCATGATGCGCATGCTCGCGACCACATAGGGGCTGTCGGTGATCTCCACGCCGTACATCGGGTTCTCCGCGTCCAGCGGGCCCATGCAGAACGGGATCACGTACATCGTGCGCCCATGCATGCTGCCTCGATAGAGCTCGGTCATGAGCTGCTTCATCTCGGCCGGGGACATCCAGTTGTTGGTGGGACCCGCGTCTGCTTCGTCGTTCGAGCAGATGTAGGTGCGCTCCTCGACTCGCGCGACGTCGGACGGGTCGGTGCGGGCCCAGAAGGAGTTGGGGCGCTTGGCCGGGTCCAACCGGACCAGAACACCGGCGTCTACAAGGCCGCTGGTGAGGCGCTCCCACTCATCCTGGGAGCCGTCGCACCACACGATGTTCTCGGGCGTGGTGAGCTCGGCTACCTGGCGCACCCAGGCGAGCAGCTTGGGATGCTTGGTCGGGGCCTGATCAAGCCCAGCGATGACTGCCGGCGCTGTCATGGAATCGTCTCCTAATGGGTCGGCACTGACCTTTCGTTCAGCCTAAGGGCCCTGGCCATGCCCACGTCTACAGCTGCTTGTGAATAAGTGCACAAGCTTTAACGCAAACGCGTTCTCATGCACGAATCTGCGATCAATCGCGCACGTTCCCGCAAATTCTGCGGTTTTGTGAGCGAGCTCGCGGCACCTTCCCAGAATCGGACATTTCGTCTAAGGTCTGCAAAGACCGTAATGTCACCGAACGAGTGGTCCGCGCAGAAGGTGCGGGCTGCGAGGCCGAGGTGTTCATCCCATTTCCCCCGGGAGGCGGCCGTGACCACCATGCTCGAACCAGAGCTGGAGAGCGACCCATATCTGATTTCCCTGGTCCGCGGTGGCGACACTGACGCCTTCGGAAAGCTTTACGAGCGGCACGTCTCGGCTGCCCGCCGGCTGGCTCGCGTGCTCACCCGCGATCCGTCCGATGCGGACGACCTGGTGGCCGAGACCTTTACCAAAGTGCTCTCCGCACTACGGTCCGGCCACGGGCCCGACACCGCTTTCCGCGCTTACCTACTGACAACGCTTAGACACACGCTTTACGACCGTGCCAAGCGAGACCGGCGCGTCGAATACACCGATGACCTGACGTCCTATGAGCGGCTCGTCCCGCAGGACGATCCGCTGGTAAGCGACCTGGAGAGCGGCTATGCGGCGCGCGCCTTCGCCCGGCTGCCGGAGCGCTGGCGAGCGGTGCTTTGGCACACCGAAGTGGAAGGCGAGTCGCCGGCTCAGGTCGCCCCGCTGCTCGGGCTTACCCCGAATGGGGTGGCAGCGCTGGCCTACCGCGCCCGCGAGCGCTTGCGCCAGATGTACTTGCAGGAACACATCGCGGTCACCAGTTCACCGCGCTGCCACTGGACCGGAACGCATCTGGCCGGCTACGTCCGCGCCGGGCTGGCTCGCCGCGATCGGTCCAAAGTGGAGGATCACCTGGCCGAGTGCCCTGAATGCCGGGTGCTGCATCGCGAGCTGACCGAGGAGAACTCAGGTTTGCGCGGCGTGCTCGCCACTCTGCTGCTTGGCTCGGCCGCACCGGGATACCTCGCCGACGCCGGACGCACCGGGGCAGGCCTGCTCGCCGCGATGGTCGCCATGCTGGTCGCCGGCTGGCAGACCGTACTGGGTTGGTGCGCCGACCTGGCCGCCGCCGCAGGCACATTCGCTTACAAGCTCTGGGGTCTACCCAGGCGACTCATCGAACGCTATGGCCCGGGTAACGTCGCCGCCGCGAGTGGTCTGGTCGCGGCAGGCCTTGTTGGCGTTGGTGTTTTCGCGGGATTGCTTGTCCAAAGTGGACAGCCGGAGCCTCCGACCACTGCACTGCCGTTGCCTGTTCCGGCTCAGCCGCCCGCGCCACCGGCACCGACCGCACCGGCTCAGCTAACCCCGCCGATCGTCTCCTACCCACCACCGACCCTGGCACCGCTTTCGCCTCCCCCGCCGACCACCAAGGCGCCGATCAAAGCCACCACGGCCCGGCCGGTGATCGCCTATGAGCCCGCTGACAGTCAACTCGCGGCGGCGGAAACCGGGACTCTGCCGATTGCGGTGCGGATGGCCGAATCCACTGCACAACCAGAATCCCTTTCTATGGGGGTACTGCTGCCAAACGGCATCAAGTTGGCGGGTCAAGATGCCGGCGACGGTTGGCGTTGCCGCGCGGCGAATCGCGACGTGACCTGCGAACGTGCCGGACCGGTGAAAGCCGGCCGCACAGTCGCCCGGCTTCCCCTCGCGGTCGGGGCGGACGTCAGTGGGTACCAGGGGTTCGCAGTGACCGTGGCAGCCGGAGCCAACTCGGCCAAGTCGACGCTGCGAGCACCGATCGCACCGGCCGGGATGCGCATCGGCTATGCCGCCACCGGCGCGGTGGGCTATGGCTTGGGCGGCAACACTTTGATCGCATGCCAGCCGAGGCCGGTCTGCCTCAGCGGCGATAACAACATGCAGCAGATGACACCCGCCCTACCTGTCGACCGGGAACCTGGCGCCCCCCGGGGACTGCTTGCCCCTGGCGGCCCGACGAGCCCGGCCGGCCAGTTGCAGGAGCTGGCCGGGCCGAAAGCGGCCAGCGGTGCGCATGTCACCATCCCGGCCGGAGCGAAGGTGCGCTGGGCCGGGCTGACCATCACCGCCTCGGACAAACGTGCACCCGGGCTCGCCGCGATCCATGGGCCGGGCGGAGGCTGGTACCCGATAAATCTCAAGCCAATGAAGGCATCCTCTGCAGACAGGCCGGTGGCGCAGTCCTTCGCGGATGTCACCGAACTGGTCCGTGCCGACGGTGGGGGCGCCTGGTGGGTCGTGACCAAGGCGGCCGACTTGCCGGCCGGACTCGGCCAATTCGCGGGGTGGAGCCTGGCGGTGGTCTACGACCGGCCCAGTGCGCCATCAGCGGAGCTTGCCGTCTATCTCGGCCCCAAGCAGTTGCGCACAGACGAGCAGCTCTCGGTGCTGCTCGACGCCGGAAAAGTCGACGTCGGGCTGGTGGTCTGGGACGGCGATCAGGCTCTCACCGGGGACTCCCTGCTCCTGGGCAAGGTGCCGGTGGGTGATGGGGCCAACGTGGCGGTCGGGGCCAACTCCTCCAACGTCGCGTGCACCCTTCCGGCCGCCAGCTGCGTCTGGCGCACCCCGGGTCTCGACCTCCTGCGGCACCAGCTTGCGGTGGGGGTGGGAGCGGCGGCGACCCTGTTGGCCGGGAATGATCCGCTGGATGTCGGCCTGTTCGCAGTCATGACTGAAACAGGCCAAGGCTCCGGTGCTCCCAGCCAGGGCCGGTAAGCTCGGCCGTGTGGCCCTGAAAACCATCGCCGTCCGGCTCTATGACCGCTTCCAGCATCTGCTGCATGAGCTGGGCAAATTCGGCGTGGTGGGCATCTTCGCATTCATGTTGGACACCGGCCTTTTCGCAGTGTTGCTGTGGGCCGATATGGAGGAGAACAAAGCGAAGATCATTGCGACTGTGGTGGCTGCCACAGCGGCATTTCTGGGCAACCGATTCTGGACTTGGCGCCACCGCGAAAGGTCCGGGCTGGCCAGGGAATATCTGCTGTACTTCTTCTTCAATGCGGCCGGTCTCGGGATCACCCTGGCCGTGCTCAACTTCAGCCACTCGGTGCTGGGCAGCATGTGGCCCATGTTCACCACAAAAATCGCGGATGTGATAGCCGCGCAATTGGTGGGTAACGCTTTCGCGACAGTGTTCAGATTCTGGGCTTATCGCCGCTTCGTATTCCTCGCGCCGACCACGGCCGAGGCGACACGGTGAGCTGCCCCGCAATCTCGCTCGGTGAACATGCCCTTTCGGTCCTATTCACGTAAGGTGGCCAAGTGCGTCTTGTGCAGTTGCTCCCCCAGCGTTTGCGGACGCTCGCCCCTGAAGCGGTGAAATTCGCCGTCATTGGCGGCCTGAATGTCATCGTCAACGCAGTCGTGTTCAACCTGCTGGTTCTGACAGTCCTCGAGACCGGCCAGCTCAAGGCAAAGGTGATCGCGACAGCCGTCGCCATCGTCTCGTCCTACTTCATGAACCGGCACTGGACGTATAAGGACCGCGACAAGTCGGCCGCACACCGCGAGTTCACCCTCTTCGTCTTCTTCAACCTGGCCGGGCTCGCCATCGAGCTCGCCGTGATGGGTGCCACTAAATATTGGTTCGGGCTGACCAGCCTGCTCGCGCTGAACCTCGCCATGGTGGTGGGGCTGGCGCTCGGGACAGTCTTCCGGTTCTTCACCTACCGGACCTTCGTCTTCACCCACGTCCCGGTTGATGCCACGCTGGCGGTCGAGTCGGAGTTCGAGGAGCTCACCGCACCGCTCGAGGCCGAGTTCGCACGCAAAAGGCGCAGGACTCCGAAAAAGAGCCCCGCGCCCGTTCGCTCGCGCTGACTTACTTCTTTTCCTCGGTCTTGTCCGACTGCACGGGCACTGAGCGGCGCTCGTCGTCGTTGAAGGAGTGCGAGTCCCGGTCCTCTTCCACGAGTTCGTAGAGCTTCGTCTGCACCATGCCCACCCGTGGAATGTCCTTGAGCGCCGACTGGCCGCGCTCTCCGGCCGACTCGATGGTCAGGGTGCCACAGCCCAGAATGCGCTCGATGAAGCTCTGGCTCATGGCGTGGTCGTTGACCCGCATGAGCGGAATATCCCGCCGATCCCGGGAAAAGACGCCGAACTGGAAGATGATGCGTTCGTTGGTGAACACATAATGCGTGGTCCGCCAGATCAGCC
>DPJL01000021.1 GCA_003543035.1 Micromonosporaceae bacterium | reverse complement strand
GCTGGCGGGGCTCGCGGCTGACACGGCCCACATGATGGCTCTGGTGCTGCCCGGCGAACATGAGGAGTGGGCCGCCCGCGGCCTGGCGGCCGCCGAAGGTAGCGACGACCCGCTCGCCCAGGGCATGGTCGGAGCCCTCCTCAACAATCTCGGCTGGTCGCTGGCGGACGAGGAGAAGTGGGATGACGCCTACCCACTCTTCGATCGCGCGGTCGCAGCGCGCACCGCGGTCTTCGAAAGCACTGGCACTCGAGCCGCCGCGAACTCCCTTCATGTGGCCCGGTGGACCCGTGCCCGTGCCGCTCGTGCGGTCGGGCGAAATGACGAAGCGCTGGCAGAGTTGCGGGAGCTTGCTATCACTGAGATCGGGGCCGCTGACCCATACGTCGCCGAGGAGCTCGCATTCCACGAGTCCAAAGGGGAGTGAACGCATCGCAATCTGCGGTATGGCACTTTGCGGTATAGCGATCACGAGGAACATTCACCCATACTGGCGTTACGGGCGAGCAAAGTAGCTGGCACCAAAGCACATCGGCATTCGGCTGGCACCGGATGCCGCTTGGCCTCACCCCTCACGAGGAGGGCAGGACCATGCATTTGCGTCGTCGCGCAAGTACCTCCTTCCTCGGCCGGGGCGCAGCGAGGGAGGAAGAAGATGACCATCTTCTACCGTGGGCCTCGTGCACGCATCACCCACGAGGTGTTTGAAGTGCGCAGTCCCAGTAGCGTGTCTTTCCCGGTAAGTGAACTGAGCTCGATCTACATCGTCCGGCAGCGACCTGCGCAGCTCACTGCCGGTGTGGTGTTGGCGAAGGCCGGGACGACTGTATTGGCCGGTGCCGGGATCGCAGTGGCTGCCATTGCCTGGCGGGCACTCGACTCATACGAAGTCGTGGTGGCCGTGCTCCTGGCTAGCACCGTCACCTCGGTAGTGTCGGCCGGCGGTTGCTGGCGGACGCGGGAAAACCCCTACGAATTAAGGGCCACATTCCGTGGCGTGTCAGTGTGTCTGCTTAGGACAGCTGACGAGCGCGAGTTGTGCCAGGTGCGCCGGGCTCTGTTGCGGGCGCTCGAGTGGCGAACAGAGCGTGAGTGAATTGACGCGATCTGCGATATGGCACTTTGCAGTATGGCGATCACGAGAATCTCACTCGCATACTAACTTCACCGGGCAAGCAAAGTAGCTGGCATCAACGCAAGTGGCGGCATCCGGCTGGCACCGAATGCCGCCAGGCCTCACCCTTCACGAGGAGGGCAGGACCGTGCACTTGCCATCGTGGCTCAAGTGCCTGCCTCCTCGCAACGGCTAGCGAGGAGAAGAAGATGACCGTCCTCTACCGAGGTCCCTCCGCGCAGATCACCCACAACGTGTTCGAGGTGCGGACCCCCGTCTGCGAGTCCTTTCCGATCAAGGATCTGAGCTCTATCCACATTGCTCAGGAGGACAAGCCACCGACCGTTGGAAAAACGTGGGCACGGATCGCCTCCACCGCTCTTGTCGGAATTGCGATCGTGGCCGGCGCCTTGGCATGGCAGGTCGAAGGATCACCAACGATCGCCGCTACAGCACTCTTAGTAACTGTTGTCTCATCCGCGGTGTCGGCGGGTTGCTGGCGCGCACGTATCAGCCCTTACGAGCTCTGGGCCATCTACCGAGGTAGAGCGGTATGTCTACTTCGGACGAGAGACGAGCGGATGCTAGGTCAGGTAAGCCGAGCACTCCTTCGAGCGCTCGAACGGAGTAATGCTCAGTAATCGTTATCGGCGTGTTGTGGTAGGCGGAATACCTGATCATGCTATCGGGTGTAATGTCACTGCGTTATGTCGCCCAGCGGCATCTCGGTTTGCGATGTGGCACTCTGCCAGCAGGCCGAAATGCCCGACGCCAAGAGGTCGGATCGATACTGTCATGGTCTCGGGTGAGTCTCCGGCAGCCGCACGACGCCGTCTTCGCCTCGCATTGCGCAAAGCACGCGAGGCCAATGGACTCACCCAGGGTCAGGTCGCCGAGGCATTCGATTGGTCAATATCGAAGGTCCAGAGGATCGAGAGTGGCGACGTGACTGTGTCCAGTACAGACCTCAAGGCCCTGCTAACGCGTTACGACGTGACCGATACCAAGCGGATTGAGCAACTGGTGGAAGTCGCTCGAGCCTCCCGGCGTAAGGGATGGTGGGACGAGCCCAAGTTTCGTCAGCATCTTCCTACCGCGATGATGCAGTTGTCGCAGTTCGAGGCCGAGGCGAGCGCGATCCGCGTGTTCCATCCGACGCTTTTCCCAGGAATGTTGCAGACACCCGCATATGCCGAAGTCATCCTCAACTTTTGGAGCGAGGAACTGAGTTTAGAGGATCGGGCCGTGCGGTTTGAGGTGCGACTATTGCGGCGTGAGTACGTTCTAGGTCGGCCTGACCCACCGCTCTATCTCCTCATTCTTGATGAATCCGTACTTTCACGTGAAGTCGGTGGGCCACAAGTGATGGCAGAACAGTTGCATGACCTGCTGAGTCTCATGCGTCGGCCGCATGTCATGGTGCGGATCTTGCCTTTTGCCGCGGCAGCTAACCTTGCGGAGCTCGGTCATTTTCAGATTCTTGATCTGGGTGACGAGGAGAACGCAATACTCTACCGCGAAGCCCAACTTGTCGATGATATTGAGCAAGCCCCTGACAGAGTGAACCTGTACAGAAGACGCTTCGAGCGCGTGTGGGACGCCGCGCTGACGGAAAAGGCGACTACTCACCTCATAGAGGCCAAGGCCGCCGCGATGATTTCCAATTTAGACCGGATCCGTCCGGACCAATAGCCACCAACACTGGAGCAATGCGAGTAGTTCTCGTGTGGCTCTAGTCAGCCTGTGTGGAAATAGCAGAAGAAAGGAAGCACATTGACGAGCCAGCCACCATGGCGGCGGAGCAGCTACTGCGAGGCGAACGGCTGCTTCGAGGTAGCGCCAATGGATCAATACGCCCTGCTCCGCGATTCCAAGGATCCAAACGGGCCGCAGCTGCGCTTTTCGCGCGAAGTGTGGAACGAATTCGTGGATGCCATCAAGCGGGGTGATCTTGAAGGATAGCTGGGAACCATACACAGCCCCCTCTGCGGCCTCAAAGATGGAACTTGCGGCTGCGCTTGGTCGTTAGCGGCCGAGGAGGGCCTCCACGGTGAACGAGGGGGCCCTCATGACGAGGAAGTGGCACGCTCAGCGAATTGATCGTCTTAAGACTGTGGCGCTTGGTCCAGGTCTCCTGCACGTATCCCCGCCGCGAAGGCATCCCATTCCTGCCGAGAGAAGTGTAGGACCGGTCCGTCGGGATCCTTGGAATCCCGGAGCAGGACGTCTCCGCCCTTGGTCTCCGCAACCTCGATGCATCCGCTCGACTCACAACCGAAGTTTTGCCACTTGAGATACTCACCCTCGGTGCTCAATCCTTCACCCCCTGGACCGATTGCTGCTCCCAGCGTACGGATGCCAGTCAACCGGGCAAAGGAAAGTAAGCGTGAATGGCACGTCTTGAAACCATCGTGCCGTTTGTTCGCTCATGAGCTTGTCGGCAGCACTCTTGGTAACCGCGATCTCATTGTCGGCTGACTGATGGCAGCTCCAGGGTTAGTCGGTTTGGGCAATTGGGCTGAATTCTGTGCGGAGCATTATGTCTACTTCAGACCAAGATGGGTCAATGCTAGATCAGGAAGGCAGCCCCTCGTTCGGCGCTGGCGAGCAATGTAGACAATCACTGATTGTTATCGGCGCATCGTCGCCTACTCGGCTTTGCCCGTGTAATCTCACTGCGGCGTCGATCTGAACATGTCTTTCTGCTGGTAGAGGTGGGTCTTGAACTCGAAGGGTCGATGAGAAGCCGCCATGGCCTCAGATGAATCGTCGGCTGTCGCACGGCGCCGTTTTCGCCTCGCCTTGCGCCAGGAACGCGAGGCGAGGGGGCTCAGCCAAGCCCAGGTGACGGAGGCGCTTGACTGGTCACTGTCCAAAGTGCAGCGGATCGAGAGTGGTGAGGTCGGGGTCTCCGCCATTGATTTCAAGGTCTCGCTCGTCCTCTTTGAAGTGACCGGCCTCTGATGTCCGATAGAGATGCATTTATTTGTTTTATCGTTACCTCTGGAGTGGAACATGAGCGCCACCAATAACTCGGCTGATCACCCGGCTGTTTGGGGCGGTGTCCCGCCTCGCAACACCAAATTTACGGGTCGTGAGGATCTGCTGGAAGACTTGCGTCAGGCACTATCTACTCATGTTGGCGGGGCAATGGTCCTTAGCGGCATAGGAACGACAGAGCTTGCAATCGAGTACGTCCACCGTCATGGTGATGCCTACGATCTCATCTGGTGGATTCCAGCCGACACGGCGAGCGGTGTTCGACGGTCTCTAGCAACGCTAGCCCCGTTGCTTAAGCAGCCACAGGTCACCGATCCATCGGCGGTCTTTGAGGCGCTCTTTGAAGGGCTGCATTTTCCAAGGTGGCTGCTGATATACGAAAATGCCGGCGGACCGTCCAAACTCGAGGGTTTGTTGCCTGGAAAGGCTGCCGACCATGTGTTGGTCAGCTCGCGCAATGCGGACTGGGATGCGATGAGGTCGACAATCAAGGTACCGTCAACAAGAGAGCATCTATTTGTTAGCTACAGCCACAAGGACGCCCATTGGCTAGAGGAACTAAAGATCCACCTAAAGGCGCTCAATCGCGTGACGTCCATCAAGACCTGGGATGACTCGCAAATTCGACCTGGAAGCGAATGGCGGATTGAGATCGATCGTGGACTGCAAGCAGCACGTGCCGCGTTGCTACTCATTAGTCCAAATTTTCTCGCCTCCGACTTCATCATGGACAAGGAGGTTGTGCGATTGCTGGAGGCGGCAAAGGCCGAGGGTGTGGCGATTCTTTGCCTGATCGTACGTCACAGCGTCTTCGGCAAGTTCGAGTCACTGAGCCGGTTCCAGACCGTCAACCCTCCGAGCCAGCCTCTTTCCAAGCTTCGCAAACATCAGCGTGACGAGGTCTTCGTGACGCTGACGGATATTATTGAAAGAGCCTTCGAGCAGTAGATTGTAAAGACCAATGTGGACTCGAGGCTGTCTGGTGAGTTCATTTCAACCTGATGTTGATCGATGCGCTGGGGTGCAGAGCCAAGATCGCTTGGGCGATGTTGCGGTGTTTGTTGAAGGTGCAACGGATCCGGTTGAGGCCGCAATGTTTAGTGCGGAGAGTCCCTTAGCGAGTGGTCGGTTCCGGAGACCAGCCAGGCCTCGGCGACTTTCATGTCCCAGAGCGGCAGGTGCTCGGTCGTACTCATCGGCAGCAGTGGCATGGACAAGAGGCTATATGTCCCCGGCAAGCCGTTGAACCCTGTGCGGGACCAGCTAGTATGATGAGCGTAGGCTTCAGGCCTACGGAGGTGATACTAGTTGGCTCGGACCGCTGTCGGGCTCCCACCGGCACTGGCTAAGAGGGGCGACCGGGTTCTCAGGCCCGCAGATGCCGCAAACGTCTATGCCCATCCCCGGGCTGAGTTGGCCCGCCTCGTACAACTGCGAGCGGCTAGGCGGATCGCGACCGGCTACTACGCGCTTACGCCGCAACGCAGGATCGGCGATCTCCGATGGAAGCCAGAGTTGGACGCCGCCGCGTTGGGCATAGCCAGGGCCGACTACGGCGTGGACGCTGTCGCGCTCATGGGCGTAAGCGCAGCCCGCTATCACGGAGCCATCCCCAGAGCGTTAGGGGTGGCAGTGGTGGCGGTCCCCAAGCAGCGCCCGACTCTTCATACCGATCTCGGCCGGATAATCTTCGTCAAACGGGACGTGACACGACTCGACGTCGAGCGGATTGAAACCGAGCTCGGCCCCGGATGGGTGACAACAGTCGAGCAAACGATCCTGGATCTAGCCGCTCGTCCCAAGCTCGGCGGATTGGCTGAGCAGGATGTCAAAGCGGCAATCAGAGCGATGGCAACCCGCACGGATTGGTCCTTAGTGGAGCGGCTGGCGAGCGAACAGCACAAGCCGAGCGCGTTGAATGAGGCCAAGCGGCTGGTGGGCCGCAATGCTTGAGCAGGAAGAGCTGGAGGAGGTCGCGACGCAGTTCGGCGTCTCCGACGTCCAAGTGCGCCGGGACCATCTGATCAGCCACATTCTTGCTGCCATCGCAGAGCTCGACGTCCCGGTGACCTTCTTTGGTGGCACGGCTTTGGCGAGGACCCACTTGCGGGATCCCGATGCGGGCGCACGGTTGTCGGAAGATATCGATCTCTACGGTCCACGGCGCAGGGAGGTCGCTGCGATCCTCGACCAAGAGTTGCCGCGTCTATTAAGGCGCGAATTTCCTGGTACCACATGGGATCCGGCTTTATCGACGGTCCGCAGTGTCGACCCTGGACAGTTGGTGAGCCGCGACGGTCTAAGAGTGCGAGTGCAACTGTTGGACAGCGAGGGCGGCGGTCACCAGGATCTCGCGCAGTGGCCAACGGAGCGAAGAGATGTGGATCTCCGGTACAGCGACTTCAGAGGACCAGTCCTGATGCGGGTGCCACAGCTGGAGGCGTTCGCGGCAATGAAGACTGTGGCCTGGGCCGATCGTCACGCGGCCCGGGACCTCTACGACTTGGCCGGTCTGGCAAGGATCGGCGCGCTCGGCGCTGAAGCCGCAGACCTCTTCCATAGGGCCATGGGATGGCGCCTTACGCCCCATGTCTTTGCGCTTCCCGACCTGGACTGGGAGGCGCAGCTCGCCCATCAGGCCCGCGTCCTGCCAACAGCTCGCGAGTGCCTGGAGGAAGTGCGGCAGGGCTGGGGCTTGTAAAAACAACGAGTGTTGGTTATACAAGTGGGGTGGACGAAGTAGCTGCGATAGCAGCACTCGCGGATCCGACCAGGCGCAAGGTCTATGACGCTGTGGTCGCCGGTGCCGGTGTGGTCGGCCGCGATCAAATAGCGCACGAGCTGGGCATGGGCCGCACGCTCGCCGCATTTCACCTCGACAAGCTGACCGAGGCCGGCCTGCTCGAGGTGAGCTTTGCCCGGGGGCCGGCCGGAGGCAGGCCGGCGAAGTTATACCAGCGAAGTGCGGCCGAAGTCGCAGTGAGCGTCCCGCCAAGGTCCTATGTGGACGCTGCCGAGTTGCTTGCGGAGGCGTTGGACAAAGCCGGAGCCGACCTCACTCTGCACAAGGTCGCGCAGAAGCGGGGGCGGGCGGAGAAGCGTTCGGACATGTGGGAAGTGTTGCGGGAGCGGGGTTATGAGCCCTATGCCGCGCAAGACACGGTGAAGCTGCGCAACTGCCCGTTTCACCTTTTGGCACAAGAGTTTCCGCCGCTCGTGTGCGGCATGAACATGGCTCTGCTGACCGGCATGGCCGAGGGTGCGAAGTGGCCGGTGCGAGCAGTGATGCAGGCGCAACCCGGGCACTGTTGTGTGGCGTTGGAGAAGAAATGAATCTTGCCCAGCTGAACATTGCCCGGTTGCGGTTTGCGTTGGACACCTCGGAGCTCAAGGACTTTGTCGACGCGTTGCCGGAGATAAACGCCCTTGCGGAGAAGAGCCCGGGTTTCGTGTGGCGGCTACAGGACGAGTCAGGCGACGCGACCCATGTGGAGAATCCGTTTGGCGAAGGCGTCATTGTCAACCTGACACTGTGGGAGTCGGTGGAAGCGTTGCGGGCGTATGTGTATCACTCGCCACACATGGCCTATCTGAGAAGGCGGCGCGAGTGGTTCGACCACGCCGGGATCGAGGCGCACCTGGTGTTGTGGTGGGTACCAGTCGGACATACCCCTACTCTGGACGAAGCCGCAGAACGTCTAGACGACCTGGTGACAAATGGAACCTCGCAACGAGCCTTCACCCTCAGAGAGCCCTTCGGGGCAGGCGGAACAAGAGCGTGAGTCGGTAGTCAAGGTCTCGACTCTCGAGCTCTTTTTCGATCTCGTCTTCGTCTTCACCATCACCCAGCTGACCGGGATCCTTGCCCAGGACTTGACCTGGCCCACGGTCGGCCGTGTGCTGCTCATCCTCGGCATCATTCTGTGGATGTACGGCGGGTATGCCTGGCTGACCAACGTGGTCACGCCGAGCGATGCTGTACGCCGGGGGCTGCTGCTCAGCGGGATGGGCGGATTCCTGCTGATCGCATTGGCGATTCCAGACGCGCTTCACGAGAGCGGCTGGGCGTTTGGCTTGGGCTACTTCGTGGTGAACGCCATCCACAGTGGACTCCTGCTACGGGCGGCTCCAGCCGCGATGAGGCAACTCGCTCCGCTGAATCTGCTGAGCGCATCGCTGATCCTGGTTGGTGGCTTCACTCCCGGCATCTGGCGGGTTGTTCTGTGGTGCGCCGCCTTCCTCGTGATGGTCGTGTCGCCTTACCTGCATCCGATGAGCGAATGGACGATCACCGCTTCGCACTTCGTGGAACGGCACGGCCTTATCGTGATCGTCGCGCTGGGGGAGTCCATCGTGGCGATCGGTGTCGGCGCAGCGGGTCTGGAGCTCACCGGATCCCTGATTGCGGTGGCACTCCTGGGACTCGTGCTCTCGTTTGGGCTGTGGTGGCTCTACTTCGGCGGTGACGACGAAGCCGCGGAGCGAGCGCTCGACGCGACACCGTCGCTCAGACGCGGCCGGGTCGCCCTGCACGCCTTCGGTTTCGCGCACTATCCACTACTGTTCGGCATCGTCGTCCTCGCGGCCGGCATCAAGAAGGCGACCACCTATTCGAGCGGCCACGTGTACCTGTCCCAAGCCCTGTTGCTGGGTGGGGGAGTGGCGCTGTTCCTGCTCGCCGATGTGTGGTTCCGGCGGGTGCTCCGAATAGGTGTGTTGCGGTTCCGGCTGATCGGAGCGGCGGCCGCGCTGGCGACCGTCCCGTTGGGACTTAGGTTCACCGTGGAGCAGATGCTCGCCTTGGTCCTGGTAGTGGGCGGTGTTCTGCTGCTAGAGAAGAAGAGCGCTCTAAGATCGATTTAATTGACTATTCATGAACGTCTGGGTAAATTCCTGAACAGTTAGGAAACTTTCCTATCTGTTGGGAGTGGACATGCTCAGACGCGCCCTGCTCGCAGCAATACTCGTTGCCACCGCCATCATCGCGCCCGCAGCGCCCGCCCAGGCAGCTCCAGGGCTCACGGCGACCTTCTCGGCCGCGAACAACGGATCGTGGTGGCTGGACAAATTTGTCGTCGCCAATCCGACGAGTGCGTCCATTACCGGATGGACCCTGGAATTCGATCTCCCGCCCGGTGTGACCATGGGCAACTTCTACAACGGCACCGCCACCCAATCGGGCAGTCATGTCAGTGTCGTGAACGCCCACTACAACGGCACGGTGGCGGCGGGTGCCTCGACCGAGCCGTACAGCCCGTGGTTCATCGCGTATGGCGGGGGAGCGGCCCCGCTGAATTGCCGGATCAACGGCAACAAGTGCGACGGAAGTGCTGACCGGCCACCGGGCTCCCCGACGAACCTTGCGGTGACGGCCAGAACCACCAAGACGGTCAGTCTGTCTTGGGCAGCGGCTGTCCCGACCGACTTCCCGATCGCCGGATACGACATCTACGCCGGGACAACGCTCAAGACCAGTGTCACCACCACGAGCGGCGTCGTGACCGGTCTTACGCCCAACACCACCTACTCGTTCACGGTGAAGGCAAAGGACACCCGGGGCAACGTGTCGGCGTCGAGCGCCGCGGTATCGGCGACAACACTTAACCCGGCCAACGACACGACTCCACCGACGGTGCCCGGAAACCTGCGCTCCACAGGTAAGACCGCCGTTACTGTGTCGCTCGCGTGGAACGCATCCACTGATGCCAACGGCATCGCGGGATACGACGTCTACATTGGATCGACTCTCAAAGCCAGTGTGACCGGTACCTCGACCGTGGTCACCGGGCTGAGCCCGTTGACCGCATACTCGTTCACGGTGCGAGCGCGCGACACTTACGACAACCAGTCGGGCGCTTCGAATGCGGTCAGTGTCACCACCGACGACTCGGTCGGGGCGGGGAACTACGCCAAGGTCGGCTACTTCGTCCAATGGGGCATCTACGGGCGTCAGTATTTTGTCAAGAACCTTGATACGAGTGGGTCCGCGGCGAAGTTGACACACATCAACTACGCCTTCGCCAACATCGATCCGGTCAACCTGACGTGTCTGCAGGGCGTCACCAAGGGCACGACTCAGAACCCGCAGGACCCCGATCAGGGCACCGGCGCGGGCGATGCCGACGCCGACTATGCGCGCCCTATGTCAGGCGCCCAATCCGTTGACGGTGTTGCCGACACCGGCTGGGAGTCGTTGCGGGGCAACTACAACCAACTTCGCAAGCTTAAGATCCGGTACCCCCATCTGAAGGTCTTGATTTCGATCGGAGGCTGGACGTATTCGAAGTTCTTCTCCAACGCGGCACTGACTCCAGCCTCACGCGAGAAGTTCGTCAGGTCCTGCATCGACATCTACATCAAGGGAAATCTCCCCACCTACAACGGTGCGGGTGGACCCGGCACGGCCGCCGGCATCTTCGACGGCATCGACCTGGACTGGGAGTGGCCTGGCGCGGAAGGGCATCCGGGCAACATCGTGCGGTCTGCTGACAAGGCCAACAACACGTTGCTGGTGGCAGAGTTCCGCCGTCAGATGGACGAGCTCACCGCGGCCACCGGAAAGCGTTACCTACTAACGGCTTTCACCCCGGCCGACCCGGCCAAGATTGCGGCCGGCTGGGACATCGGCAGCAACGGCGTCTTCCGCTACATGGACTTCGCCAATGTGCAGGGCTATGACTTCCATGGCGCGGGTTCGGACAACTCGTGGGAGCCGAACAGGACCGGGCACCAGGCAAACCTCAACCGGGACACGCAGGACCCGTACTCGTTCGAGTTCAGCGTCAACAAGGCCATACAGACCTATTTGGACGCCGGGGTCAATCCGCGTCAGCTCACCATCGGCTTCCCGTTCTACGGCCGGGGCTGGCAAGGCGTGACCGCGGGCGGTGCCAATGGCGAGTGGCAGTCAGCCACTGGGGCGGCACCAGGTCAATTCCAAGAGGAGGCAGGTACCAGAGGCTATTCAAACCTGATCGCAATGGTCCCCAACTGCACGATCTATCACGACACGCAATCGATATCGACATATTGCTTCACCGGTAACGGCGGGCAGTGGTGGAGCTTCGACGACACGTGGTCGATCGGGCAGAAGACTACCTGGCTCAAGAGCAAAGGCCTCTTGGGCGCAATGGTCTGGGAGATGTCCGGTGATACCAGCAATGGCACTCTCATGACCACTCTCCACAACGGACTGTAGGCGGGAACTGATGAAACGTATCCTCCTCGTTCTGGCGTTAGTGGCCACTGGCGGGCTTTTCGCCGCAACGAA
The DNA here is from genome assembly GCA_003543035.1 of Micromonosporaceae bacterium. Taxonomy (GTDB): domain Bacteria; phylum Actinomycetota; class Actinomycetes; order Mycobacteriales; family Micromonosporaceae; genus Rhizocola. The sequence goes on along the minus strand of DPJL01000021.1, from coordinate 1,383 downwards.
CGCATCAGCGGCCGAGCTGGCCGTCAATGGGGGTTTCGAGACCGGGTCGTTGTCGCCCTGGTCGTGTACGGGGAATTTAGGGAGCGTCGTCTCCAGCCCGGTTCATTCGGGCACCAGAGCGTTGCAGGCAGCGGCATCCGCTTCGGATAACGCCAAGTGCACGCAGACCATTGCCGTTGTTTCGGGAACCTCCTACACCCTCTCGGGCTGGTTCCGCGGCAACTACACCTACCTTGGCATCACTGGGGGCGCGTCCACCTGGACTCCAGGCGGGTCGTCCTACACCCAGCTGACGCTGACGTTTACGGCGTCGAGCTCGAGTGTGCAGATCTACACCCATGGCTGGTACGGGCAGGGCACCTACCACGCCGATGACATCTCGCTGCAAGGCGCTGGTGGCACGGGCGTTCCTGGTGCACCAAGCAACCTGCAGTCGACCGGCACCACGAACAGCTCGATTTCGCTGTCGTGGGGTGCCTCTTCGGGAACCGTTACCGGGTACCGGGTCTACGAGGGCACCACGCAAAGGGCTCAGGTCACCGGTACCACCGCCACGATCAGCGGACTCGGCACGTGTACGTCACACACCTATGTGGTGCGGGCTTACAACTCCGTCGGCGAGTCCGCGAACAGTAACTCCATCACGGTTTCGACCAGTGGCTGCACCGGAGTTCCAGGTGCACCAGGCAACAACCGGGTCACCGGTCAGACCAACAGCTCGATCTCGTTGGCGTGGAACGCTTCCACGGGCACGGTCACGGGCTACCGGGTGTACGAGGGCTCGACGCAGCGCGCTCAGGTGACGGGTTTGACCGCCACCATCAGCGGGCTCGCAACGTGCACCAGTCACACCTACGTGATCCGGGCTTACAACTCCTCTGGTGAGTCGCCGAATAGCAACTCGGTCACCGGCACCACGACCGGTTGCCCCACCGGCGGGGTCCAGGCCGCTCCTTATCTCTACCTGGGTTGGGGCGACCCGCCATCGGTTTCGACGGTGATGTCGGCGACCGGGATCAGGCAGTTCACCATGGCGTTCATGCTTTCCGGTGGCGGCTGCACCCCGATGTGGGACAGCAACCGGCCGCTGACCGGTGGCGTGGATCAGAGCACCATCAACGCGATCCGGGCCAATGGTGGCGACATTCAGATCTCGTTCGGCGGGTGGAGCGGGAACAAGCTCGGCCCCAACTGTTCGAGTGCCAGCGCGTTGGCCGGCGCATACCAGCAGGTCATCAACGCGTACAACCTGAAGTACATCGACATCGATATCGAAAACAGCGATGAATTCGAGAACGAGGTCGTGCAGGACCGGATCCTCGGCGCCCTGAAGATCGTCAAGCAGAACAACCCGGGTATCAAGACGATCGTCACCTTCGGTAC
>DPJL01000176.1:9949-27531 GCA_003543035.1 Micromonosporaceae bacterium | reverse complement strand
CGGACCAGGCGGATGCTCAAGCCGGTCCTGGAGATCCTCGCGGGCGTCCCGACCGTGGTATTCGGCTTCTTCGCCCTCTTCGCTCTCAACCCACAGCTGCAGAAGTACTGGCCTGGCGCCAATCCGCCGGACTTCCAGAACCTGCTGGTAGCGGGCATAGTGATGGGCATCATGATCGTGCCGACGGTGGCTAGCCTCTCCGAGGACGCGATGAGCGCCGTTCCGCGCAGCCTGCGCGAGGGCGCTTATGCGCTTGCCTCGTCGAAGATGCAGGTCGCGACAAAGGTTGTGGTGCCGGCCGCGCTCTCCGGAATCGTGGCCGCGATCGTTCTGGGCTTCTCCCGCGCTATCGGTGAAACCATGATCGTCACCATCGCGGGCGGCCTTGACTCGTCCAGTGTCTCTGCTGACCCGACCGAGGGCAGAGCGACGATGACCGCATTCATCGCAAGCATCGGCCAGGGTGACGTGCCGGTGGGCACCCTCGACTACGACAGCATCTTCGCGGTGGGGGCGCTGTTGTTCATCTTTACCTTCATCCTCAATGCGATCTCGATCCGGCTTGTCCGCAGGTTCCGGGAGGTTTACGAATGAGCGCGCCGAGCGCTGCCATCGGCCAGGCCCAGGTGCGAGCGGTGTCACTCAAGCGCTCGAAGATCCGCGTCGGCGATGAGATCTTCAAATGGGCGTTGCGATTCTGCCTGCTCGTCGCCTTCGCCTTCCTGGCCTGGCTGGTCGGCTACATGGTCTATCGCGGCTGGGCTCGGCTGGATTCACGGCTGTGGGAGAACATGCCCACCGGCCGTGTCTCGCGTGTGGCCGAAGCGGGTGTGCAGTCGGCAATCACCGGGACGATATGGATCATGGCGGTCACCGCGGCGATCTGTTTGCCGGTCGGCATCTTCGGCGCGATCTACCTTGAGGAATACGCCGACAACAACCGTTGGTACAACAGGCTTCTCGAGCTGAATGTGCAGAATCTCGCCGGCATCCCATCGATCATCTTCGGCATCCTTGGGCTCGGCCTCATTGTCCGTCAGTTCAACCTCGGGTTCACCGTCCGAGCGGCGGGGATTGTGTTGGCATTGTTGGTGTTGCCGATCGTCATCATCGCGACCCGCGAGGCGATCCGTGCTGTCCCGCAATCGATCCGCCAAGCGTCCTATGCTCTCGGCGCCACCAAGTGGCAGACCGTTTCCAAGCAGGTGTTGCCGGCCGCTATCCCCGGCATCTCCACTGGAACGATCCTTGCTCTGTCGCGCGCCATCGGTGAGGCCGCTCCGCTGATCATGATGGGCGCTGTCACCTTCGTCCTGGACAACCCCGACGGGCTGGACAGTGCCTACACAGCACTGCCGATCCACATCTACGGCCTGCTGATCAAGCCGCAGGCGGAGTTCCAGGAGCTCGCCGCGGCAGCCATCGTGCTGCTGCTCGGCATCGTTCTGGTGATGAACTCGGTGGCAATCTTCGTCCGCAACCGCTTCCAGAAGCGGTGGTGACCACAGCGCCATGACCGACCCCAACCCGCATTGGCACGATCCTGAGGTGACTGACATGATTTCCGCTGACACACTCGGCGTCCACATCGCCGCTCCCGGCCAAGGCCGCGCTGAGCAGCCTGGGGAGAGAGGGACGATGTCCACCACAGCGGTGATGGAGCTCAGCAACGTAAGCGTCTTCTATGGCGACTACCAAGCGGTGCGGGGCACATCGATGATCATCAGGCAGCACCAGATCACTGCCATGATCGGCCCATCCGGCTGTGGCAAGAGCACCGTCCTGCGTTCGCTGAACCGGATGAACGATCTGATCCCGGGCGCCCGCATCCAAGGGAAGATCACCTACCGCGACCAGGACCTGTACGCGCGGGAGGTGGACCCGATCGAGGTGCGCCGGCACATCGGAATGGTGTTCCAGAAGCCGAACCCGTTCCCGAAGTCGATTTACGAGAACGTGGCCTACGGCCTGCGCGTCAACGGGATCAAGGACAACCTCGACGATCGGGTGGAGCTGGCACTTCGCGGCGCCGCGCTCTGGGAAGAGGTCAAGGACAAGCTGAAGTCCAGTGGTCTCGCCCTCTCCGGTGGTCAGCAACAGCGGCTGTGTATAGCGCGAACGATCGCGGTCGAGCCTGAGGTGATCCTGATGGACGAGCCGTGTTCGGCACTCGACCCGATCGCCACCGGCAAGATCGAAGACCTGATGCACGAGCTGACGGCCAAATACACGATCGTCATCGTTACGCACAACATGCAGCAGGCCGCTCGGGTCAGCCACTACACCGCGTTCTTCACGGCCGAGGTGGACGAGCAGCAGGTCCGGCATGGCCGGCTGATCGAGTTCAACGACACCGGCCGCATCTTCACCAACCCCTCCGACAAGCGCACAGAGGACTACATCACCGGTCGCTTCGGCTAGCCGACAGGTGCCGCACGGTCGAGACGACCAATGCGAGTGCGCGAGCCAAGGTTTGCGGGTCAACGCGATCGGGAGTTTCGGCGGGTGTCTGATAGCCGGGGATGCCCATACCGATCCCGATCGCGGGTAGGCCTGCGGCCGCGTATCGCCGGTTGTCAGAGGGCATGGCGCGGGCGCGTAGTGGTACACCTGTTTCGCGACCGGCCAGGTCAAGTGCGGCCAGCAATGGTTGAGCCGGGCCACCGGCTTCGACGGCGGCCGCTTCGTGCAGGGCTGCCGCACCGTCCACGTTGATCACATAGGTCCCTGCACGAACCTTGGGCGCGTGGTACGCGGATCCATGCGCACCAACCTCTTCCGCGTCCAAGAAAGCCACCGCCAGCCCGATCCCTAGATCCTCGTTCGCGAGTTGGCGCGCTGCTTCGAGCATGACGGCGACGCCGGAGGCGTTGTCCGCCGCGGCGGGGAACCGCACGCCGGGATCGTCGCCAACGCCGTCGTAGTGGGCGGTGAGGAGGACCGAGACTCCATCGGGGCGAGGCGACGCAAAGACCGCATGAACGTTGACTCCCACCACATCGACCGTCCGCATGGGGACGGATGCGGTGACCGTGGCGGTGGTAGCGGACATCTGCTCGTGAATATCGTTGCGCAGAGCCAACACCGGAAGCTCCACAGCGGACGGTCCGGCAATCATCTTCGGCATCCAGCCCGCATCGTCCGTGCCGCGCGGAACAAGTAAACCGAGCACACCAGCGGCGGCTGCCTGCTCGGCACGCTCAGCCGAAAACGTCTTATCCAGCAACCACTTACCGGTCCGTGCGAATGGGAGGTCGGCCGAGGCGAGGTGCTCGCAAAAGTCGCGCCGATGCGCGAGGTCCCAGGACGTCTTGCCGTCTGTCCAATGCAGACTTGGCGTGCGGTATAGCTCCTTGACTGTTCCGTCGACCGGGAACTCTTCGAATGCGATCGCTGCGCCTCGCAACTGCTCGGCCAGCCACTTCGCGGCCGCTCGGCCGCCGGGAGTGCCCACCCGGCGGCCTGCGTACTCGTCGCTCGCGAGTCGGTACACGGCAGAAATCATCCGGCCGGTCGCATCTGTCATCCGCAGCATCCCGCGCCGGCCGAGATGGCTTCGGCCTTTGCGGTCTCGCCGCAGCAACTGCCTGATTCGGTGGCTTCCGCAGCCGTCCCGCAACAGGTGCTTGCGGCTGGGGTGGCCCCGGCGGAGGAGGCAGGCGCACTGCCGCAACAGCCTCCGGCGCTGGCCGGAGTGAACGCCTCGGCCGGATCGCCGGTGAACCCGCCGATTGAGGTGGTTTCTGTGGTCATCGCATACTCCTTGTTTTCAGCGTGGGAACAGGAATTGATAGGCAGCCTTGGCGCGGGCGCGCTCAAGGTGAGCGTCGGCCCGGCATTGGGCGGTGCAGACCTCCGCGCACTCGTCGCAGAACTCCACTCCACGCAGCTCGGTCAGGCGGCGACGAATGTTGGTAAACATCTGAGCCTCACTATCTAGACACTTGTCGAATCAGCTGAGTTAGATCCTGACAGTTGATTAGAGGATTGTCAAGTTAGATGGTCTTCGAATTAGGAGCAGATCGGGTGGCCCACAGGAGAACCGCGGCGACCAGGCAGGCGACGGAGGCCGAGCGTGCGAACAGATTCGGCGAGAGCACTGCGGCAAGGAGGGGAGAGCCGGCCTTCGTCAGCGTGATCGGCACGGTCATGGCTCCGGCGATGGTGGCGTAGCGGCCGATGCCGTAGCGATCCGCGACGATGGCAGGGCGGGCGATCGTCGCCACTCCGAAGCCAAGGCCGAAAGCGATCACGCATGCGGCAGCTCCGGCGAGCGTGTGCCCGAGATAGGGCAGCGTACCGAGCCCTATCGCTTGAATGGCAAAGACAATCGCCGTGATGCTGGTGATGCCATGGCGCTTGGACAGCCCGGTGGTCACCACCCGGCCCGTCACCGATAGCACCCCAAGCAGCCCGGCGAGCGTGGCGGCGACTGTGGTCGGGTGGCCCGCCGTTCGCAGATACCTGACCAGATGCACGCCGACCGCGGACACCGCAGCACCGTGGACGACGAAGGCCGCGGTTAGTAGCCAGAAGGTGCGGTCGGCCAATGCGCCCCGAACGCTGGCCCCACTGCGCACTCGATTCTCGTGGTGCTGTTGCCTTTTGGGGACCGTGAACGCATGTGCTGGGATCGTGATGACAGCGAGAATGGCTGCCAGGATAAGGAGTGTGCGGCGCCAGCCGTGTTGCTCGAGCAGAAAACCGGTGAGCGGAAAGAAGATACTGCTGGCGAAGCCGGCGACGATGGTGACTGCGAGCAATGCGTCGTTGCGCCGCGCCGGTGAGGTGGCGGCGACCACTACGGGAAACGCTGCTTCGTAAAGGGTCATGGCCGAAGCGAGGCCGATGAACACGAAAACGATGTAGAGGTGACCCACGGTACGAACCTGGGACCAGGCAACGACCGCGAGCACGGCCAGGACCGACCCGGCAGTCATGAGCACGCGACCGCCGTGCCGATCCAGCCATCGTCCAATAGGGATAGACGCAGCTGCGGCCACGATGATTCCCAACGTGAGCGCACCCGTGACCGAGGCCGCGCTCGTGGCAAGCTCGTCGGCGACCGGAGTCAGCAGCACGCTGAAGGCGTAGAAAAGTACGCCGTAGCCGACGGTCTGGGTGACCGCGAGTACTGAAATCAAGACCCGCGGTCGACCGCCATTCTGAATCGGGACTGTGGCCTCAGCCGCAGCAGGCGCTAGGGCTTTCACCGGCGCTCACCTCGACGAGAGGAAGCGACAGCAGACCACCGCTGACCCCGGTCGCCAAACCGTTTCCGGACGAGCAGACACCGGTTTCGGGAAGTTCCAATTGCACGTTACGAGCTGCTTCCCAATCTCCGGCCAGCGCCGCGACCACTGAGCGAGCCTGCTCGTATCCGGTGGCAAGTAGGAAGGTTGGCGCCCGGCCGTAGCTCTTTGCGCCGACGACGTAGAAGCCCTCCTCCAAATGTGCCAGCTCGTCGACGCCGTGGGGTGGGACGGTGCCGCAGGAGTGCTTGTTCGGGTCGATCAGTGGGGCCAATGCGCGAGTGGAGCCGAGGATCGGGTCCAGATCGAGGCGCAACTCGGTGGCCGAGGCGTAGTCGGGGCGAGCACCGGTCGAGTTCACGATCACGTCGGCGTCGACCTTGCGGCCATCCGCGGACACGACGGCGCTGTCGGTGATCTCCTGAACGAAGAATCCAGTGTGGACAGTCACTTTTCCTGAATCCACCAGGGCGCGAACGCGGGTGCCTATAGCGCCGCGGGCGGGTAGAGCGTCAGCTTCGCCGCCGCCATATGAGCGCGACGGGTTGGGGGAGCGGACCAACCAGGCAATGCGGGTTTCTGCGAGCTCCGCCAACGCTAGAAGAGTTCCGGTAGCCGAGTGCCCCGCCCCCACCACCGCAACCGTCTTACCCGCGAAGTGTTCGCGCAGCGTGCCGGTGACGTCGGGCATGCCGTCGAAGACCCGGCCACCCGCAAGCGCGTCCTGCTCACCGTACGCGGGTAAACCGTTGCCCCCCAGCGGATTCGGTGTTCGCCACGTTCCGGAGGCGTCGATGACCGCTCGGGCCACGATCTCGCTCCCGTCCGACAACCGGAGCACGAAGGGCGCGTTTTCGCGGCCGACCGTGCGTACCTTGTCGAACCCCTGCCGCGCGATCGCGGTGACCGTGACGCCGAGGCGCAGGTGCGGGGCAATGGCCGGGTGGGCGGCAAGTGGCGCGAGATAGTGCTCGATCAGCTCCCCGCCGGTAGGCAACTGCTCCGCGTCGGGTGCAGTCCAGCCCGTTTGCGAAAGGAGCTCGCGAGCGGCGGAGTCGATGTTGTAGCGCCACGGGCTGAACAGCCGCACGTGCGCCCATTGCGCCATCGACGAGGCCACCTGGTGGCCCTCTTCCACGACGACGAAGTCAAGGCCGCGACTGGTGAGGTGGGCGGCGGCGGCCATGCCGACCGGCCCGGCACCGATGATCGCCACTGGCAGATGTGGGGTAGTCAACGCGATCTCCTAAGGGCTGTTTTGAAGTCTCTCGAATCAGTATCTAGACTGCCGCCTAGTTAGGCATCTGTCAAATCAGCTGGGTCGGCGACCGGATTACCCATCACCACGTCGGCGGCGGTGGGGAAGCATTGCAGGCAGGCGTCGTTGATTTGGTACAGGTTGGCGCTGCCGGACGGGGTCACCAGGACAAAGCGAACGTCAGCCAAGATCTTGAGGTGGTGCGAGATGGTGGACTGGGCCGCCCCGATGGCCGAGGTAATCTCGCCCACACTCATAGGCTCGCGCCGCCGCGCTAACAGCTCGGCGATCTGCACTCGGGTCGCATCAGCCAAGGCGCGGAACCACGATGCGTACTGCTCGGCGGTCTCGCGATTCAACAGGTCCACTATTCCTCCAACATCATCGGCTATCGACGATACACGATGATCCTCACTTGCAGCCTGTTTCGAAATCTGTAAACCTAGAGGCATGTCAAAGCAGCTCGAGATCCTAGATGTCTCAGCCGCGGCCTGCTGCCCGCCGCTCTCTCAGGCATCACTCGATGCCGAGAACGCGGGCGACCTGGCGCAGATGTTCAAAGCGCTGGGTGATCCTATCCGGCTCCGGCTCTTCTCCATGATCGCTTCCGCCTCGGACGGCGAGGTGTGCGTCTGCGATCTGACCGAGGGGTTCGACGTGTCCGGGCCTACCATCTCGCACCACCTCAAGGTGCTGCGCGAGGCCGGTCTCATCGACGGTGATCGACGCGGGACCTGGGTCTTCTACCGGCCGCTGAAGGACAACGTGCGCCTACTGTCGGGGCTGCTCGACACCCCGGTGGCCGTCTGATGAAGGCCGCGCTCTGGCGGCGAGCCCTAGCCGAACTTGTCGGCACGGCCGGTCTGGTGACGGTCGTGGTGGGCTCGGGAATCATGGCGCAGACCGTTTCGGCGGACGGCGGGGTGCAACTGCTCGCCAACTCCACCGCTACAGTCTTCGGCTTGGCGGTGCTCATCCTCGTGCTAGGCCCGGTTTCCGGGGCACACTTCAACCCGGTCGTCTCGGCGGCCGACTGGTGGCTCGGTCGCGCCAACCGAAGTGGCCTCGCCCCAAGGGAATTGGGCGTCTACTCGGCAGCTCAGATAACCGGTGGAGTCGCTGGAGCTGTGCTGGCCAACCTCATGTTCCGGCTCGCGCCGGTCAGCTGGTCGCACACCGATCGCAGCAGCGCAAACCTCTGGCTTGGCGAAACGGTGGCGACAGCTGGCTTGGTACTCGTCATATTTGCCTTGGTGCGTAACGGAAAAACGGCCGCCATCCCAGCCGCGGTGGGTGCCTACATCGGCGCCGCCTACTGGTTCACCTCCTCCACCAGCTTCGCCAACCCCGCGGTCACCATCGGCCGGGCGTTCAGCGATACGTATGCGGGCATTGCCCCAGCGGGTGTACCGGCTTTTGTTGCCGCACAAGTCATCGGGCTGTTGGTTGGCTTGGGACTGCTGACCCTGCTCTACCCACTACCGGTGAGAGAGGCGTTCAAAAGTGTCTGACCAACCCACCGTACTTTTCGTTTGCGTGCACAACGCCGGCCGTTCGCAGATGGCCGCCGGGTGGCTCAGACACTTTGCCGGGGACCAGATCCGGGTGCTGTCGGCCGGGTCGGCGCCGGCCGCGTCGATCAATCCTGTTGCGGTGCAGGCAATGGCGGAGGTCGGCATCGACATCACCGGGTCGATTCCGCAGAAGCTCGAATACGAGACCGCGCAGGAGTCCGATGTCATCGTCACCATGGGCTGTGGCGACGCCTGTCCTTATTTCCCGGGCAAGCGTTACGAGGACTGGGTGCTGACCGACCCGGCCGGGCAGCCGATCGAGGTGGTGCGGCAGGTTCGCGATGAGATCCGCGACCGGGTCAAGGCTTTGGTATCCGAGCTGCCGTAGTGACGTCGAGCTCGGCGAGCAAGCCCCGGATGCGCTGCTCGAGGTCGTCGCGGATCGGGCGGGCACCGGCCACGTCCTTGCCCGCAGGGTCATCGAGCTCCCAGCTGAGATACCGTGCTCGAGCCGCGCGGCTGCGGTCTGCATGGCAAGTTGCTGGTCGACGCTGAGCTCTGTGTTCATCAGGTGCTCCTTGTCAGGGCGGGGACGAGATGGCCTATCCGCGCGGCCAAGTCGGCCATGGTGAGGTCAAAGGCAGCTGCCGTGCCGACGGGTACCGGATCAGGCACCGACCAATGCAGCCGCGTCAGCGTCGTGGTCTGAAGCTGCTCGTGAGCGTTGTCGCACACCGCGACCAGAAGATCTCCGTGCCGCGCGACCTTAGCGACATGCTTGGTGCCATTGCCATTGAGGTGCAGGCCATGGCGGTGAGCGGCGTTCACGGCCGCATCATGCACGTGGCGAGCCGGGTCGGTGCCGGCCGATAACGACGGCACCTGGCCGACGTTGTTCCAGATCGCCGAGGCAAGCTGCGAACGGGCCGAGTTCCGGGTGCAGACGAACACGACCCGTCTCGCTGTCAAGGCCGGGACAGCGTGTGGGTCGGCAGGCACGGCGTCGGTCAGTCGAAGGTAGGTGCGGCGGCGGTCGCCTTCCGAGCGCGCATGTGCCACCAGACCCACTCGCCGCAGAATCTTGACGTGGTGGGCGAGCAAATTGGTTGGCATGCCGAGGCTGGCCCCGATCTCCCCGGGGGACAGATCGCCGAGCCGCAATAGGTCCACAATGGACAGTCGTGTCTCATCACCCAGGGCGGAGTAAGTTCGCGCCCGGGCGGCCACCGAAGATGGGTCAGCGTTCATTGAGGCAAATCTCACTGACTGCTGTCGGGCGGGTCAAGAGAGGTTCGCAAAGGCCAGATATCCGTCGTCTCCTATTAACCCGCCGGAGTCCGTGGTGTTAACGCACGGGCGCGTCATGCCAGTGTCGGGCGTTGTTCACCTTGTCGCTGCCATCGCGCCAACCGTGGTTGCGAGCATTCGCCGGGCTGTGTACTCGTTGCACTCCCTCCCAGGCCCGATACAGTGAGGTATGTCGATGTCACTCGATCATGAAGTCAATGTGATTAGCGATCCGGAAGACTTATCCACCAACCCCTCCGCCAACCCGGCGTTCGCCGAGGTGCTGCAGGCCCGGCTGACCCGCCGGGGAGTGATGCGCACCGGCACGGTGGTAGCCGCCGCAGGTTTCCTCGGCGCAGCCGGAGGAGCGGTTGTCGACGGCGCACCTGCCGAAGCGACGCACGGTCGTCCGAAGCCACTGCTCGGGTTTACCGCTGTTCCGCCCGGATCCGCCGACTCGGTCGTTGTGCCGCAGGGCTACAGCGTCGATGTGCTGATTCCCTGGGGTACCCCGCTTCGCTCCTCCGGGCCGGCGTGGCAGAAGGACGCCTCCAACACTGCGGCCGAGCAGGCGCAGCAGATCGGCATGAACCACGACGGCATGCACTTCTTCCCGGAGCACGGCTGGTTCGGCAATCGGCGCGGCCTGCTGGTGCTCAACCATGAGTACATCGACAACGTCCTGCTCTACACCGACGGCGACGCGGTGATGACCCAGGAGAAGGTCAACAAGGCGCTCGCCGGGCACGGCGTCAGCATCGTGCGGGTCGAGAAGCAACACGGCGAGTGGCGGCTGACTGATTCGCGTTACAACCGCCGCGTCACCGGCTCCACCCCGGTCACCTTCTCCGGTCCGGTCTCGGCAACGCACCCGAAGCTGGCCGCGGCCGGCCCGGCACAGGGCACACTGAACAACTGCTCGAGCGGGCACACCCCGTGGGGCACCTACGTGACTTGCGAAGAAAACTGGAACGGGTACTTCGGGACGGCCCAGGCTGGCTGGACGCCCACCCCGGAGCAGGCACGGTACGGCGTAGTCGCGGCCGGCTTCGGCTACCGCTGGCACCTGGCCGACTCGCGCTTCGACGTCGCGGCGAACCCCAACGAGCTCAACCGGTTCGGCTGGATGGTCGAGATCGACCCGTTCGACCCGCACTCGACGCCGGTCAAGCGCACCGCGCTCGGCCGGATCAAGCACGAGGGTGCCACGTTCACCGAGTCTCGCGGCCGCGTCGTCGTCTACTCCGGTGACGACCAGAACGGCGAATATGTCTACAAGTTCGTCTCCAGCAAGTCATGGCGGCAGCTGCGCGCGCAGCGCAAGAGCCCGCTTGATCACGGCACGCTCTACGTTGGCAAGTTCCACGACGACGGCACCGGCACGTGGCTGCCCCTGGTACACGGTCAGGGCGCACTGACTGTTGCCAACGGCTGGGCCGACCAGTCTGACGTGCTCATCCGCACCCGCCAGGCGGCCGATGCGGTGGGCGCGACCAAGTTGGACCGCCCGGAATGGGTTGCGGTACACCCGGACAATAAGGATGTCTACCTGACCCTGACCAACGGGTCAGGCAACGGTGGCGCCGCCAACCCGCGTGCCAACAACCCCTACGGCCACATCATCAAGTGGCGGGAGAAGAACTGCGACAACACGGCGACCACCTTCGATTGGGACATCTTCGTGCTCGCCGGTGACCCCGCCTACGATCCGACCGTGGAGCTGGACGCCGACAGCATCTTCGGCTCGCCGGACGGGCTGGGGTTCGACGGCGACGGCCGGTTGTGGATTCAGACCGACATCTCCAACTCGTCGCAGAACCTTGCCAGCAAGGGATATGACCACATCGGCAACAACCAGATGCTGGCCGCTGACACAAGAACCGGCGAGATCCGCCGATTCCTGGTCGGGCCGCGCGGCGCCGAGATCACCGGTTTCACGCTGACGCCGGACAACCGGACCCTGTTCGTCAACGTCCAGCACCCCGGTGAGATCACCCCGGCCTGGGGCACTCCGACCCCGGCCAACCCACGCGCGGTGTCGAACTGGCCCGACTTCGATCCGGGCGGCCGGCCCCGCTCGGCCACGCTGGTGATTCGCAAGAACGACGGCGGCGTTATCGGAAGCTGACCCGCGTAAACGAGGCGGGTGCTGTACCTGGGGAGCACCCGCCTTACCATTTCGCGCTGCGAGAAACTCGCGAGTCGGAAATGATATCGCTATGGCCGACGTGGATGTTCTCGTGGTGGGTGCCGGACCGACCGGTCTGAGTCTTGCCTGCCAGTTGCAATCCTTCGGCGTCAGCTTTCGTTTGGTGGACCGGCTTCTCGACCGGGTGCATGAGTCCCGCGCCCTGGCAATGCAGCCCCGCACGCTTGAGGTGCTGGCCCAATTCGGCGTGACGCAGACTCTTATCGGCGCCGGAAATCCAGGCATGCGATTGGCGATGCACCTACCTAAGCGGACGGTGTCGATGGGCCTGTTCGACATCGGCATCCCCGACACCTCCTATCCCTTCCTACTGTTCATTTCCCAGGCGCAGACGGAACGGATTCTCAGCGAACATCTCGCCGGCCGGAGCGTGACCATCGAACGGGGAGTCGAGCTCGCCGGCATGGAGGCCAACACCGACCTGATCACGTGCCGGTTGATCGATGGCACCGGCGCCGAGCAGGTTGTCCGGGCCAAATATGTGGTCGGCTGCGACGGGGCACACAGCACCGTGCGTACCTTGGCGGGCATCGGTTTCGAGGGCTCCGCATACCCGCAGACCTTCTGGCTCGCCGACCTGGAGGTCGACGGTCTGGAACCCAATGCGGTGCATGCCTTTCCGGCCGCGGCGGGGATGATGTTCTTCTTCCCGCTTGGATCACCGGCATCGTGGCGGATGCTGGCGATGCGCCCTTCCGGTGCTCCGGCCGGGGCGCCGACCCTGGAACAGCTGCAGCAGGTCACCGACTCGTACGCCAGCCAGCGGCTGGTGCTGCACGATCCGTTGTGGCGCAGCGACTTTCGCATCCACCTGCGCAGCGCGACCCACTATCAGCTCGGCCGCGTCTTCGTGGCCGGGGACGCCGCACATGTCCACAGTCCGGCCGGCGCCCAGGGCATGAACACCGGAATCCAGGACGCGATCAACCTCGGCTGGAAGCTGGCGCTGGTCGCCAAAGGTCTGGCCAAACCTTCGTTGCTGCAAACCTATGCACCCGAACGTGCTCCGGTGGGCAAGGCAGTCCTTCGCATGTCCGACCGGGCCTTTCGCGTCGCCACCTCCGAGAGTCCAATCGTTCGGTTTGCCCGCACCCGGGTGGTACCGGTCTTGGCGCCACTCGCGTTGAAGCTCAAAGCGGGGCGGGCGGCGGCGTTCCGCGCGATCTCGGAATTGGGGATCGGCTACCGGCACAGTCCACTGTCCATCAACGGTGCGGGCTCCTTGCGACGCGGGCCGCGTGCCGGGGATCGGCTACCCGACGGCAATGTTTCGGTCTCGGGCCGACGATCGACCTTGCACGCCGTGGTATCGCAGCCGGTTTGGCATCTACTGCTCTGCGGGCCGAGTGCAGGATGGTCGCTCGAAACGGTGGCCGAGATAGAAAAGGACTGGCCGGAGTTGGTACAGGTGCACCATCTGATCCGTGGGTCGTCGGAAGCCGAGCTGTCCGATCCGGACGGCGTCATGTTGCGCCGATTGGGCCTCGACTCGGGCGGCTCACAAGCGGCGATCTATTTGGTGCGCCCCGATGGGCACATCGGCTACCGCTCAGGCGGCGACGGGCTGCGTGGTGCGCACGACTATCTGAGCCTTTGGCTGGTACCGGCTAGAACTCCGGCATGAACGGCTCGGAGAGGTCCTTGTCGACAGTGAGCATCGCCTCGAGACTGTCGTAAGTGGACAGTTCCGACAGCGTCATCAGCGTCGGCGGAAGCATTGGCAGGTTTCCGGCCGTGTGCTCGGCCATCGCCGCTTCCGGCGTCAGCCACTGCATATGGTCTGCCTCGCTTTCGGGCAACAACGGCTCCTGGTCGGCCGGGAGCGCAGTCAGGAAGAACCAGGTGTCGAAGCGCTTGGCCTCGAACACGGGAGTGAGCCAGCGATGCCAAGGGATAAGCGTGGCAGGCTCAATCAGTACTCCCGTCTCCTCCTCAACCTCGCGCACCGCAGCCTCGATCGGAGTCTCGCCCGGCTCCAACGCCCCGCCGGGGAAGGCCCACATCCCGCCGAAAGCCATGGCGCGCAGGCGACGGATGAGAAAGACACTCCTATCCGGCCGGAGCAGGACGACGGTTGCGGCCGAGCGTGGCACGGCGGGGTCACGCCCAGAGGCCTTGAACTCCCGAGCGGCCTCGGTCAGGCGTTGCATTATCGCGTCGGAAACGCCCATCCACGCATTCGGCTCATTCGACATGGACCACCACCGCCTGTCCTTGACCGACCCCGATGCATGCCGCTGCCACACCAAATCCGCCGCCGCGACGGCGCAACTCGCGGCACAGGTCGACAATCACGCGAGGTGCCGACGCGCCGAGCGGGTGCCCGACCGCGATCGCGCCGCCGTTGACGTTCACCAGATCACGGTCGATCGGCAGCTCGTCCAGACAGCTTAAAACCATGGCGGCAAAAGCTTCGTTGATTTCCCACAGGGCGATGTCAGTCTCTGATAGCCCAGCGCGAGCGAGGGCCTTCTGAATTGCAGGGACAGGGCCAAGTGAGAAGCGCTCCGGCGAAACACCGGCCACCGCCGAGGCGACGATGCGACCCAACGGTTGCACGCCCAGCCGCTCCACAGTGGACAGTGAGCCGACGATCACGGCGGTCGCGCCATCGTTGATGGGCGACGAGTTCCCGGCGGTGACTGTGCCGTCCTTAGTGAAGGCGGGTTTGAGCGAGGCCAGCTTTTCCAGCGTGCTATCCGGCCGGATGCACTCGTCCCTTGTCACACCGGCAAACTCGAAGATGCCGTCCTGTGGAGCCTTGGCGGCCAACTGATGCGAGCGCACCGCCCACTCGTCCTGAGCCTCGCGGCCGATGCCCTTCTGGATGGCGATCTGTTCCGCGGCCACCCCGAGCGGCACTGTCCACTCCGGACTGAACTTTGGATTGACCATGCGCCAGCCGAGTTGCGTGTTCCATAGCTTCACGTCGCCGGGGAAGGGGACATCGGGCTTGGGCATCACGAATGGCGCTCTGGTCATGCTTTCCACCCCGCCGGCCAGTACCAGATCAGCCTCACCAGAGTCGACAGCCCGAGCCGCCTGAACTATCGCCTCCGCGCCCGAGGCGCAGAGCCGATTCACCGTCACCCCCGGCACGGTGACCGGCAATCCGGCGAGCAACACCGCCATCCGGGCGACATTACGGTTGTCTTCTCCCGCCCCATTGGCATCGCCGAGGATGACATCGTCAACCTCCAGGCCCGGGTGCTTACGCAGCAGCTCGATAATCGGGGCAGCCGCGAGATCATCGGTCCGTACGCCGGCGAGCCCGCCTTTGTGCTTGCCAAAGGGAGTGCGTGCCGCGTCGATGAGGTACGCCATATCAGAACCCTAGAAGCTGCCGAAGCGGAGTGTCGCTGTCCATACGCAATTCCACTCCGTCCAGGCTCCGGATCGGGGCGATTCCGCGAATGCTGGAGAGCAACCACACGCCGTCAGCGGAGGTGAGCCAGGACGGCGTGATCATCTCTTCGCCGGCGGTGAGCCCGAGCTCGCCAGCGTGGTCCATGGCGTAGCGAGCAGTTGTGCCGGGCAGGATGCCGGTCTCCTCGGTGGGCACGGTCAGCAGGTCGTCGCCCGTGCGCCAGACCAGGGTCGAGGTGGGCGCTTCCAAGGCGTAACCGTCGGAGGAGACCCACAGGGCGTCATCTGCGCCCTGAGCCTGTGCATAGCGCTGTGAAGCCATGTTGATGGCGTAGGACAGCGACTTCACTCCGCCGAGCAGCCAGGGCGCCTCTGCGCGGGCGTGCGCCGGGTAACCCAGCGAAAGGCTCTTCACCGCGATGCCGTTGTCGCGGGCAGCGATGGAGGTCGCGGCGACCGGATTCACGGTGGCATAGCAGGTGACCTGATCGAATCCGTCCGGGCCGCGGGTGCAGACGATCTTCAAGGCGCCTTCCTGCCCCGATGGCCATTTTGAGCAAGCCAGCTCAGCCAGCTCACGCAGATCGGGCAGCGGGAGATCCATGCGTTTGGCCGACTCGGCCATCCGCGTCAGGTGCTCGTCGAGAAGCCAAGGCTGCCCGCCCCGCACGTGCAGGGTCTCGAATATGCCGTCGCCTCGGGTGAGCCCGAGATCGTCGGCGCGGATGAAAGGGGAATCGGCGGGGAGTAGGCCCCGGCCCAGCACGGCTAAGACAGACACACCCCGCATTATCATCGGACCGTGTCCGAGCTTGCGAACCTGCTGCGTGATCGTGGCCTGCGATTGACTCCGCAACGGCAGATGGTGCTGGATGCGGTCCGCAGACTTGGCCATGCCACGCCTGAACAGGTACACGCGGCAGTGGTCGAAAACGCCTCTGGGGTGAATATCACCACCATCTATCGCACGCTGGAGCTCCTCGAGGAGCTTGACCTGATCACGCACGTGCACCTGTCGCACGGCGCCCCGACCTACCATGACGTCAACGAAGCCCAGCACGTTCACCTGGTCTGCCGCAGCTGTGAACATGTCGAGGAGCTTGATCAAGAGGAATTGGTGTCGCTCGCCAGGCGTTTGCGCGAACAAAGGGGCTTCCGCCTCGACATCGCCCATGTGGCGCTCTTCGGACTATGTAGCAGGTGCGCGTGATCACTGTTGGCCAGCTCGACCCGACCTCGCCGGACGCTCCGGTCGCGGCCCACTACGGCGATCCACTGCGCGAGCAGCGCGGGCCGGGCCTCGTTGACCGCTCGCACCGGGGAGTGCTCGAGCTGACCGGCCCGGAGCGCTTGTCCTTCCTGCACAATCTGACTTCGCAGCACCTGCTTTCGCTAGGCGACCGGCAGGCCACCCAAGCACTGCTGCTGTCCCCGCACGGCCACATCGAACATCATCTGTGGATTTCGTCGCTGGGCGACACGCTCTATCTCGACGTCGAGCCCGGCACTGTGGACGAGCTCGAGGCGTTTCTGCTCAAGATGCGCTTCTTCACCCAGGTCGAGATCTCCCGCAGCGAGCTTCGGGTCTTCACGCAACTCGGCTCCAACTCGAAGGCCGATGTGCTCCCGGTGCCGGAGGCTAAGTTTTCCACCGGTTCCGTGCCGCCTCGGCCGACAAGCATTTACGCGATCGAGCCTTTGCCGTCGGGTGGATTTTCTAGGAGTACCGAGTTAGGCGTCGACTTTTTGGTGCCGGAACCGCCGTCTGAGCCCAACGTGGGGCTCTGGGCCTACGAGGCTCTCCGGGTCGCCGCTGGGATTCCGCGGATCGGATTCGACACCGACCACCGGACCCTACCGTCTGAAGTGGACTTGACCGGAGTGGCGGTGCACCTGGAAAAGGGTTGCTATCGCGGTCAGGAAACCGTTGCCCGGGTGCATCATCTGGGCCGCCCGCCGCGGGCGCTGCGACGCCTCCACCTCGATGGCATCGTCAGCGACAATCTGCCGGTACCCGGTACCCCCGTGATGATGGGTGACCGCTCGGTGGGCTTCATAGGCACGGCTGTCCGGCACTTCGAGGAAGGTCCTATCGCCTTGGGTGTTCTGAAGCGCAAAATTTCCGGTGACACCCCCCTGGTTGCCGGAGAATCCACGGTTGCGGTTGAATCGCCTAATGACTAGCGGGACGTTGATCACTGTTGCCCCGACCGGCGCCGAATCCAGCAAGGCGGACGTGCCGCCCCTGCCGGTGACCCTCGACGAGCTGGTGACCACGGCCAAGGAGTGCGAGGCGCTCGGTGCGAGCGTGATCCACGTGCACATCCGCGACGCTTCGTTCGCGCCCACGCTCGATCTGGGCCGGCTCAAGGAAACCGTTGCGGCGCTGCGTGAGTCGACCAATTTGATCGTGCAGCTGTCCACCGGCGGCTCGGTGCACGACCCCGAGGGCGATCGCGTGGCGGTGCTTGGGGCCGCGCCCGACATGGCGAGCTGCACCATGGGCACGGTCAACTTCGGCGAAGACGTGTTCATGAACCGGTGGGAGTTCATCATTTCCCTGCACGTGTCCATGCAGGAGCTGGGGATCGTGCCGGAGTACGAGATCTTCGACCTCGGTCAGCTGTGGACGTTGCAGCGCTTGCTCGACAAGTACGGGCTGCCCGTGGGAGGGCACGTCCACGTCGACTTCGTCA
>DPJL01000176.1:9183-9611 GCA_003543035.1 Micromonosporaceae bacterium | reverse complement strand
GCTCGCTTCCTGCCAGGCCGCCCTTCACGACCTCCCACCCGGCACCACCTTCTCCGCCACCGGTGTGGGTCGCTTCACCCTGCCCGTGATGTTGGCCTCACTCGCCTCCGGCGGGCACCTCCGCGTTGGCATGGAAGACACCATCACGTACGCAAAGGGTCAGCCGGTGGAGTCCAATATGCAGCTTGTGGCACGGGCCGTGGCTTTTGCCCGGCTAGCCCAGCGGCCACCCATCACTCCTGCTGAAGCGAAAGATCTGCTAGGCATTAAGGGGTGAAGACCTACGCGGGCGGCGTCGCCCTGGCCTCGATCGAAAGAAGTGGTTTCATCGAGGGACGGCACCACGGCTCCGTGGTCGTGCTCTCCGCGACCGGTGATGTCATCGCTTCGGCCGGAGATGTGGTCGGCCCGATCTTCCCGCGTTCGTC
>DPJL01000176.1:0-8839 GCA_003543035.1 Micromonosporaceae bacterium | reverse complement strand
TCGCTGATCGCCGCCTCCCATTTCGGCGAAGACTTCCACCTTGCCCGGGTGCGCTCGTTGCTTGAATCAGTTGGCCTCACCGAGGAAGCTCTGCGTTGCCCGGCGGACTGGCGGCTCTCCGTCCAATGTGGAGACAAGCACCCGGTGTACATGAACTGCTCCGGCAAGCACGCCGGGATGCTGTTGACCTGTGTCGCAAACGGCTGGTCCCTACCCGACTACTACGAGCCCTCCCATCCCTTGCAGGTGGCGATCATCGCAGCGATCGAGGAGTACGCGGGGGAGTCGGTGGCGGCCATCGGTGTGGACGGCTGCGGTGCCCCGGTCGCGGCAATCTCGCTCACCGGTCTGGCCACCGCCTTTCACCGCATTGCCGAGCACCCGGTGGCCGACGCCATGCGAGCGCATCCCGAGTTGGCCAGCGGCACCGGGAAAGACGACGCGCTACTGATGCGAGCCGTCCCCGGTCTGGTCTGCAAAGGCGGGGCCGAGGGAGTTTGGGCGGCCGCGGTGCCCGGCGTAGGCGCGGTCGCCCTGAAGATCGATGATGGCGCTTCCCGCGCTCGCGGCCCGGTCATGGTCTCCGCCCTGCGACGCCTCGGCATTGCCATTGACCTGCCTGAGCTGGCCGCGCCGCCCATGCTCGGCCGCGGCGTCGCCGTCGGCGCCGTTCGCTCCCTCTGGTGACCCCAAGATCGCGGTGATCATGTGCTAGCTGTGGCAAGCATCATGCTAGCTATAGCTAGCACTCGAGTTCCGGTCGAACTAGCCTTGGCCACATGCAGAGCTCAGACATTGGCGCGTTTATCAAGGGATTGCGGGAGAACGCCCGCATCTCGCTGCGCCAGTTGGCTGAGCAGGCGAACATCAGCAATCCGTACCTGAGCCAGATCGAGCGTGGTCTCCGCAAGCCCTCGGCCGAGGTGCTCGCACAGATCGCCGCAGCACTGCGGGTCTCCACACCCGCGATGTACCTGAAGGCCGGGCTGCTCGGCACCGATGACGGCGAGGGCGTGCTAGCCGCGATCGCTGGTGACCAGCAGTTAACCGTGGCGCAAAAGCAGTCGCTTACACAGATCTACGAAACATTCATTCGCGAAAACGCCAGGGAGAAAAGCGATGACTGACACCAAGACCAAGTACCCGAGTGCCGTTTATGCCGCCGCTGGAGTGGGTGACTTCGTCTACGAGCAGCTCCGCAAGCTGCAGAGCAAGGCGATCGCCTTCGGCACCGAGGCCGGCTCACAGGCCCCGGAGTGGAAGAAGAAGGTTGCCGACCTTGGTACCAAGGTCGACGCGAACAAGGTTCGCGAGACCGTGGTCACCGGCACTCAGGTTGCCGCTGAGAAGGCCACCAAGGTCTACGAGACCCTGGTGACCCGGGGCGAGAAGGCCTTCGCGGCCCAGACCCCGGCTCCGGCTGCCAAGCCGCAGACCGCCACGGCGACCGCAAAGCCGGCAGCGCCCAAGACCACGGAAACTGTTGCGCCGGTGGCGAAGAAGGCCGCTCCGCGCAAGAAGGCCGTGTGACCGCACAGCTTCATAGATAACCCTCAGGTGCACCGGCCGGGATCTTTTGGCCGGTGCACCTTAAGCTTTGTGCTATGGCCCTTGCCGCTGTGCCTCTGTTCTACGTCGCAGTCGTCGATTGGATCGACTTCGTGGTCCTCGTGCTCTCGCTGATCCTCATGCTCTGGGCATTCATCAACGCCGCGGTGCAGCGCCCCGACGCGTTCGCCGCGATCGGTGGGCTGCAGAAGCATCATTGGCTGGGGTTGCTCGGTGGCCTGTTCACGTTGACCATGCTCTTCTTCCTGGTCGGCATCCGGTTCTCCATCCTGATCTACGTGGGCATCGGCGCGGCCGCCTACTACTTACTCGAAACCAGACGAGGCTTGAAGGACGTGTCCGAGGGCTCCTGGTGAGCACCCGAATGACCGGTGGAGCCCATGACCTGCGCTGGCCGCCGCCCCCCGATGGGTTTCCGAGACGGTTCGGCAAGCCGCGCAACTCCGCGCCGGCGACTGGGCGCCCTGCTCCGCCCTCATTGCCCACCGAGATCGTCGACACCGCGCATGGCGTGAAGCTGGAGCGGCTCATCACCGGGGTGGGTCAACCTGTGACGATCTTCGCCCACGGCCTTGGCCACGGCATTGCCGAGACCCGCCCACTCGGCAGTGGGGTTCACGGGAAGCGAGTCTTTTTCCAGTTCCGCGGGCATGGTGAAAGTGACTCCCCGCCGGGCGCCTGGGACTACGGCGATTTGGCCCGAGACATGCGAGCCATGGCCGACCTGACCGGCGCGGATCAGGCGCTCGGGGTAAGTCTTGGCGCCGGGGCACTTTGCCGGTTGCTGGCCGAGACACCGGACAGATTCGCGAAGGTGGTCTTCTTTCTACCGGCGGTGCTGAATAAAGCCCGTCCGCAGGCCGCCCGTGCGCGGCTGACCGAGTTGCTGGATGCCATCAACAGCGGAGACGTCGCCGCTGTGGCCAACGCGGTGGTGGAGGAGATTCCGCCGACGCTTCGCAATGGCACCTCCGGCTGGGCATATGTGCGCCAGCGCATCAACAATCTGATGAACACCGGCCTGAGCACTGGTCTGCTCAACCTCCCGGAACAGGTGTGCATCCCGAGCCTCGACCTGCTTCGGGATGTCACCGCGCAAGTACTGGTGATCGGCTGCGTCGGAGATGAGCTGCATCCGAGCTCGGTGGCTACCGAGCTGGCATCGGTTCTTCCCAACGCCAGCCTGCACATCTACAACCGGCCTTCGGTGCTTTGGCACGAGCGACTTGACCTACGCGATCGGGTGAGTACCTTTCTCAACCAATGAAGGATTTCGCAACGGGCGTGAAGTTCCTGGGCCTGGGTCTGCGCCGGATCGCCCGCCGGCCGCGACTCGCCCTGCTGGGCATCATCCCCGCTGTGCTGAGCCTATTGCTCTTCATCGGGCTGTTTGTGCTGCTGTTCTACTTTCTCGGCGACCTTTCCGAGGCGGCAACCTGGTTCGCGAAGGACTGGTCGGCCGCCTGGCGCACGACAGTCGAGGTCGCTGCCGGTGTCGCGATCGTCGGGGTGGCCGCACTTTTGGCGGTTATCTCCTTCACCGCGGTGACCCTGCTGATCGGTGACCCTTTCTACGAAGCCATCGCGGAGTCCATTGAGGACGAATTGGGTGGTGTACCGGGCGAGGTCGAGTTCAGCGTCTGGAGTTCGTTAAGGCGTAGTCTCGCCGACTCACTTCGGTTGATGCTGATCACCATCGTCATTGGTATCCCGCTCTTCTTCCTGGGGCTCATCCCCCTCGTGGGGCAGACCGTGGTGCCCGTGATCGCGGCGTTCATTGCCGGCTGGTTCCTGTCGGTCGAGTTGGTTGGCATCCCCTTCCACCGCCGAGGTCTCCGCCTGCCCGACCGCCGCCGAATGTTGCGACAGCACCGCGCCACCGCGCTCGGCTTTGGTGTGGCAGTCTTTCTGTGCTTTCTCATCCCGCTCGGCGCGGTGCTCATCATGCCCGCGGCCGTTGCCGGCGGCGCCCTGCTCACCCGTCACATCTTCGGTCAGTCGACTTCGCCAACCCCCAGCGCCGCAGACCGGGAGTAGCCATGTCCCGCACCAAACCCATCGCCCTGGTGGCGGTGCTCTTTGCGCTAACCGTCGAGCTGTTGCGGGCATCCGGGCCGTTGCTTGACGCGGTCGCCGGTGAGCTGGGCACCATGGTTGCCGCCGTCATCGCGTTGGGGCTCTTCAGCCTGCCCGGCATGCTGCTCGTCACCCTGCGCAGGCTGTCTCTACCGGCAATAGTTCTTTTTCTTTTGCTGGTACGGGTTACCGCCCAGTTTGTCCCGGCGCTCCCAGTGATCGGGGCAGGTGCGGTGCTCGCGATGGCAGCGCTCGGCCTGGCGGTGCAACGCGCGGGCGACCCGGTGGCAGCGACCTGCGGCATTCTCGCGGGAGGAGCCATCGATCTCGCGATTCGCTCGGGCACGTCGACCTGGGATCCGATCTGGCTCGGCGTATGGGGTCTGCCGATGGTCGGCCTCGCTGTCGTGGGCCTCTGGCTGGCGCTTTCCGTCCAGGTGCCCGAGCGGGGCACTCAGCTGCTCGGCCGCATCTGGTGCATCGGCGTGTACCTAGCCCTGTGGACAACCACGATCGGAAACCCGGCGGTCGTCGCCTCCCAGTCGCAGCTCCCTCTTCAGGTGTGCCTGTTGGTGCTACTGGTGACCCTGGTCGTGGCGGTGGAGCTGGTGCGGCGGATGCGTTTGCTCGGCGGGAGCGGCCAGATCCCCGAGCCGGACAGCTGGTTTGCCGGTGCGGCGGCCGGGCTGGTTCTCCTATTAGGACTGGGCCTCGCCTGGTGGGGCTCCGGTGCAGTCGCCTTGGCCGGGATCGTGTTGACCCAGGTGGCAGCCGCTGTGGCACTTGCCCGCGCTGTTGCCATCCCTGGACACTCCGGCTCATGGGCATACGGTCTGGCCTGGGTGCTCCCGGTGCTGCTCTATCAGCTGCACTACGACATGCCGTTGCCCTTCGACAACCGCCTCGTGATCATTGCGGTGGCCGCGCCACTGGCATTGGCCGCGATCGGGCGCCGGGCGGCTGACAATGCGCCTATCTCCGCACCGCCGGCACCTGAGCCGATGTCCGGGCCGGTGATGTCCGGGCCGCTCCGGCTGGTCAGCCCACCGCTGAGCGCCGAAGCGCTGGTGTCCCGAGCGCTGCTGCTCACTCTTCTCGTGCCGGTGTTGATCCTCGTGACGCCACCGACGCGGCAGGCCGTCGAGCCTTCGGTGTCCTCGATCAGGCTGATGACCTGGAACGTGAAATATGGCCGCGATGACGTGCGGGGGATCGTCAACCCGCGCCAGATCGCTGACGCCATCAAAGCAGCCAAGCCGGATGTGGTCGTGCTGCAGGAGGTCAGTCGCGGCTGGACGATCGGGGGAGGGGTCGATCTCGCCGAGTTCCTCGCTCGCGAGCTGGGCATGTCCTATCGCTGGGGCTCGGCCGCCGACCACCAATTCGGCAACCTGCTGCTGACCAATCGCCCGCTCACTAATGTCGAGGTTGGACAGCTGCCGTTCGGCCAGGGACCGATGGGACGGTCCTACCTGAAGGCGACTGTGCAGCTCACCGAGTCGACCGGGATCGACCTCGTCACCACCCACCTCACCCACAAGAAGCAAAACACTCCCACCCGGCTCGACCAGATCGACACCGTGCTGCAGGCGAGGCCGGCTGTGCTCGCGGGTGACTTGAACTTCTGGCCTAGCTGGGACGAGCCTCGTTCGTTCACTCAGGCCGGATATGTGTCGGCCCAGGACGTCACCGGCCACAGTCCAGAGTGGACATCGCCGACCAACAACCCGACCAACCGGGTCGACTGGATCTATGGCACCTCTCAGGTCTCCTTCTCCGGCTTCGCCGTCCTCGACACCGTGACCGCCTCCGACCACTTCCCTCTGATCGTCACCATCTCCCCCCGCTGACTCTCCGCCCGGGGGTATGTGTCCAAACACGCTCATCGAAAACGATGTGCACGCACCGTTTTCGATGAGTCCGTTTGGGGAGACTCCCTCGGCCGCCCTGCCGCTGGTCGCAAGGCGGGGGCCACGGGCCGAGTGCTCTGCTTGTCCGGCCAGGGTGTGGCCGGTCGGACGAGGGTATGCAGACAATCCCGCTCATCGAAAACGATGTGCGTCCACCGTTTTCGGTGAGGAGGTTTGACATACATCCCCGGGGGAAGAGGCCGGTCGGTGATCCCCAGGTGTGTGGGTAGTTATCCACAGATACTCAAGGAGGGCAGCCCGGACCTGAGTGCTTAGCGGCAGCATGGACGCGTGGATGAGGTGGGTCTGAGCGTGAAATTGGGTCGGCTGCTGAGGGCGGAGCGTGAGTGCCGCGGGTTGACCCAGCAGCGCCTCGCTTCCCAGGCAGGGGTGACAAGTCAACAGGTGTCGCTTTTTGAAGCGGGTAGGCAGCAGCCGACCACGAGGCTGATGGAAGCGATGTTCGGGGCGTTGGGTTTGCAGCTGCGAGTTGACGTTGAGCAACTGGACAGCGAGCTTGACATTGCGATGGAGCGAGCAGCGTCCGACGGGCCGCAATGGTGTGAAAGCCTGCTCTTCCAGCTTCAGTTCATGCGTGATTTTGGGAAGGATGCGCCGCGCATGATCCTTGATGGGCCGCTGGCGGCGTGCCTGTTGGGATTACCGATCAAGCCGGAGCGGATCGACATCCTGGTGGCGGAGCATGACCTCGACATGTTCGCCGGCTGGATCTCGAGGCAGCTGAACATCAGCCGCTACAACGAGCGGTCTCGCGACTACTCGGGTTATCGATCCGATCCTCGCCTGCCTGGCCGATTGCAGTGGGCTACGCCGACTGCCGAGCTTGCCGCGAAGCTGATGGCGGTCCTTCCCGAGCCGGTGGTGGTGCGGCTGGAGGAGCGTGAAGTGGAGGTTCGGCCATTGCTGGAGGTGATTGCCGATCACCCGGATGTAGCGCGGGTCGTGGGACGCTGCAGGAAACGCTCTCTTCATTGACAGGCGTGTTAATTCAGCATTACGGTTTTCTGTGAGAGCGCTCTCTCACCTACACCGTCCCCCTTGGAGGCCCCGCGTGCGCTCCTCTCTCACGAAGGCGGCTGTGGCACTGTCCATGACCGCGACCGTCCTCATTGGAATCCCCATTGCCACCGCTCACGCCGCTGTGATCGGAGTGGGCGCGGGAAGTTATCGCACCGATCGTCCAGCCGGCACCGTCGGGCCGAGCAACTCTGATGGCGCTCCGGTCACGCCCAAGGTCACCGCTGCGGTGGCGGGCCGTCCCGTGCCCACTAACGAGTGGTGGTCGTCCCTGGTTTGGCAACGCTATGCCGGGAACCCGTACTCGGAGAACATGTATGCACATCCGTTGACATTCCATGCCTATGGGAATGGACTGGGAGTTGGCTATCCGACGACGGCGACTATCACGCCGGATACGCGGACGTATGAGTACATGCACAACAACGACTTGCGGGTCGGGGTCACCGGGTTGAATGCGCCGCGCACGGAGGTCGACGGCTGGGGTGACTGGCACGTGTCTCCGAAGTGGACAGACGGGCCGCGTACGCTGCGGGCAACGATCGCCCATGGCAGCCCGTATGTCTACGCCTCGGTCACCGGGGGGACAGGGCGAGTCGACTTTCTTGGTACCGCGTCAGTCTTCTCCAACAGCGGCAACGTGGTCGGAGTGACCATCAACGGCCACAGCTACGGCCTGTTCGCCACCTCGGCGTGGACGGTCAGCGGCGGCTTCGCCACGACCAACGCGACGTCCTACTCGGTCGCGGTCCTGCCCGGGACCGGTGCGCTGAGCCAGTACGCCACCTACGCTCAGAACGTCATCACCGACACCCGGGTCACCTGGAGCTATGACGCGGGCAGCGGCAATGTCTCGTCCACCTATACGACTACCACCACGGGTACAGGTGGGACGCTCACGGCGCTCTATCGGCACCAGTGGCTGACCACGACGAGTCCGTTGACCGCGCACACCTACGTCTCCCCGCGCGGGCAGATGAAGGTGCGGCAAGGGTCTTCGTTTACGACGGTGAGCCGCTTCAACGGGGTACTCCCCGCATTGCCCATAGCAACCGACGCGGACCGTAACCGCCTGCGGGCCGACATTGACGCGGTGCTGGCGGAAAGCGACAAATTCCAGGGCGCCACGGATACGTATTGGACCGGCAAAGCGTTGTGGCGTCTGGCCGCGCTCATCCCGGTGGCCAACCAGATCGGGCACAACTCGGCTCGCGACCAACTGATCACGTTGGTGAAGGGCCGGTTGCAGGAGTGGCTGACCAGCGGCGGGTCTGGGCAGTTCATGTACGACGGCACTTGGGACACCCTGATCGGCTATCCGGCCTCCTACGGCTCGGACGCCGAGCTCAACGACCACCACTTCCACTACGGCTACTACGTGCTCGCCGCGGCGATGGTCGCTCAGCATGACGGCGCGTGGGTCGGTGCTGGCCAATGGGGCGGGATGGTCAAGCTGCTGGTGAAGGAAGCGGCGAACTATGACCGCGCGGACACGATGTTCCCGCTGTTCCGCAACTTCGACCCGTTCGCGGGGCACTCGTGGGCGGCTGGGCACGCCGGTTTCGCGCATGGCAACAATCAGGAATCCTCAAGCGAGGCAATGATGTTCGCACACGCGATGGTCCTGTTTGGACAGAACACCAACGACACGGCAATGCGTAACGCCGGAATCTACCTTTACACCACTGAGCGCGACGCGGTCGGCCAGTACTGGTTCGACAAGGACAACGCCGTCTTCCCCGGCGCCTATACACACGACACGCTCGGCATCCTGTGGGGAGCCGGCGGTGCTTACGCCACCTGGTGGACCGCCAACCCCGAAGAAATCCACGGCATCAACATGTTGCCGATCACGGGCGGGTCGCTCTATCACGGTGCCTGGAAGCCCGACATCACGCAGAACATCAACGAATTGCGCGCCAACAATGGCGGGCAGGAGGTCGAATGGCGCGATGTCATCTGGCAATTCCTTGCCGTAAGTGACCCCGGTTCGGCGCATTCGTTGTGGACCGGAAACAACCCCGCGCCCGAGTGGGGTGACACGCGGGCCCACGCGTACCACTGGATCTCCGCGCTGCGGGGCTGGGGAACTCCGTCGACGACAGTCACCGGAAACTCGCCCACCTCAGCGGTTCTGGGGAGCGGGACTTACGTTGCCTACAACCCGTCCGGCAGCGCGATCACGGTGACCTTCACCAACGGGCAGACGCTCGCGGTGCCGGCCCGGGCGATGGCGTGGCGTGGAC
>DPJL01000174.1:8734-11715 GCA_003543035.1 Micromonosporaceae bacterium | reverse complement strand
CGCCGAGGTCCATGTCGAAGCCGGCGTCACGCAGCGCGCGGATCTTGTCCTCTTCGCGCGCCTTGGTGACGATGAACTCCTCGACATCCGGGTGGTCCACATCGAGGATGACCATCTTGGCCGCGCGCCTGGTCGCACCACCGGACTTGATGGTGCCGGCCGACGCGTCGGCGCCACGCATGAAGCTGACGGGCCCAGAAGCGGTGCCACCAGAGGAAAGCAGCTCTTTGCTCGACCTGATCCGGGAGAGGTTGATGCCGGAGCCCGACCCACCCTTGAAGATCAAACCTTCCTCTTTGTACCAGTCCATAATCGAGTCGATCGAGTCGTCCACAGACAGGATGAAACACGCTGATACTTGCTGAGGTGAAGCCGTGCCGACGTTGAACCAGACCGGTGAGTTGAAGCTGAACACCTGGTGCAGCAGCATCCACGCCAGCTCGTGCTCGAAGGTCTCGGCATCCGCGGAGGTGGCGAAGTAGCCATACTTCTCACCGCCCGCCCGGTAGGCCTTCACCACCCGTCCGATGAGTTGCTTGAGACTCCACTCGCGCTCCGGTGTGCCCACCGCGCCCCGGAAGTATTTGGTGGTCACGATGTTCGTGGCGTTGACGCTCCAGAAATCCGGGAACTCCACGCCGCGCTGCTCGAAGTTGATCGAGCCATCGCGCCAGTTGGTCATGACGACGTCGCGGCGCTCCCACGTGACCTCATCGAACGGGTGGACGCCTTCCTTGGTCCACACCCGCTCGACGCGCAACGACCCGTTTGACCTGCGCTTCGCCGCATGGCTCGCGCTTGCCGTACCGCTCTCCCCCATCTTTCGCCCCCTCCAATGACCCAGTCAGCTGTTGTCTTTAACGGACGCACGCAGCGTCTCGATTTCGCGGATGAAGTCATCCGCGGATTGAAAGTCCTGGTAAACGCTCGCGAATCGGAGGTATGCCACTTCATCGAGCTCACGCAGCGGGCCGAGAATGGCGAGCCCGACCTCCTGGCTCGGCACCTCGGCGGCGCCACGAGCCCGCACCACGTCCTCCACTCGCTGAGCCAGCAACGCGATGGCGTCTTCGGCCACCGGCCGGCCCTGACAAGCCTTTCGCACCCCACCCATGATCTTGCTGCGGCTGAACGGCTCGGTCACCCCGCTGCGCTTGACCACCGCGAGCACAGCCTCCTCCACCGTGGTGAAGCGTTTGCCGCACTCGGGGCAATGCCTGCGGCGGCGAATCAACGCGCCGTCATCGGCCTCGCGCGAGTCGACCACGCGGGAATCGGGATGGCGGCAGTACGGACAGCGCATTTGACCACCCCTCCAATCACAGATTGTGACCGTGTCACGACGGCCAACCGAGCCGCTAAACCCCAATCTATAGAGGTTCGGGCCCGAGCCACCACAAGATGTTGTGGATTGAACTTAAGCCTCGATCGCGCCGGAGGCAAGTCGCGACACGCGCTATCGCGACGTGTCACGGATCGCATTTTAGAACGTCAGTACTATTGCACTAGGTGTCGTACAGATGTTTGAAACTTGACGCGTGTCCGGTTACAGTCATGCCGTCACGAAGATGCGAATGGGAGTCTGCGATGTCCCCACTTGATCGAGCACGGCCCGGCCGGCCGCCTTCCGCACCAGGGGGAGCGGGGCCGATGCGTTCGGTGTCCTCCGCGACCGCGACCGCCGGCGATCTCGCCGAGTCCGATCTGAGCAGCCGGCAGCGCCGCATCCTTGTGGTGATCCGGGAATGGGTCGAGCAGTATGGCTACCCGCCCACCGTTCGCGAGATCGGTGACGCGGTCGGCCTGGTCTCCCCGTCCTCGGTTGCCTATCAGCTCAAAGAGCTTGAAAACAAAGGCTTTCTGCGCCGCGACCCGTCTCGTCCACGCGCAGTCGATGTGCGCCGCCCGGTCGAGGAAGAGGACGCAGCTCGCGCCGCGCGACCCACTCCGGCCTATGTGCCGCTGCTGGGTCGCATCGCTGCTGGTGGGCCGATCCTGGCCGAGGAACAGGTCGAGGACATCCTGCCGCTGCCACGTGAGCTGGTCGGCCAGGGCACGCTGTTTTCCTTGCACGTCAAGGGTGATTCGATGATCGAGGCAGCGATCTGCGACGGCGACTTCGTCGTGGTGCGCCAGCAGCCGACCGCGGAAAACGGCGACATCGTGGCAGCCATGATCGACGGTGAGGCAACAATCAAGGTCTACCGGATCCGCAACGGGCACGTTCAGCTGGTGCCGCGAAACACTGCCTACCAACCGATCCCGGGCGATCAGGCGACGATCCTTGGCAAGGTCGTCGCGGTCATGCGCAGAGTCCAATAGTGCGCAGAGTCCAATAGCTCAGCGGTAGGGCGGCGGCTGCTGCTCTGGGCCGTAGCCCTGATCGGGGTAGCCCTGCGGCGGATACTGATCCGGATAAGGCTGCTGCCCATAGCCGGGCTGGGGATAGCCCTGACCGGGCTGAGGGCCGTAGCCCTGGTCCGGGCGATAGCCCGGGTCCGGATAACCCTGCGGCGGATAGCCGTAATTCGGCTGCTGCTGGTGTCCGTAACCCTGCTGGCCATAGCCCTGGTCGTAGTACTCCTGCTGATACACCGGCTCCCGCGCAGGGATGTGTTTGATCAGCCTGGTTTCGGAGTTGTCGCCGTCGTTCTCGTCCTCTTCGCGCTTGCGCCGCTTGCGCGCCCGGAGGATTCCCGTCACACCCAGCATCACCAGCAGCATCCCGAAGATGCCGACCGATCCGATGAGCAGGTACAGGCGATCTGTGCTGGAGACGAGGGAGGACCACCATGCCTTCTCTGCGACCGGCTTGGGCGCGGCGGCCGACGCCAATGCGGGCGGCGTGTGCGCCTGCGTATTCGGCTGGTAGCTAAGGACTATGGGCTTGCGCTTGTCCTCGGCTAGCGACTCGGTCTCGGAAACCGTCAGGAAGGTCTTGCCGTCCGCGCTATAGCTGATCGCCTCGCCCCATGGCTCCA
>DPJL01000174.1:507-8386 GCA_003543035.1 Micromonosporaceae bacterium | reverse complement strand
GTCCACTCGAACGCGTCGGCGTAGGTACGCAGCACCACGCGGGTCTTGTCCGGTGACATCGCAGCGCCGGTGATCATGGTGCGGCCGGCCACGGTCATCGGATTCTCGGTCTGCGTCTTGGGTAAGGTGACCTCGCCCGCGGCTTTGAGTGGCACGCCCGAGGTACTCGTCTTGTCCGGCGCGGCGGAAGCGATGAAGATCTTTCCAGGCCCGCTCAACGGCTTCGTCACGATGATGGGCAGGCCGTCTGATCCGATGAGCAACGCCTCGGCGTCGTGTTTCTGCCCTTCGGGATAGGCCAATCGGTAGGGTCCGTCGATCTTGTCTTCGACTATCTTCCAGAGCGCGACCGTTGGGCGCTTCTTGTCGTTGTCGCCGATGTCCGCGATCCAGATCGTCCCGTCCGGGCCGATCGCGAGATCTTCCGGATCCGCCGGGCCCTGACCCGGGTAGGCCAACGGCTGACCGACCAGAGCGCACGTGGAACCGTTGAGCTTGAACACCCTCTCCCGAGCAGCTGTCTCAGTGCCGTCGTTCGCCACATAGATGAAACCCTTGGCGAGCGCCAAACCGGAAAGCTCGATCGCATTCTTATCGGCAATCGTGCAGACCGCGGTGCCCTTCTTGGGCTCAGGCGAGGCGCCAACCCCGGTCGGGGTTGGCGTCGGCTCCACCGCAGCGGCAGGAAGAGGCGCCCCAACGAGCAGGGCACCTGCCAACGCCAAAGAGGTTATCCGAGCCCCTGTTTCCCGCATCCGGACAGTCTGACACACGTGCGCGAGCCGCGGCTTACCCCTGCGAACCCGCCTTGATCCACTCCTCCGCGCTCAGGCTGTACTGTTCCAGCTCAGCCGCAAGCTCGGCGTCGACCCGGGCACGCAGCACTGTGCCACCTTCGGCATGCGCCGACTCGAGCACTTCACCCGTCCGGTGGATGCGCTCGACCAGATCGCCACGGTCATAAGGCACCCGTAGCAACAGTTCCATCGCGGGCCTGGGCAACCCGGCTTCGATCGCCTCGCGGAGCTCGTCCATTCCAGTACCGGAATGCGCCGACACGAACACAGCGTCGGGCCAGTCGTGCTTGAGCCGCAACAGGGTTTCCTGCGAGGCGACGTCGACCTTGTTCACTACCAACAGCTCCGGTAGACGATCGGCGCCGACTTCGGCGAGCACCTCACGTACGGCGCGAACCTGCTCCTCCGGATCCGGATGAGCACCGTCGACAACGTGCAGCACCAGATCGGCTTCCCCGACCTCCTCCAGCGTCGATCGGAACGCCTCCACCAGTTGGTGCGGCAGATGCCGGACGAACCCGACGGTGTCGGAGAGGGTGAACTCCCGCCCATCGTGGGTGGTTACGCGGCGCGTGGTCGTGTCCAGGGTCGCGAAAAGTGCGTCCTCGACCAGCACGCCGGCTCCGGTGAGCCGGTTAAGCAGGCTGGATTTACCGGCATTGGTGTAACCGGCGATCGCGACAGCGGGAACCGACCTGCGCTTGCGCTCGGCCCGCTTGGTTTCCCGGACGACCTTCATCCCGGAGATGTCTCGCTTGAGCTTGGAGATCCGGGTGTGGATGCGGCGCCGATCGGTTTCGAGCTTGGTCTCACCGGGTCCACGCAGACCCACACCGCCACCCGATCCGCTGGCAGAACCACCGGCCTGCCGGGAAAGAGCCTCACCCCAACCTCTCAGCCTTGGTACCAGATACTGCAGCTGAGCCAGCTCGACCTGCGCCTTACCTTCCTTGCTCTTCGCGTGCTGGGCGAAGATGTCCAGGATCAGCGCCGTCCGGTCAATCACCTTGACCTTGACCTTCTGCTCAAGATTGCGCAGCTGGCTCGGGGACAGCTCACCGTCACAGATCACGGTGTCGGCGCTGGTCGACTCGACCGCGGCACGCAGCTCATCCACCTTGCCGCGGCCGATGAAGGTGGCCGGGTCAGGATTCTGACGCCGCTGGATCAAACCTTCAAGGACCTGTGATCCAGCAGTCTCGGCGAGGGCGGCAAGCTCGGCGAGGGAGTTCTCCGCTTCTATGATCGTGCCCGTGGTCCAGACTCCGACCAGCACCACGCGTTCGAGGCGCAGCTGCCTGTACTCGACCTCGGTGACGTCGGCAAGCTCGGTGGACAGGCCGGCGACACGCCGCAGCGAGTGCCTTTCCTCCAGTTCGAGCGATTGCTCCTCTATTTCATGGTTCGTACGCAAGTTTGCCTCCTCTCGTTTGATGCTGGCATGTAGTAGGTATCAAGCGCATCCTCATTCCAAGACGCCGTCGAAGACGAAGGGCGACATAAGTGTCCTCAATCCGCCTGCCAAGTGCCGGTTTCTCGATCACCATCCGGGTTGCGGTCACCGCCGACGCCTCGGCGATCGGCCGGCTCACCACTGCCGTCGGGGAAGCCGGCGCCATCGTCACGGCGCTCGACGTCGTCGACTCCGATCATGTGCGCCTCGTCGCCGACCTGACCTGTGACACCGCCGACAGCAAGCATGCCGACCAGGTGGTCGCGGCTTTGAAGATCCTCGATGGGGTTGAGGTGCGAAAGGTTTCTGACCGTACCTTCCTCCTCCATCTCGGCGGCAAAATCGAGGTAACCCCGAAGATCGCCCTGCGAACTCGCGACGAACTCTCCCGTGCTTATACCCCCGGTGTGGCCAGGGTATGTCAGGCCATCGCGGAGAATCCCGACGATGCCCGTCGATTGACCATCAAGCGCAACACGGTGGCGGTGGTGACCGACGGCTCGGCTGTGCTCGGGCTGGGCAACCTCGGCCCGTACGCGGCGCTGCCCGTGATGGAGGGAAAAGCCGCGCTGTTCAAGCGCTTTGGCGGCGTCGACGCCTGGCCGGTCTGTCTGGACACTCAGGACACCGACGAGATCGTGAACATCGTCAAGGCCATCGCCCCTGTCTATGGCGGCATCAATCTCGAGGACATCGCCGCGCCGCGCTGCTTCGAGATCGAAGCGCGACTGCGCGAGCTGCTCGACATCCCGGTCTTCCATGACGATCAGCACGGCACGGCTATCTGCGTGCTGGCCGCGTTGACCAATGCGCTCCGCGTGGTGGGCAAGAAGCTCAGTGACGTCACCGTCGTGGTCTCGGGCGCCGGAGCGGCGGGCACCGCCATCATGAAACTCCTTCTGCGCCAAGGGGTTGGCAACATCATCGCCTACGACCGGCAGGGCATCCTGCACCGCGGAATGCCCGACCTCTCGCCGAATTGGCAGTGGCTCGTCGAGCACACCAACCGGGAGAACTACTCCGGGGACCTGCCGGGTGCGTTGGTCGGGGCCGATGTCTTCATTGGAGTGAGCGCGCCAAACATCCTCACCGGCGACGACATCGCCGGCATGGCACCGCGATCGATCGTCTTCGCGCTCGCCAACCCCGACCCCGAGGTGGATCCGAGGGCGGCGCGGGAGCACGCGGCGATCGTCGCCACCGGCCGGTCCGACCAGCCCAATCAGATCAACAATGTGCTGGCCTTCCCCGGCGTTTTCCGGGGCATGCTCGACGCCCAGGCCAAGGAGTTCACGGCCGACATGGCACTGGCCGCGGCTCAAGCGATCGCCGACGCGGTCGGCGAAGACAAGGTGAACCCGAGTGTGATCGTGCCCAGCGTCTTCGACAGCAAGGTGGCCCCGGCCGTCGCTACCGCTGTGCGCGCGGTCGCGTTGCGGGCCATGGGTGCTCCGCTGGATTCGCAGGTCGACCAGACAGGCTAGCCACATCGAGGTGGCCGTTGGCGACCAGCACGGCCGGGCCGCTGAGCCAGGACGTCTGCTCGTCGACGGTCACGCGCAGGCGGCCGCCAGGGACATCGACGATCACCGCACCGACCTGTTGACCCTTGGCGTTGAGGGCGGCGACCCCGACCGCGGAGGCGCCGGTGCCGCAGGAAAGGGTCTCGCCTGAGCCGCGTTCGTAGACGCGCATCCTTACGTGGTCGTGGTCGTCTCCCACCCACTCGTAATAGGAGACGTTGACGCCTTCTGGGAAGAAGGCCTCGTCGAATGCGGGTGCGGTGGAAAGATCGATCTTGTCCACATTGGACACTTCGTACACGAGATGCGGGTTGCCCATCGAGATGGCCAGACCGCCGTCGGAAGTGCCAAGCAGCTTGGGCGCGCCCATGTCCACCCGGATCCCGTCCCACTCGAGGTAGGCGGTGCGCACGCCGGCCCTGGTCGCCACGGCCACCGAAGATCCGGTGATCAGGCCCTCTTCCCACAGGTACCGGGCAAAAACCCGAACCCCGTTGCCGCACATCTCGGCGAGCGACCCGTCCGAATTCCAGTAGTCCATAAAGAAGAGGTCACCCTGACGGGCCACCCGAAGCACCCCGTCACCGCCGATGCCGAACCGGCGATCGCATAGCGCGGCCACCAAATCCTGTGACAGCTCGACAGACTCGTCTACCAGGATGAAGTCGTTACCGGTGCCATGACCCTTGGTGAACCTCACTGCGACCCCCGTTTGACTACGAGAAGTGCCTGTTGAACCAGATCTGCCGATGTGCCGTCGAGCCAGACTACCGAAGGGTCGCGACGGAACCAGGAACGCTGGCGCCGCACGAACCGCCGGGTGCCCTGAATAGTGGCCGCATGAGCGTCCTGCTCGCTGCACTCTCCCGCCAGGTGGGCGAGCACCTGCTGATAGCCGAGTGCGCGGCTCGCCGTCAGGCCGTCCCGCAGGCCGGCCTTCTCCAATGCACGTACCTCGTCTACCAGGCCCTGCTCCCACATGTGATCGACCCGTTGGGCTATCCGTTCGTCCAGGTCGGGGCGGTCGACGGAGATCGTTAGCGCTTCGTACACCGGGTTCGGAGTGGGCAGAGCGGCCGTAAACGGGCGCCCGGTCAGCTCGATGACCTCCAAAGCTCGCACTATCCGGCGGCCGTTCGTGGGCAGGATGCGCTCCGCGGCGGCCGCGTCCAGGGTGCTCAGGCGCTCATGTAGGGGCGCGGGCCCGACCTGGGCCAGCTCGGCCTCCAACGCGGCGCGCAGGCTTGAATCGGTACCCGGAAAATTGAAGTCTTCAATGGCTGCCCGCAGATAGAGGCCGGAGCCGCCGACGAGCAAGGCAACCCTGCCCCGGCGCTGGATGTCGTCGATGGCCTGACGGGCGAGCCGCTGATATTCCGCGACGCTCGCGGGCTCGGTCACCGGCCAGATGTCGAGCAGATGATGGGACACGCCTTCGCGCTCAGCGGGGGTCAATTTGGCCGTGCCGATATCCATTCCCCGATAGAGCTGCATAGAGTCGCAGTTGACCACCTCACCATCGAGAATGTGAGCGAGAGCGATCGACAGGGCGGACTTACCAGCCGCAGTCGGTCCTACAATCGCGATCACGGGTTTCATGTAACAAACGTAACCGGATCGTGCCCTTGAGTGGACTCCTGACCCGATGCGGCGAGACGACATTGGCCGTAAGGTCGCATGCGGTCGCTGCTATGGAATGAGCCAGGGCAGAATGACATCGGGATACGCGCTATGGCGGCGGTCGCTCGCATGGGCGGGACGCCGGGAAGAACGAGGGAAATGATGAGCGACTGGGCGAGCTACGGCCGAGTAGACGCCGACGGAACGGTCTGGGTAAAGACCTCCGCAGGCGAACGCACCGTCGGATCATGGCAGGCAGGCACTCCGGAGGAGGGTCTGGCGCACTTTGTCCGCCGCTTTGAAGACCTTCTGACCGAGGTCCAGCTGCTCGAGACAAGGCTCAACTCGGGTGCGGCCGACGCGTCGCACACGCTCACCACCGCCAAGCGGCTACGCGGCGGCCTCGACGAAGCACACGTCGTAGGCGACATCGACGGCCTGGGCCAGCGCCTCGACCTGCTCATCACCGTGGCGCAGGACAAATCTGCCGAGGCGAAGGCGGCCCGCGACGCTGCCCGGGTCGAAGCGGTCGCCCGCAAGACCTCCCTCGTCGAGGAAGCGGAGAAGCTCGCCGCCGAGTCCACGAGCTGGAAGACCACCGGTGACCGGTTCAAGGAGATCCTCGACGAGTGGAAGACCATTCGCGGGGTCGACAAGAAGGCCGACGGCGAGCTGTGGAAGCGTTTCTCGGTGGCTCGCGACAGCTTCACCCGCCGTCGCGGCGGCCACTTCGCCACCCTCGACTCACAGCGCAAGCAGGCTCAGTCGGCAAAGGACGAGCTCGTCGCCGAGGCGGAGCAGCTGTCCGAGTCGACGGATTGGAAGGCCACCGCGGACCGGCTCAAGGAGCTGATGGACGCGTGGAAGGCCGCCCCTCGCGCCTCCAAGGAGGCCGAGCAGAAGCTTTGGGAGAGGTTCCGCGCCGCGCAGGACGTCTTCTTCAACCGGCGTAAGCAGGTCTTCTCCGAGCGTGACGCTGAGCAAAAGGCGGCCCTGTCCAAGCGCCAGGAGCTGCTGGCCAGGGCCGAGGCGCTCGATGTCGACGGCGACCCGAAGGCCGCTCAAGCCGCATTGCGCGAGATCCTCAGCCAGTGGCACGACACCGGCCGGGTGCCGCGCGAGTCGATGGCCAGCCTTGACCGCCGCATTCGCGCGGTGGAGGACAAGGTCCGCGAGGGCATGGATGCCGCCTGGCGGCGCACCGAGCCTTCGGCCAACCCACTTCTCACCCAGATGCGCGACCAGGTGGCCGAGGCTCAGGCCCGGCTCGAGCGGGCCCAGGCGGCCGGGGATGCCAAGCGCATCAAGGAAGCCGAGCAGGCGCTCAACACCAAGCGCAAATTCCTGGAGCTCGCCGAAAGCTCAAGCTGAAGCTTGTACGTCAAAGCGCCGCGGTCCACTTTGGACCGCGGCGCTTTCGCTTGCGCGCAGCTCGCATGATCACGGTGATCAGGGAGTTTCGGGCCCGGCACGCCGACGACACGCCGGGAAAACTCCCTGATCACGCCGATCTAGAGCTTGCTGTAGCAGGGGCCGTCGAGCTTGTAGGCGGAGGCTGTGGGGCCGACGGTGAGGTCCTTGACCTGAGCCACACCGGTCGCACCGGCCTTGTCGGGCTTGTAGAAGGCGGTCACCTTGACCTGACCGGGGGCACCGGCCTTGAAGTTGCCCGCTCCTGCGGGGAGCATGCCTTCGTAGTCCACCGACTCAAGTGACCTGACCGCGGCGAGCAGACCGGCGCGGGTGAGGTCCTTATTGGCGGCCGCCTTCTGCAGCGCGGCTTTGAGCGGGTAGGACCAGACCCAGCCCGAGGTGTAGCCCTCGTTCGGGGTCACGCTCGGAAGCGCCTTGCGCATCGCTTCGTGGCCCGCACTGTTGGTGGTCCACGAGTTCCACGGCGCGCTCTGCTCATAGAGAGCAGCGAGAGCGGCCGCTGCCGGTGAGGCGTTCAGACCCGGGTTCCAGGTGGGGCTGGTGCCGATGAACCGGCCGGTGAAGCCACGAGCCGCCGCGCCGCCGACGATGGTCGCCGTCTCGGTCGGTCCGGTGGTGAGGATGACGAGATCCGGCTTCTTGGTCACGATCTCGGCGATCGCGCCCGCCTGCTTGTCCGCGCCCGCGTCGGTCTTGAGGTGAGAGAAGGTGAGGCCGAGCTTCTCGGCACCAATCTTCGCCCCGGCCGCAGCGTCGTCGCCGTAGTCACCGGCGTAGTGGACGGCCATGACGCTCTTCGTCTTGTACTTGTCGACCGCGTAGTCCAGCGTGTTCATCGACTCGATGCAGTAGTTCGCACCAGACTCGATGATCACGTCTTCGAAGGCCCACGCCGACGTCCAGGACGCGGGTGCCGCAACAATGTTGCTGGCCTTCAGATCGGGCAGGATGGCTGCCGTCGTGGGTGAGCCGAGCGTCTGCGCCAGCGCGAGCACGTTGCCCTTGATCTGCTCGTAGACCTCTTTGTGCACCTGCGGGTTGTACTTGTTGTC
>DPJL01000174.1:0-134 GCA_003543035.1 Micromonosporaceae bacterium | reverse complement strand
CCCGCCGATGCCGCCGGACTGGTTGACCCGCTTCCAGAAAGCCTTCTGCGCGTCCGTGATCGGCACGGCCAGCGCCTTGAACGGGCCCTCGGTGAGGTCCGAGATGATGCCCAGATAGATGCAACCCTTGGCCT
>DPJL01000366.1 GCA_003543035.1 Micromonosporaceae bacterium | reverse complement strand
TCATCTTGATCGGAGGGCAACCAGCGCAAGGGTTTTGGTGGTGCTCCAGCACCCAGTTCAACGCGCTGTCGGCGCCGAAGATGCTCAGCCCGGCCCCGACCGAAAGGCTGATCAGGGTCGCCCCTGGAGCCGCGCCGTGTAACCGGGTGCCATCGCTGAGCAGAGTGTCGCGTCCACCAACAGTGCCTGCCACGTGGGTACCGTGTCCGCCCACCGAAAGCGTGTCAGTGTCATTGACCGCTGTCAGATCGAGGAAACACGAGTCGTTCGGGACCGGCAGCGCTAACTCCAGGTCGGTGAGCGGGCCGCAGATGTTCTTCAGGTTCAGCTTGACCGCACTGGTGCCATCAGCGTTCCTGAAGAACGGATGCGTGCCGTCCACACCGGTGTCGATGATGGCCGCCGACACTCCGCGTCCATCGACCGGCCTGCCCTGACTGTCGCGAAGGCCGGCCCGGGTCTGTTCGCCACGCGTGGCGAGGTTGGACGTGGACATGTGCAGCTTGATCGGCTGGTCGCCCTCGACATAGGTCACGCCGGCCTGCGTGCGGACCGCCGTGATCTGAGCGGCGGTGCCGCGAGCGACCGCCACGCCGATCCTGTTCCAGGTGGTGATCAGCGTCAGGCCCGCATTTGCGACCGCGCGGCGGGCCGTGGTGATATCAGTGCCGTGCACGAAAACTGGGACGCTGCTGGTCAGAGTGGGTAACTGCGAGGATAGTGAGGCAGAAATCGGGGCAGCCGCTGCCCGTGCCTGCGCCGGCGCGATCAGCACCGCCGAGGTCCCGGCGAGCAAAAGACCCAGCAGAATGGGGGTGGTTCTGCGCATGGAAGACTCCCTTCAATTACAGGGTCATCGGGGGGCCGCGCCGAACCGTTACATCAATACATACGTCGAAGTGGAGGATCGCGTGTGGAGCGCCTGCGTAACTTCGGGGCCTTGCGGATGCTCGCAAGCGTCCTGGTAACGATCGTCCTTGGGGTGATCGCGTTCAGGATGCTCTACTCGCCGCCGATTTGGAGCAGTGGCACTGCCTTCGGCTGGCCGTCCGGCCCGACCGCGGAGCCCACCGAGCTCGCGACGATCACACCGTCTGCGGAGCCGTCATCGTCGCCGAGCCCAACTGCCTCGCCCACGCCTTCACCGACTCCGTCGCCGGCGCAGCATACGACGCGATACGAGGCAGAGAACGCCGCTCTCTCGCCGGATGGAGTTGTCGCAGCGAATCATGCAGGCTATTCCGGCGCCGGTTTCGTCGACTATGCCAACGTCGTGGGAGGTTATGTCCAGTGGACAGTTCCCGCCATTAACGCCGGCAAAGTGACGATCAGGCTCCGATATGCCAATGGCACCACCGCAAATCGCCCGATGGACATCCTTGTGAACAGCACCGTGCTGGCGCCCGCCGCCGCGTTCGGCAGCACCGGAACGTGGGACAAGTGGAGCGTTCTGACGCTTACCGTGACCCTAAGGGCAGGCCCTAACACGATCCAAGCCCGTGCGACCACCTCTAACGGAGGCCCGAACGTGGACTATCTGGAAGTGCGCCAGTGAGCTTGCCGATGACGTAGCGGCTCACCAGGTACAAACAATGGCATTCAAACAGTGCCAAAGGAAGTGTGTGCCGGCCGGGAAGCTGCCGCAGAGTGGGTCGTCGAGGGTGCGCAGGGTCAGGGAGACGGCGAAGACGGCTGCGGCAAGGTTCAGCTCGCGGGCTCGCAGGACCAGGCCGAAGCCGGCCAGCCCCACGAAAGCCGGAATGTAGCCGCCCAGCGTTGCCTTGTCCCCGCCGATGGCCTGAAGCAACGTGTTGAGCGCAAACGCCGCCACGAGATACGCGGGTGCGGCGAGCCATGCCCAGCGCCAAGGCACGTTCCAGCCCGACCGGACGATGAGGACTACCGCGGTCAGGATGAGGGCCAGGATCGACAAAGTGTCCAGCGCGCCGGTGAACTCGGTGGCAAAGGTGTGGAACGACAGGCTGCAAAGCCCTACCAGGCCAAGCAATCCGGGCAGAATCCAAGCGGCGACAGGTGGACGTGGAGTCGCCTTGGCCAGCTGCCAAAGCAAGGCGGTCGAGGCGATCAGAAACGCCGCATTAGTGATCGCATCGAGTGGCTCCGCCAGAGTCGGGGCCGATCCGTTCGCTGTAGTTGTCCACCGGCACGCGCTCACCGTAGGGCACCTTGCTTAGGGCCGCCTGTGGTAGGTGTTTCGGCGGGGTGTTTGTTGGCCCATGTAGTGGGGTGGCACGAATTCTGGGAGTCCGTCTGGTGCGATGTGGACGGTCCATTGGTTGCGGTGGATGAGTCGGTGGTGATACCCGCACAAGAGGACCGCGTTGTCTAGGGAGGTTGGTCCGCCGTCGGCCCAGTGTTTGATGTGGTGTGCGTCGGCCCACCGGGGGTGGGCGGTCGCAGCCGGGGAAGGCGCATCCGCCGTCTCTGAGGACGAGGGCGCGGCGTAGGGGTCCGGTGAATAGGCGTCGTTCCCGCCCGACGTCCAAGACTTGTCCTTGTCCGCCGAGGACGGCGGGGAGTAGCGCGGCGTCGCAGGCTAGGCGGCGCACCGACTCGGGTGCGAGGATGCCGCCGGTGTCGA
>DPJL01000230.1 GCA_003543035.1 Micromonosporaceae bacterium | reverse complement strand
GATCTGGCTCAGCTCGGCAGCCTGCGCTACGGCTCGGAGCTGATGAACATCACCATCGATCCCACCATCCCAGGAGCGTTGGGCAGCTTCGGCTTCGACGACGAGGGAACCCCTGCGGCCAAACGATATGCGGTACGCAACGGCACCTGGGTCGGGGTGCTGGCAGGCCGGGATTCGGCCGCCGTGGCAGGTCTCGACTACGGCGGCAGCGTGCGAGCAGATGGCTTCGCCAGACTGCCGATGGTCCGTATGACCAACGTAGGTCTCGAACCCGGGCCACACACCCTGGAGGAAATCATCGCCGGCACCGAAGACGGCGTCTTCATGGAGAACAATCGATCATGGTCTATTGATGACAAACGGCTGAACTTCCAATTCGGCTGCGAGATCGGATATGAGGTCAAGAACGGCAAGCTCGGCCGGATGGTGCGCAACCCCACCTACACCGGCATCGGCCCGAAGTTCTGGAACTCAATGGACATGCTCTCCAACGAGATCGTCGCGTGGGGCACGCCGAATTGCGGCAAGGGCCAGCCGGGCCAGACCGGACACACCGGGCACCCGGCCGCACCGGCGCGCTTTCAAGGGGTACGAGTGGGGGTTCGGTCGTGAGCACGCAAGAGCTTGCAGCGCAGGTGTTGGATCTCGCGAGCCGCTCGCTTCCGGGCGCCGAAGTCGAGGTGAGGGTGGAGCGGTTGCAATCGGCGCTCACCCGCTTTGCCAACTCATTCATCCACCAGAACGTGGACGAGGAGACCGTGTCGGTCGGCCTGCGGGCCCACCGTGACGGGCGCACCGTCGCCCTGTCCACCACCCTTTCCGACCCGACGTCACTGCTGGAGCGGGCAGCCGCGATGCTGGCGCTGGCTCCTCGCGACCCAGGCTGGCCGGGCGTCACCGCTGCGTCCCCGCTGATCGACGCCTCCTATGTGGACAATGCCGTTAGAGACTGCCAGCCGGCCGAGCGGGCCGCCCGGGTAAATGACTTCGTGCAGGCCGGGGCCGGGTTGGAGACCGCGGGTTATTGCCGTACCTCCTACTGGGCCGGCTCCTACCGCAACTCGGCGGGCCAGGCAGTAGACGGTTCAGCCACCGATGCCGTGATGGACGGGATCGCCCGGCTCAACGGCGCGGACGGAGTGGCCCGGCGTTCGAGCGCTCGACTGTCCGATCTGGACGGTGTTGCCCTCGGCACGAGAGCTGTCTCCTCGGCCCGTTCGCAGGCGAACCCGGTCGAGCTGCCGCCGGGCCGCTATGAGGTCATCCTGCAACCCGAAGCCGTCTCCGATCTGCTCAACAACTTTGCGCTCTACGGCTTCAACGGCAAGGTCTTCACCGAGGGCCGCAGCTTCGCAGAGCTTGACTCGGCCCAGTTTGATCCCGCCATTTCCATCTACGACAGCCCTTTCGAGCCCGTTGGCGGTCAGCCTTACGACGCGGAAGGCACGCCGAAGTCGCGGCTGACCCTGGTGGAGAAGGGCATCACGGTGTCGGTGACGCACGACCGGCGGACCGCCGCGTTGGCGAACACGACGTCAACCGGCCATGCGCTCGCCGGCGACAACTGGGGCCCGATCCCACAGAACCCGGGGTTCGGCCCGGGTGACTCCACTTTGGAGCAAATGATCGCGGGTGCCGAACGGGCGATCCTGGTCGCCGATCTCTGGTACACCCGGGTGCTCGACCCACGGCTGCTCGTGCTCACCGGCCTGACCCGCAACGGAGCATGGCTGGTGGAACGGGGCGAGGTGGTGGGACCGGTCCGCAACTTCCGCTTCACCCAGTCCTATCCGCAGGCGCTCGGCCCGGGCATGGTCCTGGCCGTGGGTTCCGAGGTGGTGCCGCAGCCCAACCGCAATGAGATGTACAACTCGAGCGCGCCGGCGCTGCACCTGGCCTCGTGGAACTTCACGGGCGGCGCGAGCGGCTGAAGATTGGTGATGATGTGGGCTTTGTAACGCCCACGGTGCAGTTCGCCGCGGCGCTCCTGGTGGCCGTCCTACTTCTGTGGGCGGCCACCTTCGCCCTGCGTCTTTTCCGCAGCCGATTTCCCAAGAAACCGGCCCTCCGGGCACGAATGCCAGGCCCACCGTGGCTATTGCCGGAGGAGCCCGCGCTGCCGGGAGTTGCCGCCGATGCGGCCAAGCTCGGCGATGTGGTGGTGCGCGGAACGTCGATCGTCGGGCCGCGGCATCGCAATCAACGCCCAGGCCGGCCAAGACAGGATGCCTATCGTCTGGCCCAGGATTCGGCCGGTCACCATCTCGTGGTCGCGGTCGCCGACGGCGCCACTCCAGCCGGCCTTGCGGGCCTGGGCGCGAATCTGGCTACCACCACCATGGTCAATGAGCTGCGGCGACGCCTCGACCAGGGCGTGGCACTGGAGGAGCTGACCGCTGTCGAAACCTTCGGCACGATCTCCCAAGCCATGGTCGATGGCGCCCAATTGCGGGGCATCCAGATGAGCGCGCTCTACACCACGCTCATCGTCATGATCGTCCCCAGCCGGCCCGGCCCGGCCGGCGGGCGCGTCGCCTGGCTGGCCCATATCGGCAACTCCAGCGCGTGGCTGAACCTGGGCACCAAGTGGCAGCATCTCGCCGGAGGCAACGCCGCGGACAACTCCTCCCTGCTGCCTTTCCAGCCCGAGCAGGCCACCGCGGCGCTGGTCGACCTTCCTCGCGGCGCCACCATCGCGCTGTTGACCGATGGGCTGGCTACCGCATTCACGAGGGTTGCCAGTGGACAGCGACATTTCGCTCACCGGTGGCGCACGCCACCGTCCATGGACTCCTTC
Organism: Micromonosporaceae bacterium; assembly: GCA_003543035.1. Classification (GTDB taxonomy): domain Bacteria; phylum Actinomycetota; class Actinomycetes; order Mycobacteriales; family Micromonosporaceae; genus Rhizocola. The sequence continues at coordinate 1,026 of DPJL01000230.1, read as the reverse complement.
CTGCGCGATGTCGATCTACTCGATACGGGCTTCGATGCGAAGAACCTCTCCGACGACCGGACCGCCGTCGTTATGTGGTGTGGCGCGGCGTAACGTGTCGGTGATCGACCCTTGCTTCCTTGCTGGAGAGACTTGATATGACGACGTTGGCTACGAGGCCGACCGGCGCGAAAGCGCGCGCCGCGATTGCCGCCAAGACGTTGCGCACCGACCGGTGGTGGCTCGCCCCACTGCTGACGGTCATAGGGCTCACCGCCTGGGTAACCTACGCGACGGTCCGGGTGTTCATGCAGAAGTGGTACTGGATCGACCAGTATCACTACCTCACCCCGTTCTATTCGCCGTGTGTGTCTCAAGGTTGTGAACCCGCGGCAGCGCACTTTGGACGGTTCCTCCCCGATCACCCGCTGATTCCGTATGCGGCCCTGAGCCTTCCGTTTCTACTGCTCTTCCGGCTGACCTGTTATTACTACCGGAAGGCCTACTACCGGTCGTTCTGGATGTCCCCGCCCGCCTGTGCCGTTCCGGACGGGCACAAGAACTACGGTGGCGAGACACGTTTCCCACTGGTCTTCCAGAACCTGCACCGGTACGCCTTCTACGCGGCAGTGGTTATCTCGCTCTTCAACACCTATGACGCGGTGCTCGCCCATCAGAAGGCGGACGGCGCTTTCGGCTTCGGCCTGGGCAATGTGATCCTCTGGGTCAACGTGATTCTGCTGTGGGCCTATACCGCCTCATGCCACTCCTGCCGCCACATCGTCGGCGGCCGGCTCAAGCACTTCTCGAAGCACCCAGTGCGTTATCGGATGTGGACGATCGTGTCAAAGCTCAACGTCCGGCACATGGGCTTGGCCTGGATCACCCTCGCCACCCTGGCCATCACCGACTTCTACATCATGGCGCTGGCCGCAGGCTGGTTCTCCGACCTCCGTTTCATAGGGTGAAAAAGTGGACAAATTTCAATATGACGTAGTGGTGATCGGTGCCGGCGGCGCCGGGCTGCGTGCCGCGATCGAGGCACGG
>DPJL01000011.1 GCA_003543035.1 Micromonosporaceae bacterium | reverse complement strand
CCCCGGCTGCGTAAAGCAGCCGCTCGGTGAGGCTGGTTTTACCAGCGTCCACGTGCGCGACGATGCCCAGATTCAAGATGCTCAAGCGGCTTCAAGTCCTCCAGAGAGTGCGGGCCTATTCTCGACCACTTGGTACAACTTGGCAACATGGAATTATGGTTCGCACCAATGGGTATAGGGCCGACTCCGTTTGTGGCACTGGCAGGGGGTGCCAAGGTGTGGCAACGTGCTTGCCAGAGATCGAAGGACGCCATAGCCTGGGTCGACAATCCGAGGAGGACCGAGTTGCCTCGTCTTCACCTTCTTGCCATCGAGCTCAACGCGGCATGGCACTGCAACATCTCGTGTGTCGCATGCACGCACGCCAGCCCTATCGCCCCAAAAGGTCTGGCCGACCCCGACACTGTCCAGCGGGACCTGTCCAACCTAGGCCAGGTTGCGGATGTCGACGAGGTCCGCATCCTCGGCGGGGAACCGTTGCTCCACCCCCAACTGCCTGCACTGCTTCGCGCAGTGCGGAATTCCGGCCTGAACGCCACGATCCGGCTCAGCACGAATGGCACGCGGCTGCATGCCACCGACTTCGAATGGCTGGACCATGTGGACGAGGTGCATGTCTCCCGGTACCCAGGCACCCGGGTCCGTCCCGAAGGGCTCGAAGAGCTGACGCGTCGCTGCCGCCTTGCTGGAAAGATTCTGATCCTCAAGGACTTTCATTCATTCCGGCATGTCATGCCCGCCGAACCCATGACGCCGCATCAGATCCAGGCCGTCTACGACACGTGCCAGCAAGCACACGCCTGGTCCTGTCACACCGTCCATGAAGGACATGTGTACCTGTGCCCGGTGAGCGCGGACCCGAGCTTCCATGACCGCGAGGCTTGCCCGCTTGAGCCGGTCAGCACCCTGGCCGACCGGCTCGCGGAGTTCCTCCACCGTCCCGAACCGTTGCGAGCTTGCACCAGCTGTCTTGGCACGGTGGGCAACCAGTTCACACATCAGCAGGCGAACGCCAAGACGTGGCTTACCCTGACCCGTTCCGGTTCCATCGATGAGGCTCAACTTGAGGCGGTACACCGTGATCCGTTGGCCAACAACGGCTGTTCGTCGCACAAGGTGCTCGTCGATGGGTCGGCTGAGTCCCACTGGGTGGGTTGGAAGGCTTGACGCTCCCGGTGATTGCGAGCGGACCGTGTTAATCCAGGGCGGAGTGAGAGCGTGAGCGTGGTATCTGGCGAGCGAGTTCGTGCATGGCTCCGGCTGGCCTCGTTGCTGCGGTTTGCGGGGTCCGGAGTCCTTGCCCCGACGGTGATTCTGGCGGTGCTGTCCGGCCTGCTGCCGACGGCCTTCATCATCGCGATGGGCCGGGTGATGCTCGACATCACCACTGATGTTGGTGGCGGCGAAGGCATGTCCGACATCCTCGGGAAAGCCAGCGCGAATCTGACCTTCGCCTTCATCGCGCTGATCGGCCAGCAACTGGTCCCTCCGTTCCAGGAAGCGCTGGCCGCGCTAGCGGCGCGGCGGATCGACCGGCACGCGCTGACCGACCTGCTTTCGACTGCCATGCAAGCGCCCCTGGAACGGGTGGAAGAGGAACGGGCGGTCTCAGCGGTAGCGGAGGTCAGCGATGCCTTCATGCGTAACGCGCCGACTCCCGGCGTGGCCGCGGCAGCGTTGCCGCGGCTGGTCGGCCGCTACCTTCAGTTGATCAGCGCGGTGGTGCTGGTCGCAGTGGTGACCTCCTGGTATGTCGCGGTGCTGCTCACTATCGGGGCGATCGTGATCCGCTACGGGCAGCGAGGATCCCTGGACAAGTTCAGCCGTGAGTGGGCGCTGCTGGGCCGCGACCGGCAACGGATGAACTATCTGCAGGCATTCGGTACCGAGCCCACCGCGGCGAAAGAGATCCGCGTGCTGGGACTGCTGGGCTGGCTGCGGAGTCGTTATGACGCGGAATCGGAGGCCTACCTGAAGCCCCTGTGGCGGCGGCGCCGCGCTATATATTTCCGGCCGTTCCTCGTGTACACGGCGATCGGATTTATCGTGGCGGTGACGGCGTTTGTCGTGCTGGGAAAGCTTTACAGCCCCAGTCAAGGGGTGGTGGCGCTCGCTGTCGTGGTCCAAGCCATCCTTGTCCCGCTGCGATTCGGGGTGTATTTCCCCGAATGTGATGACCAGACCCTGAACGGCCTGCAATACCAAGGCCGCATCGACGAGTACCGGGAACTGCTGCGCCAGCCGGTACTCACAGGCGCATCCGCTGAACCTGTGGTGGAACCGAACGCGGCGGCCCTCACCGCTGGCGCGGCACACGAGATCCGGTTCACAGACGTGCATTTCCGGTACCCCGAAGCGTCCCGGGATGTGCTGAACGGGCTGGACCTGGTGCTGGAGCCTGGCCGTTCCACAGCTCTCGTCGGTGTCAACGGCGCCGGGAAGACCACGCTCGTCAAGCTGTTGTCCGGCGGATACCCACCCACTTCCGGGATGGTCCTGGTGGACGGCCACGACCTGCGCACCATCGATCCGCGTGGCTGGTGCCGCGAGGTAGCGGTGATCTTCCAGAACTTCGTTCGCTTTGACCTCAGCATGCGCGAGAACCTCCTGCTCGGTGCGGCGCATCTGGCCGAGGATCACGAGGCCATGATGGATGCGCTGGTGCGTGCCAACGCGCACGACATCCTGGAGGGGTTGCCCGCAGGCCTCGACACCGTGTTGTCGCCGGAGTACCTCGGCGGCACGGGCCTGTCCGGCGGCCAGTGGCAGCGCGTTGCGCTCGCCCGAGCCTTCTACGCCGTCAACCGGGGCGCCACGGTGCTGGTGCTCGACGAGCCGACGGCCCAGCTCGACGTGCGCTCCGAAATCGACTTCTACGAGCGATTCCTGGAACTCACCGAAGGGCTGACCACGTTGGTGATTTCGCACCGGTTCTCGACCGTCCGCCGCGCTGACACCATCGCGGTGCTGGAGCATGGACGCATCAGCGAGCTGGGCAGTCATGACAGTCTCATGGCCGAGCCAGGGACCTATGCGTCCATGTTCCGCACCCAGGCGGACCGCTTCTCGGACGCGGTGGTTTCGGGGGTGCAGCTGTGAAGACCTTGTCCGCAGCCCGTGAGCTGCTGTCGATGGCCTGGCGAATGGACCGCGCAAAACTGGTGAAGTCCGTGCTGCTGCTGGGTGGTGGCTTCCTGGCCACCCCCTTCATCGCGCTCGGCCTGCGCGAGCTCACCGACGCCATGCTCACCGGGCAGAGCACTCAGGTGACTGTGATCGGCATTGTGCTCGCGGCGCTCCTGGTGCTTGAGCTGATGGGCATGCACTTCGCCCATCTGTCCTATTTCGAGCTGGGCGAGATGACCCAGGCGTACCTGCAACAGCGGCTCTTCGTGGTCGCGAACTCCGACGTGCCGCTGGCCCGCCGGGAGCAGCCGGATTATGCCGACGCCCTGCAGGTCGCCCAGTCGCAAGCATGGAACATCAATCGTGCGCTGGAGGCGACACTCCAATTCGGTGGCCTGATCTTGCAGCTTGCCCTAAGCACGGTGCTGCTCGCCCGGCTCAACACGGTGCTACTGCTCGTGCCATGCCTCGCCGTCTTCCTGGTCATCGCCAGTGCTCGCGCGCAACGTGAGATCGACCGGTCACAGGAGGCGGCAGCCGAGGAAGCCCGCCGCTCCCGGCACTTCCTGCGGTTGGCGACTACCCCGGAGAGTTTGATTGAGCTGCGGCTACTGGGCATGCAGCAGGACGTTGTGGCAAGACACACGGCGGCTTGGGACGGCGCCACCAAACACCTGTGGCGAGGTCAAGCGTGGGCCGCGGTGGTCAACAGCTTGGGGCAATTCGCTTTCGCCGCCGGTTACGCGGGGGCTCTGCTCTTCGTCTTCCGGCAGGTGGCTACCGGCCAGGCGACGGTGGGTGACTTCGTCATGGTGCTGGCTCTCGCGGTGCAGACGACACTCCAGATCACGTCGGCGGTTACCCTGCTCGCCGTCCTCCAGCAGGCAGGCGTGACGATCGCGCGCGTCAACCGGCTGGCCGAAGTGCCGCCCGAGCCGATGGCGCGGTTGAATGCCGTGAAATCCCCGCCCGCTGAGTGCGGGATCGTCCTGCAGAACGTCTCTTTCGCCTATCCAGGCAGCGATCGCTCGGTACTCGAGAAAGTGGACCTGGTGCTACCACCCGGTGCCATCGTCGCGGTGGTCGGCGAGAACGGTGCGGGCAAGAGCACGCTTATCAAACTGCTCTGCGGGCTCTACCGCCCCACCGAAGGCCGGATCTGGTTCGACGGGCGGGAGGTGACGACCTCACGATCCGACGAAACTCAGGTCGCCGCACTGTTTCAGGACTTCGCCCGGATCGAGCTGGCGCTGCGCGACAGCGTTGGAGTCGGCGATTGCGACAGGTCAGTGATAGCTCCTGATCACGCTATCGAGGACGCATTGACGAGAGCAGACATCGCCGATCTACCTGCTCGGCTGCCGGACGGTCTCGGCTCTATACTCGGCTCCCGCTACGCGAAGGGCGCGGAGCTGTCCGGTGGGCAATGGCAACGGGTTGGTCTCGCCCGCGCACTGGTGCCCGAACGGCCGGCCGTTCTCATCCTCGATGAGCCTGCTGCGGCGCTCGACCCAATGGCCGAGCACGCACTGTTCGAACGGTTCGCCGCTGCTGCTGGTACCCAGGATTCCCATGGCGCGGTCACCGTCTATGTCTCGCATCGCTTCTCGACCGTCCGCATGGCAGATCTGATCGTGGTGCTGGAGGACGGCAGGATCGCCGCGAGCGGCACCCACGACGAGCTGATGCGTGCCGGTGGGACCTATGCCGAGCTGTATACCCTTCAGGCCAAGGCCTATGCGACCACATGACAATCACGACAAGCGAAATGAGACCCCATGAAGATCGCGGTGATCGGTGGCGGCAGCACCTACACACCGGAGCTCATCGAAGGTTTCGCCCGGCGCGTGGACGTGTTACCGGTCGACGAGCTCGTGCTGAACGATGTGTCCGCAGACCGGCTCAGCGTGGTCGGCGGGCTCGCCCAGCGGATCCTCGACAAGCAGGGGTTCAGCGGACGACTGACGACCACCACCTCAGTGGACGAGGCCGTCGACGGCGCTGATGCGGTACTCATCCAGCTGCGTGTTGGCGGGCAGGCAGCCCGGCTCGTCGACGAGACGCTGCCTGGCAAGTTTGGCCAGCTCGGACAGGAAACTACCGGCCCGGGTGGCTTCGCGAAGGGCCTGCGAACGGTGCCTGTCGTGCTAGGCATCGCAGACAAGGTCCGCGAACAGGCGAAGCCCGGAGCGTGGATCGTCGACTTCACCAACCCGGTCGGCATCGTCACCCGGGCACTGCTCGACGAAGGACACCGCGCCCTCGGCCTGTGCAACGTCGCGATTGGAGTCCAGCGGCGGCTGGCTGCCTCATTCGGAGTGGACGCCGACCGCGTCCGCCTCGAACACGTCGGGCTCAATCATCTGACCTGGGTGCGGCGGGTCCTGGTGGACGGCGTTGACCGGCTGCCGGAAATCCTCGCCTCGGACCGGGTCGCGGAGATGGTCGGCGGCAGCATCCCGGTGGAACTCGCCACCACGCTCGGCGCTATTCCTTCCTACTACCTGCACTTCTACTACTGCACCGATCATGTTGTCGCCAAACAGCGCGTCGGCGAAAACCGTGCCGCGGAAGTCCTGGAGATCGAGCAGACCCTTTTGGACATGTATGCCGACCCTGCCCTCGACCACAAACCGAAGCTACTGGAGAAGCGCGGTGGGGCGTACTACAGCGAGGCTGCTGCTGCACTTGTCACGTCGCTGCTCACCGGCGACGGTGCGCACCACTACGTCGACCTGCGCAACAACGGCAGCATCCTCGGCGTGCCCGACGAGGCGGTCGTCGAGCTGCCGGCGCATGTGGATCTCGCCGGTGCTCATCCGGTACAGGTCGCTCCGCTCGCACCGGAGATGCTGGGTCTCGTCCAAGCGGTGACCGCCTATGAGGTGCTTACCATCGAAGCGGCGAAGACCGGCGACCGGCGGATCGCCCTGCGGGCACTGCTCGCCAATCCACTTGTGCGGCAGTGGGATATCGCGGTGCCGCTGCTCGACGCGCTGCTGGAAGCCAACGCGCATCACCTGCCCCGGTTCACCAACACAGGCTCGTGACCGCGCGATATGCTCTGGGCTCAGGAGCGCTGTTGCCAACGGCAAGCGGTCCCACCTTGACGTGCTTCCGCTGGCCGGGTTTGGACTCCCGTATGAGGACGACGCGATCGTCAAGGAGGCGGAACGCGCCGCGCGGAAAGTCCTGGCCCTTGCGTGAAATCTACGAAAAGCCGAGCGGAAGCGGTCCGCTCGGCCTTTTCGTAGATGTTTCAGTTGTGCCCGCCGTGGCGGTAGTAAGCGGAGGCGTCGCCACGTACAGCTGTGCCGGGGCGCCCGTCGATGCCAACCGGCACCTCGCCGGCCACATTGACCCGTTCACCGCGGCGGTGCTCTGTGCCGTAGTCGAAGATGGCGTAGTGCTGCGTGGCGCGGTTGTCCCAGATGGCAAGGTCGCCGGGGCGCCACTTCCACCGCACAGTGTGCTCGGGCTTGGTCACATGATCCTGCAGGATCCGGATCATGTCACGCGATGCGCGTGGGCTGAAGCCCACCACGCTGACCGCGAAGCCACCGAGCAGCAGCGCCCGCTCGCCGGTTTCCGGGTGCACATGTACCGCCGGGTGCTCGGCTTCGTACACGGTGGAGACGTATTCGTTGCGTTGCGCGGTAACGGTGTCGTGGGTGTAATCCGAGTCGTTGCTGTGGATGATCCGTAGCCGGTCAGCGATTTCGCGGAGTTCGGCGGGCAGGCTTCGGTAGGCGGCCACGGTGTTCGCCCAGATGGTGTCGCCACCGACCGGCGGGATGACCACGCCGTGCAGAAACATGAACGACGGGGGTCTGTCCACAAAGGTCAGATCGGTGTGCCAATGATTGGCCCGGGTGCCCTTCGTCGAGTCGATCTCACGGATAAACGGCTGGCCCTGCGGCGCGGGAAAGATCGGGTGACCGAGCGTCAGATCGCCGAGCCGCTGTGCGAACGCCACCTGGGTCTGGTACTCCAGGTGTTGATCACGTAGGAACACCACCTTATGGGTGAGTAGCGCCTGGCGGATACGGGCGACGGTCTCGTTGCTCACCGGGCCGCCGGCATCCGCACCGCCGATCTCAGCGCCGATGTTGCCCGCGAGCCGGGTGACCGTAACAGCAGTGGATGGAAGAAGGGTTTCGGTCATGATGCGCGCCTCTTTCACTGGTTACTGGTTACTCGCTGCACTCTTGTCAGATGTTGCCACGAGTTGCCAGCGTCTGGCAACTCGTGGCAAGGTATCTACCTCGCGTGGCCGGAGTCCAAAATGGTCGCGCGCGCGGATCGCATCGCGAGGTGGATGGCGCCGCCCACCACGGCATTGCCCTTGACGCCGGTCAGCGCGACTGTCGGCTGCGGTACGTCCAATGCGTGCAACCGGCGCTCGATCAGGCCGCGCAGCTGCTCGCCGCCGGCGCGGAGCAGATCGCCATTGAGCACTATCAGCTGTGGATCGATGACTGCCGCTACGACGCCGAGCGCGATCGTGATCCGGTCGGCCAAGGCGCCCAGGAACGCGGCCTGGTCGCCTGCGGGCTGACCCCCGGCAGGCTTCGGCCAGAGCAGTGAATTGGCTGCGCCTTGCACCATGGTGGTGGGGTCCTCGCCGGTCAGACCGTGTTCCTGCGCCAGGGATCGCACGGCGTCCGCGCCGACCAGGTTCTCGAACTCGCCACCCAAAGCACTGCGGTGCGGGGTGTCAAAGGCCAGCCGGGCGTGCCCGATCTCGCCGGCCGCGCCGGTCGCGCCCCGGTGCGGGTTACCGTCGATCACCAGGGCGAGGCCGACACCTGTACTCACCCATAAGACCGCGAAGTCGGTGTGGCCGATGGCGTGGCCGTCATGTTGCTCGGCGATCGCCGCGAGATTGACATCGTTCTCCATGGTGATGCCCACGCCCAGCTGGGAGTGCAGCCGAGCGGGCAGATCGGCGGTGGCCCACCGTGTGAGCCGTGCCGTGTAGGACAGGGCGCCGGTACGCGGATTAACGGCGGCAGGCACGCCAACCACGATGTGCGACAGCGCGCTCAGTCCAATGCCGGCCTTGGTGGTGGCGGTCTCAATCGCCTGCCGTACCCCACTTACCGGATCCTGATCAGTAGGCAGCTCGCAGCGTCCCACAACCCGGCCCACCAGGTCGGCCACCTCGACCGTGACCCGATGGTCAGCCATGTCGACGCCCGCGACGTGAGCGACACGGCCGTTCAGTTCGTACAACTGCGCATTGGGGCCAGGGCCTGAAACGGTGCTCACGCCGGTGCACATGACGATGCCCGCCGCCTCCAGGCGAGTGAGCACTTGCGACACGGTCGGCTTGGACAAGCCGGTAAGCGCGCCGATCTCGCGGCGCGACAGGGTGCCGTGCTCGAAGAAGTTGCTCAGCACCCGTCGCTGGTTGAATGCCTGCAGGGCGCGGGCCGAGTGACCTGCCGTCACGTCCATGTGTCCACCACGGTGCCAGACCTCCCATAGGTCGGTTGCCGAGCCTGCGATCAGAGGCGGCCCGGCGGCGTGTGCGCCCAGCGAGGTCAGCTCGCCACCTCGTCACCTGGCGGCGGAATGACGCCGAACCGCATTGCGGCAAGCACCGCCGTGGTGCGGTTGGGCGCGTCGAGCTTGAGCATGATGCTCGTGACGAGCCGCTTCGCACCATGCTCGGAAATCTGCAGGCGGCGGGCAATCTGCTTGTTGCTCAGCCCGTCGGCCATCAGGCGCAACGCGGACAGTTGACGATCGGTAAGCCGCGCGCGGCCAGCCGGTTGCAGGGTGCCGGTGGCTGCCCGCCTGGCCAGCAGCCGCCGCGCGAGACTCGACGGCATCACGATCTCTCCTCGGCCAACCTGAGCCAGCGCGTGACTCAGCTGTTCGCCGGTGAGCTCGTGCTTCAGCAGGAACCCGTCCGCCGTGGGCATCTCCAGCGCGATGTCCTCTGCGTCCGAGTCGTCGACCAGCATCAGTATTCGAGTGCGGCCGGGTGGCTCGCATCCGGCGGCGGCCAGCTCCGGATCGGTGGTGATGAGGACGTCGAAGTGTTCGTCGACTATCGCCGACAGAACGTCCTGCGGGCGTGCGCAATGGTGCACGGCGCCCACCGCCGGCAGCTGCCGGAGAACAGCCTCGATGCCGTGGCGGATCACGTCGTTGGCGATGTACGTGGCAACGACCGCTCGGTTGTCCTGGGCGGCCTGGGGTTGGATTGCAGTGGCAGCCATACCGTGTCCGTCGGTGGACGCGATGCGGTACCGGCGGTCGATAGAGGTTTGGACGTTCAACTGATCTCCCCGTTCTATTTGGTTATGCCGATAAGCCTCCCTTATCCGGCTAACCGTCGGCTTGCCACCGGCTAGCCGCTTGATTTCGTCATGGCAGCGTCACGGGTGGCAAGTCGTCCAATTGTGTTAAATATTTATGACAACCGCTGGTACGGGTGGGCCCCCGGGTCGGATGTTGCCGCAGGTGGCTGCTCTTCGATGCCCGTCGATGATCTATCCAGTGGACGCTGCCGCTTATGGCAAGGTACTTTCCTACTCGCGCGCACATAGAAACGCGGGGGGACTTCGTGGGGGAAATTCTCATCCTCGGGCCGATCGAAACAATCCACGATGGTGCATCTTTAGTGTTGTCCCGACGGCAGCAGCGCGTCATCTTAGGAATCCTCGCCTTGGACGCGGGCCGTCTCGTGACCATCGACCGGCTGGTCGAGCTGCTATGGGGCGACAACCCGCCAGCCCAGTCCCGTGCTGTCGTCCACTCGCGAGTGTCGAACCTGCGGACCTCACTCGCCGACCTGGTCGGGCCGGAAGGCGACATCGCACTGCATTCCCAAGGCACCGGATATGTACTGGATGTGGTACCGGAGAAAGTGGACGCCCACCGTTTCCTTCACATGGCACGCAATTGGAAGCAGAATCGGTCCGCCGACGAGTCTCGTCATCAGCTGCGTACGGCGCTCGGGTTGTGGCGGGGCGCGGCGTTCGGCGGCGAGGCGGACGGTGAGGTGGCCGCGGTGTTGTGTGAGCCCCTGGAAGCCATGCGTCTCACCACCTACGAGGACCTGTTCGGCCTCGAACTTGCCGCCGGGGGTGCCGAGGACATTGCCGACCAGGCGGCCGAGATGGCTCTGCTGAACCCGCTACGGGAACGCCTCGGCGGGCAGGCGATGGTCGCGCTCTACCAGTCCGGTCGCGGTGCCGAGGCGCTGCATCTTTATGGCCGGCTCCGCGCTTGGCTGCGCGACGAGCTTGGTACCGATCCTGGCAACCAGCTCCAGCTGATTCATCGCGCGGTGATGCGCGACGATGAACAGTCGCTGGCCGAGGCAGGATTCCACCCAGCGACACCGCCCGTGGTCGTGGATGCCGTGGATACCTCGGCCGCTGACGATGAGCTGGTGGGTGTTGCCGAGACACCGCACACGCTGCCTCCGCCGCCGGGCGACTTCGCCGGACGAGACGACGAGGTGGCGCGGTTGGTTGAGGCACTGACAAATTCGGCCCAGGAGATCGTGGCGATCACGGGGCCGGCCGGCGTAGGCAAGACCGCACTCTCCTTGCACATCGCCTACAAGCTGGCGGGGGAGTTCCCGCACGGGCAACTGTTCGCCGACATGCGTGGCTTCGACGGCGACGCGCCGGTGACCGTCGAGACCGTCATCGCGCGATTCCTGCGCGCACTCGGTGCCGAGCCGGTGGCCGCCTCTGAAACGTTCGAGGAGCTGCTCGATCGATACCGCACGACGCTCGCGAACCGAAGAGTCCTCGTTGTCCTTGACAACGTTGCATCCGACGAGCAGATTCAGCCGCTGATCGCAGGTGGCGGTACTTGTCGCATCATCATCAACGGCCGGACCCGGCTGGGTGCGACAATCGGTGCCCACCGCATCGACCTCGATGTGATGACCCGCGCGCAGTCGTTGCGCTTGTTGTCACAGCTGATAGGCGTGCCGCGGGTGTCGGCAGAGTCGCAGGCGGCCGAGGACCTCGCCCAGCAGTGCGGCCACCTGCCGCTCGCCCTGAGGATCGCCGGCGCGAAGCTGGCGGCGAAGCCATATTGGACCATCGCAAGGCTGGTCGGCACGCTACGCGACGAACGCGTCCGGCTCGACAACCTCGCGCACGGGCAGCTCGACGTGCGGGTCAGCATCGAGCTCACCTACGCCTATCTAAGCGAGCCGGCGCAGCGGCTGCTGCGCGCGATCGGCGACGTAGACCTGGCCAGCGTTTCGGTGTGGCTGGCCGCCGCGCTGCTCGACACTGACGCGCGGACCGCGGAGAGCGTGCTGGAGCAGCTGTTCGACGCCCGTCTGATCGACATTGCCGGCTATGACCCGTCCGGGCATCCGCGTTTCATGCTGCACGACCTCATCCGGCTGTTCGCCTCGGAGCGCGCTGACCTTGACGAGTCGGCCAAGACCCTGGCGGCTGCCCGCCGGCGGGTGTACGGCGCCTACCTCGCCATTGTCGAGCGGGCCTACCAGAGCATCTATGGCGGCGACTTCCAGAACATCCGGGCCGGTGCGACTCGTTGGGCGCCCAGTGGGCACCCCATTGACCCACTCGGCGACGAACCGTTGCGCTGGTTCGACAATGAGTACCAAGCGATCCTCAAGGTGCTGCGCCGTGCCGCCGAGGACGGCGCCGCCGAGGCCGCGTGGGAGATCGCATGCACCGCGTCGCCGATGTTCCAGATGCGCCGCTTGTTCGACGAGTGGCACACCGCCCTCAGCGTCGCGCTTGGCGCCTCGCGTGCCACTGGCAACCGGCGCGGCGAAGCGGCCATCCGGTACAGGCTTGGCTGGGTGGCGATCGACCGGACCAAGTATGACGAGGCGCGCGCCGAATTCGACGACGCCATCGGCATTTTCAACGAATTGGGCGACGCGCACGGCGCCGCTACGGTCCGGGTGTACCTGGGAAACCTGGAGCGCCACACGGGTGCCTATGACCGGGCGCTGGCCTGCTACCGGGACGCTGAGGAGGTGCTGCGCGCACACGGTGACCACGGCGGCGTCGCGTATGTGTTGCGGGCGACGGGGCAGGTGCACATCGCGCGCAACGAGTTTCCCGAAGCGAAGCGACTCCTCGACAGGGCACTCGACATCTACTGGGCGAATGGCGCCCGGCAGGGCGCCGCGCAGGCACTGTTCTGGTCGGGCATGCTCGCGTTGCACGAGAGCAGGCTGGGCGACGCCAAACCATTGTTCGCCGAAGCGCTGGAAATCGCACAACGGATCGGCGATCTGCCAGGTGTCGCGCAATGCATTCGCGGTCTCGGTCTCGCAAATCGCGCGGAAGGCGATTTCACTTCGGCCGCTACCAATTTCGCCGAAGCGCTGCGATTGGTGCGCCAGTCGAAACCCACCCAGCTTGAGGAGCAGATAGCGGGCTCCCTATCGGACCTTCCCTCGACCGACGACGCGTAATGGGTACCCCCGAATGGTGCACCGAGTGGTTATGGTGACCGGTCGAAAGTCAAGCTGCACAATGCCTTGCTGCCACCTAGATTCAATGCATTCGATGGCGATAGGAAAGGGGTTAAGGTGCGACGGATAGTGGCAGGCCGTAGGATCGCGCTGACTTTGGCGCTCGCGCTCGCGGTGGTGGCCGTGACGCATTCGGCCCACGTCCAGTCCGGACGGGTGGCGTACCAGGCGGACTCGACGTCGCCGAATGATGGTCCGTACACGGAGGATGACGGCAACTGGACCTGACCTTCAAACTGGCGATGAGGCCCCCGACCAATCCGGTCGGGGGCCTCATCATGTGTTGCGGCTCATGCGAAAGCGGCGATCGCCGTCGTGCGGCGGATCTCCGCGTAGTAGTCCTCCAGCCCGGTGATGGCCGGATCGGTGCGGTGCGGGCTCACCATTGATGAGGCCAGGCCACGCGACTCGTCTCGGATTCTCTGAGCGGTTGCGCCCGTGGTCGGCAGTCGGCGGCTGCTCGCGGGTACGGTGAGTGCGCCTTGGCGCTGCAGGGTGAGGCTCAACGCAGCGATGGCCAGCGCGGGAGACACATCGTCATGGAGTGCGGATACCCAGGCCTCCGAGGCGTCCAGCGCGCCTATGCGCTCGTCGACGGCGCCGCCGCGCTGCAATGCCCATGCGACGGCTCGGGTTCGGAAAGTCAGCGGCATCAGGGACCCGAACCGAGCCGAGGCGATCACCGTGGGCAGAAGCGCCCGCGCGGTAAGCCACTCGCAAGAGAGCATGAGCAGCACCGATGTGCCTGCCGGCACCGGCAGATCATCACTCACGACGCGCCAACACTCCAGGTCAGGTTGCGGATAGTGCCGCACCACCTGCTCAGGCCCGGTGCCGCAGACGGCGCAGACCAAGGGACGGACGACTGTCGGCGGCGTCGCCGACACGATGACTCCGGGGCTGGTCTCCATCAGCTCCTGCCAGAGCAGATGCGCGGCGGCCTCACGAGCGGCCATTCGCGCCACGATGTCGCGTAACTCAGCCACGGCCAACCCGATCTGTTGTGGACCGGTCGGACCAGCCGCGGGCGAGCCCGCGCCCGACGAGCGCGGCCAGTGCCGGACCCGCGGCGTCGGTGAGCTTGCGCTCGTCCGCCTGCGCGATACCTTGCGTGACCCAGCCTTCGAGCGCGCGGTCCCGCCACTGCTGACCATTGCGCGGGGGTGCTGCCCCGGCGAACGTGCCAGCGGCTGCACCAGTGACGGTGCCGGCGGCGTCGTGGCCCAGCAGGTAGCCGGCGGCCCACACCTCGATGGCAAGATGGGCGGGCAACGCGCCGAACAACTCCGGACCGGCGTCCACAACCGACACACACGCGTCGATCACACGAAGCGGGTCCACGTCCATCACTTGGCACCAGTCGTACCAGTACCACCCGAACCGATGCCCGACCGGCTCCTCGACGTCGCGCCGGGGCAACCGGAGCGTGCAGCGCGAGTTGCTCAGGTCGACGCCAAGGTCGCGGCCGGCGGCTCCGCTGGTACGGATGCGCAGCGCGTCCAGTACGTCGGTGCCACGCGTCCAATGGTCTGGGCCAACGTCGTCGACACCAGCGA
>DPJL01000161.1 GCA_003543035.1 Micromonosporaceae bacterium | reverse complement strand
GGCAAGGTGATGGTCTCCACCTTGTCCTGACCGGGCAGTTGGCCATGCCGGCCAAGGGGAACGGCGTACAGGAAGGGGCGTTGCGAGTCGGTGAAGTACACCGCTGACCTGGTCGCGACGGCGTCGTTGACGAAGGTGCCGCCGAATGAGTAGGTGGCGAGCCGCGCTCCATTGCGCGCATCGTAGACAGCCGCGCCGCCGCCTCCCCCGCCGCAAGCCCAGATCCGGTTGCGGCTGTCGATCTCCAGACCTACCGCTGCGGTACCGGCAACGCCTGGCACGAATACTGCGCCTTCCCCGGTGCGCAGGTCACCGCGATAGATCGCGCCGTTGGCCAGGGAGCCGACGTAGAACGTGGTATCCCTGCCGATGGCGATCCCTTCCGGGCGCCACCCGTTGGGCAGGTTGATGACTGCTGGGAATTCGTCCGAGGACGACGATCCGGCCTGTGACGGTGTGGCGGTGGCGATGACAGCCACCGGTGCCGCGGCTGCGGCAGCCAAGAGTGTCCGTCTGTGCACGATCATTCCTCCCATTGATAGTCGGGTCTCAATGAAAACCTAGACCGGGAGCGATACCATCTACAACAGACGATGTCGGTCCTGTTGGGAGCCGGGCCTTTCCGCATCGTTACCTCACCTGTCTTTGCGCAGGTGCCCGTGTGGGCGGCGGTGTCCCTGCGCGCCTTGGAAGGGATCAACAACATGGCACGGCCAGCTCCCTGGGCTGCTGCGGTATCGATGCTTGCGGCCCTTGCCGCCACTATCGCCTTCGCCGTCACGCAACCCGCCAATCCCGCTTCCGCGGCAGCCGTCAGGATCATGCCACTCGGTGATTCGATCACCGGATCGCCAGGCTGTTGGCGAGCCTTGCTCTGGAATCGGTTGCAGAGTAGCGGCTACACCAACATCGATTTTGTCGGGACGTTGCCGCCGCAGGGCTGCTCGGTGTCGCACGACGGCGACAACGAAGGTCACGGCGGCTTCCTGGCGACCAATGTGGCCAACCAGAATCAGCTCCCCGGCTGGCTTGCCAGCACCCGCCCGGACATCGTGGTGATGCATTTCGGCACCAACGACGTGTGGAGCAACATCTCTCCGGCAACCATCCTCACCGCCTTCGGCAAGCTCGTGGATCAGATGCGGGTGAGCAACCCGGCGATGAAGATCCTGGTAGCGAAGATCATCCCGATGAACCCGCAGAGTTGTGCGCCCTGCGGCCAGCGGGTCGTCGATTTCAACGCCGCGATCCCGGGGTGGGCGGCGAGCAAGACCACGGCTCAATCTCCGATCACCGTGGTCGATCAGTGGGCCGGCTTCTCCACGGCGGCGGACACCTATGACGGTGTGCATCCCAATTCCTCCGGCGATCAGAAGATCGCCGATCGATGGTTCGTACCACTGGCATCCGCGATAAGCGGCGTAACACCATCCCCATCGGGATCGCCTACCGCCTCTCCATCTGCCTCCCCGTCACCCAGCCCGTCGACGGCGCGAAAGTGCTCAGCTACATATCGCATCGTGAACCAGTGGCAGGGCGGCTTCCAGGGCGAGGTCACGGTCACGAACTCGGGCTCGGTCGCGCTGACCGGCTGGACCGTGACCTTCAGCTTCCCCAATGGACAGACGATCACTCAGTTGTGGAATGCGGCCTACGCCCAGAGCGGTGCCGTCGTGACAGCTCGAAACCTTGGCTGGAATGGGAATCTGAGCCCGAGCACAAGCGCGGCGTTCGGGTTCCTCGCCAATTGGAGCGGCTCCAACGGGGTACCCGCAAACACCACCTGCACACCCGCCTAGCGCAGCGAAGGGCGAGCCGCGGTCGGCTCGCCCTTCGTTCGGCTATACCCCGATGCTTCGCCAATCACCCCAGATGGCAAAGGTCATTCCGTTGGTGGCCTGGATGTTCACGAAGAGGGTGTGCCCGTCCGGGCTGAACGTGGATCCGGCGAACTCGTCGTTGGACCGGTTCGTGCCATCCTTGCCGACCAGGCGGTTGAGGGCGATGTCGAAGAGCCTTCCACCACGGGTCAGACCGCGAATGTAGTTGTCGTTGACGTTGTCCTCGCAGAGCACAAGGGTGCCTCGCGGGCTCGTGGTGATGTTGTCCGGGAAGTCCAGCGTGCCCGGGCCGGGCGATTGATAAACCAGGCGCAATACGCTGGAGGCGCAGTGATAGGCCCACACCTGACCCTGCCCGTTGCCATAGCCGTCGGCGATCGGCCCGATCGAGGTCTCGGCCGGTCCCCCGCCCTGCGTCGCGGTGAAGTAGACGACCCCGTCCTCGTAGACAGAGCCCTCCAGACGGGAGAAGTAGGCAGCGCCCTGGGCCCAGCCCTGCCTTGCCACATGGGTCAGCGCAGTGTCGTTTGTGGTCGGTGTGACTTCGCCTGGCGTGTAAGGGAATGACGGTGCCGGGTCGTCGATGTCCACCCACTCGACCCGGTAGGTGGCGTGCCTGCGCTGGTCTGCCGCCAGGTCGAGGTTGGGCCGGCGGCGCACCGCGAGCATCTGCAGCCTTCCGCCGTCAGCAAGCTTGCAGGCGTGGCCCGGGTGCCGCGGCGGCTTGTACCGGTAAAAGCCTGACGGGAAGCCAAAGTTGTCCTCGGTCAGGTAGAGGTAGCCGCTTCTCGGGTCGAAGGCCACCGACTCGTGGGCAAACCGACCCGCTGCCGTGATCGGCTCACCATCGGATTGACCGCGCACCGGCACCTCGAAGATGAAACCGTGCCGCTGCTCCAGACTCACGTTCGGCCGGCCGGTGAAGTCGGGGCCGACATCAGGACCGTTGACCGTCTCCTCGCACGTGATCCAGCTTCCCCACGGCATGATCCCGCCGGAGCAGTTCGACATCGTGCCGTTGACGCTGGCGGTGGTACTGAGGACTTCACCGTGCCGGGTGACGCGAACCGTCGTCGTCCCACCACGGGCTTGCTTGTCGTATGCGGTCGCGACATCACCGAAAGGCACACCCGCATTGGCGACCTCGTGATTGCGGACCAGGATCGTGGTGCCGTCCGGGCCGCGGAAGGCGCCCATACCGTCGTGCCTGCCGGGCAATGCCCCGCCCCCATCGAGCACCGGCCCGTACTCGTTGTCGTGAAAGGAGCGGTACTGGAAGCCCTTGGGCAGCCATAGCCGCACCGCGCCATCGCGAAGGTCCGCGACCGGCTCCAACACCGGTGTCGCCGCGGGTGTTGAGCCGGCCGCCATAGCCGCGTCGCGAGCGACGAAGCCCAGAAACGGGCCACCGACTATGGCGCTTCCTGCCACCACCGCGGAGCCGCGTAACAGGCTGCGCCGGTTGAGTTCAGCCATCGGGGGATCTCCTTTGATCACATCGACTCTGTTCCCCGTCCCATGCACATGCAACTCTGTCGGGCTCGCTGTGTCTACTGCCCGCCGATGACCTCGATGACGTCTCCGTTGTCGTTCTTGATCTCGGTCGGAACGATCTCGATGGTCAGGTCGGAGCTGACCGCGCGAATGCCCGCCCGATCCACCAGCGCCGCCAACAGCGGCTCCACCAGCTCATTCGGAACGGTCACGTGGAGTTCCTTTTCCACGCCCGCATCCACATTCAGTGCCTCGCCGGCGTGAAAGTGCAGCTCGCGATCGTCCGAGAACACCACGTACGGGCGGCCGAACGGGAGCCGCCCGCGAAGCGCGGTGGCGACCTTCGGCGCGGAGAGCGCCCCGAGCACGAGGCGGGTCGGCGCGACGTCCACACTCCAGTCCAACTGGGACACATAGGACGATGAGGCAGATGAGCCGTCGCGCGCGATACCTTCGGCCACGATCTGGGCGATTTGCGGGTTGTCCAGCAGCGAGCCGCGTGCCGGGTCGGTCACCAACAGTGGCAGCTCGGAACGGAAAGCGTCGAGCAGACGAGCCGTGCTCCACGACTGAGCCGCTTCATACTCGGCATCGGTCATGCCGACCACCTGCAAGAACGTGAGCCGGCCGTGCGGCGTTTCGATCTCGCCCAGCTCCGGGTCGATGTAGAAGGCCACGTGACGGATGGCGGTGTCCGGCTGATCCAGGTTGATCGGGCCGTTGAGCGTCATGTAGTGCCCCGGCCCGAAGGCGTTGCTGGAGGTGAAGACATAGCGGCCGAGGTTCTGCAGCAGATTGGCCGCCCACATCGGTGCCTCTTGCTCACCTGCGCTTCGCGCCACCCGAATGGTGAACTCGAACCCCCAGCCCGACTGCTCCACGAAGGACGACTCCTTCTCGTAGAGCTCGGACATGCCGTAGCTGACGTAATGCCAGTGGTCATCCCGCGGGTAGATGCTGATGCCGTCGAGCGGCTGCGGCCCACCGAGTCGCCACTTCAGCATCGTCGCCAGATGCTGCGGCTCCACGCCGGGGTAGAGCTGATCGAGGGCTTGATCAATGGCGTCCCAGCCGGGAGCCTCCGAGATGGCCGTCATGGCGTGGGAGCTTACGGCACCATGTGAGGGTGACCGGAAACGCATTGGATCGACTGCGCAAGATCTGTCTGGCATTGCCCGAAGCGGCGGAGGGCACCAGCGTGCACCATCCGAGCTTTAAGGTGCGCTCCAAGACATTCGTCATGTTCGCCGACGGCAACGGCCGCCCCGCCGCGTGGATCAAATCGACAATTGAGACCCAGACAGAGCTGCTCGCCGAAGCGGACCGATTCTTCAAGCCGCCTTATCTAGGGCCAAAAGGCTGGGTCGGGGTGTACCTGGACCACTCTCCGGATTGGACAGAGATAGCCGAGCTCGTGAACGACGGCTGGCGGTTGGCCGCGCCGAAGAAGCTGCTCAGATAACCGGGCGGGGTGCCGACGGGGCCGGTTGCAGCGGCGAGCTGAAAACGGGCTCTCTGGTGCGGGTGCGCTTGAGCTCGAAGAAGTCTTCGGTGCCGGCGACAAGCAGCACGCCATCCCACAGTCTTCCCGCGGCTTCACCGCGCGGCGCACGAGCGATCACAGGCCCGAAGAACCCAACCTTGCGCCCATCAGCCCCTGGAAGGTGGATCACGGGTGTCCCGACATCGTCTCCCACCAGGTCCATGCCCGCGTGATGGCTTGCCCTGAGAACCTCGTCGTAGGTATCGGAGAGAGCCACGTCGGCAAGCTCGCCCGGCAGACCTACCTCGATGAGCGCGGCCGCATAGAGGTCGCGGCCCAATGGCTGCTTCTCGTGATGGATCCGGGTGCCCAGCGCGGTATAGAGCGGTCGCAGGACCGCATTGCCATACTTCTGCTCGGCCGCGATGGCGACGCGCACCGGATCCCGGTCGAGCGGGCGCTTGTTGAGCAGCGCGAGGCTCATCACATGGAAGCGAACCTCGACATCACGGGCCCGCTCCACCTCGAGCAGCCAGCGTGACGTGAGCCAGGCCCAGGGGCAGGTCGGGTCGAACCACATGTCAGCGATCGTCACGCTGCAACATTAGGAGATGGATCATGGGATTCGGATGTGATGCTCACTACTCCGGTCAGTCTGATGTCCGCGATCGAGTGTCCAATCTGGACTTCGTACTCGCCTTCAAGGGTCTCCCATCCGCCCGCTGACCAGCGCTGGAACGTCCGGTCCGGCAGCTCGATCACGACCGAGGTCTGCTCGCCCGGCTCCAGCGGGACGCTGGCGAATCCGGCCAAACGGCGATCGCCATCGCAGGCTACATAGACCTGGATCACTTCCCGTCCCGCCCGCGCGCCAGCGTTGCGCAGATTCACCGTGACCTGTGACGGCGTGGCGAGCAGGGACAGGTACTCCCAAGTGGTGTAGCCAAGGCCGTGGCCAAACGGAAAGAGCGGCTCGAACCCGGCCCGGTACCCGATGGCAAGCTCCTCGGTGTACCGCAGGATTCCATTCTCCGGCCTGACTTCCAGCACCTGCTCGTCGCGACGGGGCCAACTGGTGGGCAGTCGCCCGCCCGGCTCAGCCTCGCCCAACAGCACCGAGGCCAAAGCCGCGCCGCCTTCCTGACCCGGAAACCAACTCAACAGCACGGCCGCCGCATCATCGGCCCACGGCAGCAACACCGGCGAGCCGGAATTCACCACCACAACCGTGCGGGGATTGACCGCCAGCACCCGGGCGACAAGCTCATCCTGGCGGCCCGGCAATGCCAGGTCGGCCCGATCGAAACCTTCTGACTCCACGTGTTCGGTCGTGCCGACTACGACTATCGCAGCGTCGGCGCTGGCCGCCAACGACACCGCTTGCTCGAGCAGCTCGTCCTCGCTCGGCCGCGGCGCCATGTGCCCCAAGTGAAAGGAGATCGCCGGGACCGGAAGTCCTTGCAGCACCTCATGAACGAGCCGCACCGCGACCGGCTTGCCGTCGAGCATGACATCGACCCGCTGCTCAGGCGGGGACAGGAAGCCCGCCGGGTCGCTCAGATCCGGCCAGATGGTGTCCTGAAAAACCGTCTGGCCATCTATCTCCAGCCGGAACGGCCCGACACCGCGAACCGAAAACGTATGCAGCCCACCAGTTTCCGGAGTCAGCACCGCACTGATCTCGACCAGGGCGACCCCCTCGGCGGGCGGTTCGCCGATCCAGCGCACTCCGGCCCGGATCAGCGCCTCGCCCCAGACCGCTTCGCCTGCCTCGTTCCGGCAGGTCACTCGCAGCTCATTCCATTGCGGGCCACCGGCTTTCGGCAGTGTCGCGCGCGGATCTACTCCCGTGGCATAGCGCACCCGCTCGCCGAGGGCGGCCTGCAAGCCCTCGAGAAGCGAAATCACCTTTTCCGGTACCACTTCCGCGCTGCCGCCACCCATCGCGCGGGTCTCCTCGGCGGCGATGCCGATCACTGCCACGGACTCCAAATCCTTTCCGGGCAGGGGAAGCAGGCCGTCGTTGCGGGCGAGCACAAAGGACCGTTGTGCGACCTCCCTCGCCACCGCAAGCCCGTCGAGCTGTGCCTTCGGCTTTATCGAGACAGAGCCGAGCAAACCCACCCGCGCGGCCAGCCGCAACACCCGTCGTGCCTGATCATCAATCCTTTCGGCGGGTACCAGACCAGCCTCCGCCGCAGCCAGAAGCTGCCCCTCCGACCACGGGTTGGCGACGGCCGGCATGGCGATGTCGAGCCCACCGAGCGCGGCCTCCGCGGTGGTTCGCGTGGCAATCCAGTCGGAGACAACCACGCCGTCGAAGCCCCACTCCCCTTTGAGCACCCCGTTTACGAGCTCGTCGTGCTCGGTCATGGTGGTCCCGTTGACCGAATTGTAGGCGGCCATCACCGCCCACACTCCGGCTTGGACAGTCATCTCGAATGGCCTCAGATAGAGCTCTCGCAGTGCCCGCTCGCTCACCTGAACGTCCACGGTCATCCGCTCGGTCTCGGAATCGTTGGCCACGAAGTGTTTCGCCGTCGCAGCCACGCCCTGCTCCTGCACCCCGGTCACGAAGCCGGCCGCGATGACCCCGGTCAGGTACGGGTCCTCGGAGTAGCACTCGAAGTGCCGTCCTCCCCGAGGGCTTCGATGAAGATTGATAGTCGGGGCGAGCAGCACGTGCATCCCTTTGCGCCGCGCCTCCTGACCGAGCAGCCAGCCGGCTTTGCGGGCCAGCTCGGCGTCCCAACTCGCCGCCAGGGCCGTCGGGCTGGGCAGTGCGATCGACGGATCGCCGATGGTCCAGGCGGTGCCGCGCACCCCGATCGGCCCGTCCGACATCACCAGCGACGGCAGCCCGATCTCGGGTAACGCTGGAAGGCTCCACATATCCTGTCCCGCAAGCAATTTCACCTTGCTCGCCAGGCTCAGCCCGGACAGTGCCTCTTCGACGACTCGCTCCAGCTCCTCGGTCATCGCCCCATCCTTCCAGTGAATTCGGTCGCCTGGACAGGGCGTGATGGGAAAGTATGGGCGACGTGCTGATCAGACGGGAAACCGCGGCGGATGTCGCCGCCATCCGAGCCGTTGTCAAGGCCGCCTTCGCCAAACCGGACACGCCTGACCCGGTCGAGTCACCGCTGGTCGACTGGTTGCGTGCGGATGAGGGCTGGCTGCCGGCACTCTCGTTGGTGGCGGTGGTAGATGGCGAGGTCGTCGGTCATGTAGCCTGCACGCGCGGCCGGATCGACGCCATCCCCGCCTTGGGCCTAGGGCCGCTCAGCGTTCACCCGGAGCATCAGGGACGCGGCGTGGGCAAGGCACTCGTGCACACCGCTCTCGGCGCCGCCGACGCGCTGGGTGAACCGGTTATGATCCTGCTCGGCAGCCCGAAGTACTACTCCCGCTTCGATTTCCGCCCGGCCTCAGATTTCGAGATCGTCGCGCCGGACCCGCAGTGGGGTGAGTTCTTCCAAGTACGCACGCTGAGTGCGTATGACGGGACACAGCACGGCAATTTCGTTTACGCGGAGCCGTTCTCCAGGCTCTGAGGCAGCCCTCGGAAGATCCACCAGGTGGCCGCCTGGAGGGCGATCAGCATCGGGACGACGACATAGACCACGGGCGCGACGATGGCGCGCGTCGCGTCGCCGGCCGGAAGCAGGTCGATGCTCGAGCCGACCACAAACACGATGGCCACCATTGCCGCCGAGGTCGCGGCCAGCACGCTCCAGCGGCGTCCCAGGAATGCCCAGCCGTGCAAGGCAAGCAGAGCGGCGAAGCCGATCGCGGATGCCATTACCAGCACGCTGAGCCGAAACGTTCCGCCTTGCGCGACGCCACCGAGTGCCGCTCCCCAGCCCAGCGCCGCCAAGGCACCGCCTGCCCGGGCAACACCGTCCAGAGTGGACGTTCGAGCGAAGATACGCAGGCCGTAAGTCGCTGTCACTATGACCACGCCCAGCAGGGCGACACCCACCGGCAATCGTTGCTCGCCGAGGAGGACTCCCTCCATGAGCGGAAAGGCGCCGAAGAGCAGGCCTACCGCGGCCACCAGCCACACCTCGTTGCCGAGGAAGAACGGGGTGAGCCGGTCGAGATCGCCCTTGGTGCGAGCGGTCATCGCCACCCCATAATCGAGCCCGGCCAACACGAAGTAGCCGATGAACAAGAATGCCAATAGCACGGTCATGTCGGGGTCCTCTCAGGCCAGCGGGGTCAGGGCGTCTTCGCGCGGTGCCACCGGGCCACGATTGGCCGCGCGGGCAATGAGTACCCAATCCGTGATCGCCAACACGGCCAGCACCGCGGTGAAGGCCACATAGGACGCGAGCATTGATCCTGCACTCATCCCCGGCGTAATCGCATCTTTGATGTTCAGCAATCCGTAGGCGGCCCAAGGTTGACGCCCACCCTCGCGAGTAAGCCAGCCAAGGATGGACGCGACGAACGGCACCGGCACGGCCAACAGCAACAGATAGAGCGGCACCCGCAGCCGGATGATCCAGTCGCGGAAGAAGAGCGGAATCAGCAGACCCACGAAGAAGAGCAGGAATGCCAGCAGAATCATGAAGCCGTAGCCAACTGAGGTGTATGCCGCGGGAAGGTAGTCGCCGGGCCCGAAGCGGGCCGTGAAGTCGTCAACCACCGCCTGCCGTGCCGCGTCGTCACCGAATTTGGCCGGCTGGACCTTGTTCACCGGCGACAACTGAGCAAAGCCAAAGCCGATGGTGAAGAACGTGCCCACAAAGGCGACCACGACGCCCAATCGCAGTGAGGTGCGGAAGAAGTCGGCCTCGTTGGTGCGCCGGATGAAATGCCAGGCGCTCACCCCGGCCATCACCACGCCTCCGGTGGTGATCGCGGCGGCGGCAACATGCGGCAGCGCCATCGTGAGGGACGGATTGCTAAGCAGGGCACCGAAATCGGTGAGGGTGACGGTCCCGTCGCCGTTTGCCGTGTAGCCGACCGGGTTCTGCAGGAACGAGTTGGCCACCATGACCCAGAAGACGCTGGCATAAGCGGTAATGGCAACAAGCCAGATCAACGCGGTGTGGACAAAGCGATTGATGCGGCCCCAGCCGAAAATCCACAGACCGAGGAAAGTCGACTCGAGGGCAAGGCGACCATGGTTTCGATCGCCAGCGGTGCCCCGAAAACGTCGCCCAGGTAGTGTGACAGCCCACTCCAGTTGAGCCCGAACTGAAGCTCCAGCACGACACCCGTGGCGATGCCGAGGAAGTAGTTGATGACATAGAGCCGGCCCCAGAATCGGGTGTGCCGCTCGTATCTGGGCTTCTTCGTGATCAGCCAGGTCGTCTGGAGCAGGACGAGCAGCGTCACCAGGCCGAGGGTGAGCAGCACGAAAAGGAAGTGAAAGCTCGTCGTCGTCGCGAATTGCAGCCGCGCAAGGTCCAGATCACTCACTCGATCGACTCTATGGCCGGGAAGCCAAGAGCGAGGACCCATATAACCCTGATCACACCCTGATAGACCCCTGAGTGACTACTGCTCGCGGCTGCGCCGAACGGCTTCCACCAGCGCTTCCGGACTGCGGGCCACCATCGCGCTGCCGTCGGCGAGCAGCAGGATCGGCCGCTGGATGAGCTCGGGATGTTCGACCATCGCGGCAATCCAGCGTTCTCTTGCGGATTCGTCGCGCGGCCAGTCCGCCATCGAGGCGGCCGCGGGCTCGCCCATCCGGCAAAGCTCCCATGGCTGCATTCGCAAGCGGGAAAGCACTTCGTTCAACTCGTCCGCATTCGGCGACTGCTCCAGGTACGGCCGGAGAGCCAGCTCAATGTTCGCCTGCCCCAACGTTTCCACCGCTGCCGCGCACTTCGAACAGGAGGGGTTGTGCCACATCTCGGTCATCGCGGGTGATCCCAATTCGCCGGAAGCGTGGTGGGAGCCCAGGTCGGGTCGGGCTTGAAATCGACATGCGTGCCGTCGAACGGATAGGAGCCGGCCTCGGCCAGCGCTATCAAGCGCTCGCCCTCGGCCCGGATCGCGGGGACCTCGTCAGCGGTCCAGAACACCGGGTGCCCGATCCGGTCGGCGAATTCGTCCTCGTCTTTCCATTCCCACGATTGGTCCGGGTACACCCAAATGTCCAAAGCCTGGTCTTGCATGTCGTATCCGCCGGACCAGCGCGCCACGGGCGCCTCGAGATTGACATACCAGCCGCGGAACATGCCATCCATCTGGAAGAACCACCAGATCGAATGTGCCGCGCCGGGCGGCGTGAGAATGAGCACACCACCGTCGCGCCAATTGCTTGGGGTGAGCATGGTCGGGATCGAGAGCTTCTCCACGAGTGGCATCTTGCGCACGGGAGTTCCGTCCAAAGTGGTGCGCCGCATCAGCGCTGAGCCTTCGCCCACCCATAACAGCAGACCGGATTCGTCGTCGCTGACGACCCGGGCGGACTCCACCGCCGCGATCCGGTTGTTGCGGTGGACGCAGCGGCGTACCACCGTTTGGCCCGTCTCGAAAAGCACGAAGGCACCCTACCGGTTTGCACGTTCGGTTAGGAGCCTGTGACCTCTCTGTGACCGAACGGGGACGCACAGCGTCGTCGTAAGGCGGCAGACTGTGACCGTGAGCCAGACCCCGGTCCGGAAGATCGCGCTGCTTAGCGCTGCTGTTGTGCTGCTCGTGATCGCGGTCGCCCTGGTCTGGCCGGGTAGCGGCAAGCTCCCTCGCTTCAGTGCGCCCAACAAGACGGCTCCCACCGCCTCCCCCGAAGCGCCATTTGAGGGTTGGTGGGACGCTCGCAAGCTCGGCCAGCCCTACAGCACCAAGGTCGACGGCCTGATCACCTTCCGCGGCAACCCGACCCGCACGTTCTACGGCACCGGCCCCATCCCGCGCACCACCCCGACCGAGCTATGGCGCTTCCCCAAGTCAGGCGGCCTGTGTGCCATCTCGGTGGACGAGAACGGCCCTCGCGAATGGTGCGGCACCGGGTTCACCGGCCAGCCCGCGGTCTTCGAGCGCGATGGCCGCACCTGGATGGTGGTCGGCGCCTATGACAAAGCATTGCATTTCCTCGATGCCAAGACCGGCGAGCGGATCATCGACGACTTTCCCACCGGGGACATCATCAAGGGAACGGTGACCATCGATCCTGATGGCTATCCGCTTGTCTACTCAGGATCGCGGGACAACTTCTTCCACATCGTCGCCTTCGACCGCGGCAAGCAGCCCAAGGAGTTGTGGAAGCTGTCGGCCAACGCGGTCTCGCCCGTGATGTGGAACGACGACTGGGACGCCTCGGCCCTCATCCTGGACGACTATCTTTTCGAGGGCGGGGAGAACGGCCAGTTCCACATCGTGAAGCTGAACCGTGGATACGACTCGGCCGGCAAGGTCACTGTCGATCCCAAGCTCGTCTTCAACACGCCAGGCTGGGATGACGAGCTGTTGCGAAACATCAAGGACCGCAACGTTTCGATCGAGAACACGGTCACTGTCGTTGGCAACATTGTGTATTTCGCCAACTCCGGCGGCCTCGTGCAGGGTTGGGACATCAGCGGTCTCAAGGCGGGCAAGGATCCGCAGCGCGTCTTCCGATTCTGGACCGGCGACGACAGCGACGGCTCGATTGTCGCCGACGACAAGGGTTTCCTTTATGTCGGCGCGGAATACGAGCGAGGCAATGAGACCTCCAAGAAAAACGGCCAGATGATGAAACTCGACCCGCGCAAGCCGGACAACCCTCTGGTGTGGAAGGTCGACGACCTCAACCGGTCCGGTGGCAAGGGCGGCATCTACGACTCCCCGGCGCTCTACCAGGACCTCATCATCTGGGGCACCAACAAGGGTGATGTCGTCGCGGTCGATCGCGAGAGCGGCGCCGTACGTTGGCGCGTCCCGCTTTCCCGCGTGCACATGTCTCCGGTCGTCGTGGATGGCGTGATGGTCGTCGGCGACTGCACCGGCCTGCTCAACGCCTATGACATCGCCGACACCAAGGCCGAGCCGAAACTGTTGTGGTCCATCAAACCGGGGGCGTGCATAGAGTCCACCCCGGCAGTTTGGAAGGGCACCCTCTACTTTGGAACGAGGGGCGGCGCCATCCACGCCATCGGCCTGAAGTAAATGTCGGTGGGTCCGCCTACCATGGACACATGTTCGAACAACTCGTTGAAGCCCTGCTAGAGCAGGCTCAACGGGTTTCCCGCGAGCAGGCCCGGCTGCTCACATTGGTACACCAGGTGATCAACGCCGCGCCCGACCCTCGCTTCGGGGTGGACGAGGTTGCGTTCGCACTCTCCTGGACCCGCCAGGCAGCCGCCGCTCAGGAGCAGCTGGCCCGTCAGCTCATCGTCGATTTGCCAGAAGTGTTTGCCGCATTGGCCGAGGGCCGCATCGATGTGCCCAAGGCGCGTACTTTCGCCGACGTGCTTAGTGTTCTCAAGCCCGAAGTCGCCCGCGCCGTGGCTGCTGAAGTGTTGCCCGTGGCGGGCGAGAAGACCACCGCGCAGCTGCGGGATCGCTTGCACCGAAAGGCGTTGGCTGCCGACCCTTCGCATGCGCGCAAGCGCCGGGAGCGCGGCATCACCGAGCGGCGGGTGATTCTCGAGCCCGCAATCGACGGCACCGCAACCATTTCGGCCATCGGCCTGCCACCGCACCGGGCAGCAGCCGCGTTCGAGCGCATAACAGCGATCGCCAAAGCCCACAAACTCGCCGGTTCTCCGCAGAGCATGGATCAGCTTCGCACCAACGCTTTGCTTGACCTGCTGGAGGGCGTGGACATTGGGGCCATTCCGACTGTGAGGCGAGGCGTGGTCGAGCTGACCGTCGGCCTTGAGACGCTTGCCGGGCTCAATGACAATGCCGCCGCGCTCGCGGGTTATGGCCCTGTCGCGGCTGACATCGCGCGTCAGTGCGCCAGATCCGACTACCAATGGCGATTCTCGGTGGTGCGGCCGGAGACCGGCGAGCTGATGTTCCAAGGCCTCACGCAAGCTCGGCCTCCGGTTCAGGATCCGAGCGCGCGCTTCCCCAACACCGCCCTCGCCAGGTGGGTCGGCACTCGCGACCGCACTTGCCGCGCCAAGGGTTGCCGGATGCCTGCACGTAGTTGCGACATCGACCACACTGTCGACTTTGGACACGGCGGCCTGACCGCACACGACAACCTCGCACTGCTATGCCGGCGCCACCATGTGATGAAGCATGAAGGCGGCTGGCAGTTGCACCAGACAAGCCCTGGCCGGTTCGTCTGGATCAGCCCGCACAGCCGGATCTATCACGTCGGTCCAGAGCCACCATGATCGAGCTGGGCCAGCAGGTGGCATCGTTTGGTCGGCTGTTCCACGCCCGGCCAGGGTTGCCGCTGCGTCACTGCCATCACCCGGAATCCGGCTGCTTCCAGCTCCCGCGAAATGACGTCCGGGGACAGGAAGTGGAAATCGAGATCGACCTCGCTATCCCACCACTTCTCGACGTGTGAGACCTGGCCCGGTTCATGGTTCTCGCCGCTGATGTGGAAGGAAAGCAACAGCCAACCACCCGGCACGATAGCCCGCGCCAGCTCCGCGAAGGCCGTGGGCCGCTCTTCATCGGCCAGATGCAGGATCGAGTAGGGGCAGACCGCAGCCGCCCAAGCGTTGTCGCCCACCGGCAGCTCGAGCAAAGATCCAACCATAAATTCCAGTTGGGGGTACCGGCTACGAGCCACCCGGATCATGCCGGGTGACAGATCGACGCCCATCACCTTCGCGCCCTGCTCGGCAAGGTATGCGGCGACATGGCCTGGCCCACAGCCGACGTCAGCGACAACGCCGCCGGGGATCGACGCCGCCAACTCCGCCAGACAGTTCAGCCAGGCTCGATCGATCGGCTTGCCCGCCATCTCATCGCCGATCTTCTCGGCGTACGTCTGCGCGACTGCGTCATAGCTGGCCGCGATCCGATCACCCGTTGTCATGTTCGGAGCATCCCATGGCCTGCGCCCGGACCGAGCCTGTACCACCGCGCGTCGCCGGTGAGGGCCCGGTCACCCGTAGGCTGGAGACCATGCGGATTGGGGTGTTGGGAACCGGCGAGGTCGGCCGGGCGCTCGCGGGTCGGTTTGCCGAAGTCGGGCACGACGTGATGATCGGGACGCGCGACGTGCAAGCCACCCTGGCCAAGGGGGATGCGTGGTATGGCGGGCATCCGGAAGTACGCCTGGGGACGCAGGCCGAAGTGGCGGCTCACGGCGAGATTGTGGTCAACGCCAACTCGGGCCACGGTTCGCTGCCGGCGCTGACCAATGCGGGCGAGACCAACCTGACCGGCAAGGTGCTCATTGACGTTTCGAATTCACTCGACCTCTCCCAGGGCTTCCCGCCCTCGCTCTTCATGCCCAACACGGATTCGCTCGGCGAGCAGATCCAGCGGGCATTCCCAACCGCCCGGGTCGTCAAGACACTCAACACCGTTGGCAACCAAGTGATGGTCCATCCCGAGCGGGTGGGCGATGGCGATCACACCATCTTCGTCTCCGGCAACGATGCCGACGCGAAGACTGTCGTGAGTGGACTCTTGCGCGAGTTCGGCTGGACCGACATCGTCGATCTCGGGGACATCACCACCGCACGCGGCCCGGAAATGTATCTGCCCCTGTGGGTTCGGCTCTTCGGCCCGGTGGGACACGGCAACCTGAATATGAAGTTGGTGCGATGATCTTCCATGCCGCGAGCTTCGCCGAGCTCGACACCTCGACCCTCTATGGCTTGCTGAAGCTGCGTTCCGATGTCTTTGTGGTGGAACAACAATCCATCTACTCAGACCTAGATGGGCGCGACGCTGAATCTGGTACTCGCCATATGTGGTTTGAAAGGGATCGTGTTCCGGTCGCCTATTTGCGGATGCTGACCGACGAGGAGCCGGACGGACCGGTGATGCGCATCGGCCGCGTGGTCACCGCCAAAGATGCACGGGGGCTCGGGTTGGCCGGCAAGCTCATGGTGGCGGCGCTCGCGGCGGCAGGCGATCGGCCTTGTGCCCTCGACGCGCAGTCGGACGTGGCCGGATTCTATGAGCGGTATGGCTTTCGGGCGACGGGTCCGGAGTTCGTGGAGGACGGCATCCCGCATATTCCTATGCGGCGGCTGACACCTTCTGCGTAGAGGCACGGACGACGAGCTCGGTATCGAAGAGATATTCGTCGATGGCAACCTCGCCTCCCTCGATCTGGGTGACGAGCAGGGTGACCGCGGTCTGGGCCATGTCGCCGATGGGCTGGCGCACCGTGGTCAGCGGCGGGTCGGTGCACGCCATGAAGAGCGAGTCGTCGTAGCCGATCACCGAAACGTCCTCCGGGACGTCAAGGCCCATCCGGCGCGCACCACGGATAGCGCCGAGCGCCATGATGTCGCTGGCGCAGATCAGCCCGGTCACGCCCTGTTTGAACAACCGGGTCGCGGCGGCCTGAGCGCCCTCCATGGAGTAGAGCGTGCGAGCCAACGGCAGATCCGGGAACTCGGCTGCCTTGCGCGCAGAGGGCATGTGGTCGGCCGGGCCGAGCAGCAACCCGATCGCGCTGTGACCGAGTGAGGTCAGGTGGCCGTGGGCCTGCCGCACCGCGATCCGATCGTCGGCGGAAACCACCGGAAAACCAAGCCCATCAATTGCCGCGTTGACCAGAACCACCGGCAGGCCACGTTCCTTGAGCCGAGTGTAGTGCTGGTGCTCGGCATCAGCCTGCGCATAGTTGCCACCGGCGAAGATCACGCCGGAGACCTGCTGATCGAGCAGGATGTCCACATAGGCCGACTCGGAGACGCCGTCCTCGGTGCGGGTGCACAGCACCGGGGTGAAGCCTCGCTGCGCCAGCGCACCCGCGACCACCTCAGCGAAGGCAGGAAAGATCGGGTTTTGCAGCTCCGGCAGCACCAGGCCGACCAGCCGCGCCCGCTCACCGCGCAACTTGACCGGGCGCTCGTAGCCCAGCACGTCAAGCGCGGTCAGCACCGCTGTCCGCGTGGCATCCGAGATGCCGGGCTTACCGTTGAGCACCCGGCTCACGGTCGCTTCGCTGACCCCGACATACTTGGCAACCTCTGCGAGTCTCCTCGTCACCGGCCCAGCTTAGTCAGATCCCGGCACACTTCGGAGCGTCCAGCCCCTGAGACTCGGTCGCGGTCAGCGTGAAGGGCTGGCCATCGGCGCACAGGTACACCCCTCCGGCGACCCGGCTGCGGGTGACCGTTGCGGCACCCATCGATTGAATCTGCACTCCGACAGTCCCCGGGCGCTCGACGGTCAACCCGTCCACCTGAACGTCGGCGATCCGCGAGGCATACAGATGCAGCCCGGAGAAGGAGCTGTCCAAGCTCGTATTGCCGGAAAGCTTGATGGTGCCGGTGATCGGGGAATCCTTGCCGAAGAGGAAGATCGCTCCGACATCTGCGCTTATCGCGGCGAAGCGCGATCCCCCGCGAAGGATGGTGTTGTCGCGCAGCGTTGTTACGCCGTCGAGTGGGACGGTGCCGCTGAACCTATTGGCTACCTGAATTCCGGCGCCCTCAATGAGGATGTCCGCGATGACATTGCCGGCGATCTCGTTGTCGTGGCCGCCGTAGATGCCGATCCCGTTCGCCAGCAAGGGCAACTGGACGGTGTTGTGGCGGAAGGCGTTGCGGTGATTGGGGTTCTGATCGGACCACATGGCCAGGCCGTCGTCGCCGGTGTTGCGGATGAGATTGTGCTCCACGATGGTGTTGCTGATGCCCTGGTGCAGATTGAGACCGTCGGCCGTGGTGTCCAGGATCCGGTTGCCCCGCACGATGAGTCCGTCGAAAGGCCCGTCGAGCCACATGCCGACTTTGGTGTGCTGGATGAAGAGGTTCTCCACCAGGCTTTGCCCGAGTGCTCCGCCAACTCCGTTGAGCTGGGCCTTGTCGTCGCGCTCGGTCACCTCACCGATGATGGCGAAGTCGCTGAGCTGCACTCCGGCCGACTTCCCATATACGCCAACGCCTTCGCCTTGCAGAGTGCTGTGCCACATGCCCGCGCCGCGTAGTTTCTCACTCCCCACCATCAGGTGCTTGGCCACCTTGAACGTGCCCGGCGGGATCCATACGTCGTCGCCCGCCTTCAGCGCGGCTTCGAACGCCTCGGTGGAATCCCTTGTCCCGGTGGGATCGGCGCC
Organism: Micromonosporaceae bacterium; assembly: GCA_003543035.1. Lineage (GTDB taxonomy): Bacteria > Actinomycetota > Actinomycetes > Mycobacteriales > Micromonosporaceae > Rhizocola. Next base: position 10,657 of record DPJL01000161.1, on the reverse strand, counting down.
GAAGTCCACCACTGAGGCGGAACCGGCCGGACGGGTCAGCGGGGCGGCGACCAGCTCGAAATCGGCGAGGTCGATGGTGCAGACGCACTTGAGTGCGATCTTGGTACCAGCCGGGAAGTCACGGCCGAGCAAGGCCCTTGTGTGGTCGTAGAAATGGTGAGCCGAACCGTCCGCCGGGTTGTTGGTGAAGGGGAACCCGCCGTAGAACCATGAGTACTTTGACGTCAGTGGGAGTTCTTTGACCAGAGCGCCGTCGGCGTTCACTTTCATCGTGCCAGTGCTGCCATCAGGGATGCTGTAGCGCACCGTCACCGCATTTGCCGGTTGTACCAACGTGAACTCGACCTGATCGGCATCGCTCCCCAACGTCACCGCCATCCGCCCCGATGCTTCCCCGGCCAGCGTCTTGGCCTTACGATCGGGACCGATCAACTGTCCTTTGTAGACAGCCCGTTCGGCTTCGTGCTCAACGAACTGCACCTTCGCGCCGCGCCCCGGCACTGCGAACGCCAGAGCCGCAGTCGGCGCGGGATTGGGCTCCGGCGGGGGTTTCCCGCTGCACGCGCTCAGGACAAGCGCCGCGGCAGCCACCACCCCCGCCCATCCCCGTCGATCTTGGACTTGCGGTGGGGATGACACACTCGAATAGGACGTAAAGGCCACCATTTCTCCAAGATCGATCGTGAAGGAGTCGCCGCCCTTGCCCTGCGTCCCAATCGCACCGGGCCCGCTCAGCCTGATGTTTCGGGATGCAGGGCAAGGGTGGTGGCGTGGGCAGGGTTCGGCGTATCCCCTGCCCACTCGTCCCTACGAGGCGTAGACCTCAAACTCGGATAGCTGACCGGCCGGCCAGCCGTTGTTGCTGGTAAACGTGAGCCGCACCTGCTGCAGGCTCGTCGGAGTGAAAGTGATGGTCACGATGTTGCCGTTGGCGGGGTTGAAGGTGTACTGCGTTGGCCCCGACACCCCTTGCACCGCAATGGTTTGCGTGCGAGTGCCCCAACCCGACGGCAGCTTCAGCACAATCCTGCCGACTGTGGTGGGTGCACCCAGGTCGACCTGGATCCATTGCGGCCACTCGTTGTTGACACTCTCCCAGTAGGAGCCCGCGTTGCCGTCGACCGCGTTGCCCGAACCGTAGCCCTGCGTGTGACCGCTCTCGGTGGTCGGCTTGTTCAACGCCAGGTTGGTGTTGCTGGTGACTCCGTTGCCGGCAAGCGTGACCGTGTGCGGGCTGCCCGGCGCGTTGCTGGTGAAGCTCAGCGAACCGGAACGTGTGCCTGCCACGGTCGGTGTGAAGGTGACACTGACCGAGCAGGAGGCGCCTGCGGCCAGTGAACTGCCACAGGTGGTGGTGCGAGCGAAGTCGCCGCTCACGTTCACCGCGCCGAGCGTCGCAGCCGCGTTGCCGGTGTTGGACACCGTCACCGTCTGCGCCGCACTCGTGGTGCCCACGGTCTGGTTGCCATACGACAGGCTGCTCGCGGAGAGAGCCAGCTGCGGCCCGGTTGGCGGCGAGCCCCCGGCGTACACCTCGAACTCCCCCACCTGAGCGGCCGGCCAGCCGGTGTTACCGGTGAAGGTCAGCCGGACATACCTGCGGCTCGTTGCGGGGAAGCTGATGGTGACGCTGTTGCCGGTGGCCGGGTTGAAGGTGTGCCCGGCCGACGCCACGATCTGCGAATAGCTACCGCCATCGGTCGAGCCGTGCACCGAGAACGTCTGGGTGCGCGTGCCCCACGCGGTTGACGGCGGCAGCTTCACCACGACCCTGTTCACGTTGTAGGCCGCGCCCAGATCGACCGTGATCGACTGTGGCCACGCATTGTTGGCGCTTTCCCAATAGGTGTTGGGATCGCCGTCGACGGCGTTGGGCGGTCCGTAAGGCCCGTTCTGGCTCGTGGCCGACACGTTCTTGCCGGCGGCCAGGTTGCCGTTGGGGTCAAAACCGGTACCCGTCAAGGAAACCGTATGCGGATTGCCCTGGGCGTCGCTGCCAATGCTCAGCTGCCCGTTGCGAGTGCCTGACGCGGTCGGCGTGAAGGTGACCGACACCGAACAGCTTGACGATGGTGCGAGGGTCGCCCCACAGGTGGTGGTGCGCGCAAAGTCGCCACTCGTGGCCACGCCACTGATGTTCACCGCGGTGGAGCTCGGGTTGGTCACGGTGACCGCCTGAGCGGGGCTCGTCGTCCCCACCGTCTGCGTGCCGTAGATGAGCGAAGACGTGCTCAGCTGAAGCTGGCCCACATTCGGTGGCGGAGAACTGGTCGGAGGCGTTGGGGTGCCCCAATTCGGGGCGTGCCACGGCCCGCAGTAAGGCGTCGAGTCGAACCAGCCGGAGTTGCCGGTGCCCTGGGTGATGACGAAGCCGCTGCCCACGCAGTTGTGGATCAGGTTGTCTGGAGCCTGAGCGATATTGGTGGCGACCACGTTGGTGAACGTGGCCCGGCCACCCGCTTGCACCTGCAATGCATACGTACCAGTGCCATCGATGCGCACGTTGGTGAAGTTGACGGTCTGCGTCGTGCCTTCGATCCAATGTAGCGCCGCATATGAGCTGTCATAGATGTCGGTGTCGGTGACATTGATGGTGGCGTTGATCGGTTCGTTGAGCCCGCTGAACCAGATCGCGCCGACCCCGAACTGCCAGTTGAAGTCGTTGTTCCCATTGCGTATCAACGTGTTCCGCGCCACCGTGGTGATGCCCTGGACGGCGGTCGGCCCGTTGACGCCCGGATACCGGTTGGCGACATGGATTCCACCGCCGTTGGTCAGCGAGTCAGCGGTGACGTTGTCGGTGATTTTGATGTCACGCCCGCCGTACGTGACGATGTTGTTCGCCAGAATCGTTGCGGCAACGGTGTTGTGGTCGAACGAGTTGTTTACGTTGGGCACGCTCTGCGCCCACATGGCCAGACCGTCGTCACCGGTGTTGCGCACGAACGTGTTCGTCACCTGAGAGTTGGTGACGCCCCAGTGGAAGTTCACGCCATCCGCGATCTGGTCGACGATCCGGCTGTTCCTGATGACAAGATTGTTCATCGGGCCGTCCATCCAGGCCCCGCACTTGGTGTTCTCCATCAAGACGTTGTCCACGACCGAGTCGGTCAGCGCGCCGCCGATGGCGTTCACCTGATCGTTGTCCTCGCGCTCGCGAATGTCACCGATGATGGCGAAGTCCCTGAGCGTGACGTTGCGCGACGGTCCGCCCGCCTCGTGCGGCCTGATCTCACCGGTGTAGCCGCCGCCGTTGACGTACTTCCCGTAGACACCCACCGCCCGCTTGCGATCGGTCGGGTGGCGTCCGGTGAGCTCGCTGTACCAAGGCCCGGCGCCACGAAGTGTCACACCGTCCACGACCACGTGATCCCAGAGGGTGTACTTGCCCTGCGGAATCCAGACCTGCCGTCCCTGCGCCTTCCCCGCATCCACGGCCGCTTGGAACTTCGAGGTCTGGTCGGCCGTGCCACCGGCCGGGTCGGCACCGAAGTCGGTGACGACGTCAATCACGTTGGCGGGCTTGGCAATCGGCGCGGCCACCCACTCGAAGTCGGCGAGGTCGATGGTGAACGTGGGCGACTGCGCCGTCGAGCTCACCTGCAGCCGGATCTTCGTCCCGATCCCGAGCGTCGACCCCAGTAGGGTGCGCGCCTCGTCATAGAAGTGATGCGGGTTGGTGTCCCCCGGGTTGTTGTTGAACGGATAGCCGCCGTAGTACCAGCCGTACTTCGAGGTCACCGGCACCGACTTGAGGAAGGTGTTGTTGACCCGGACATCGATGGTGGCGTCGCGGCCCTGGCCGTTGCCACTGTCCGGAATGCTGTACCGGAAGACCATGGCGTTCGCGGGAGCGGAGAGGGTGAACTCCACAAACTCGCCGACCGCGTCGAGCGTGACCGCCTGGCGGCCTGAGGCTTCCGAAGGAAGGGTGGTGTAGATGCGGTCCGGGCCGATCAGAGCACCGTTGGTGGCTTGATATTCGGCCTCGTGTTCGATGAACGGGACTGTCGCGCCACGACCTGGAATGCCCCACACCGACCGGGCGGGCACCCCGGCGGCAGTGGCGGGCAAGGCGACGATGATTGCGGTGAGGGTCGCCGCGGCGCCGAGAATTCCGGCGACAGCGGCAGCTGTGCGTTGCTTGTATTGCATGGTGCACAACCCTTCTAGGGGACTTCTAGAGGACTTCTAGGGGACCGAAAGCCAAGCTGCTGTGTCGGGTTGAAGTGACCGGCCGGCCAGCGGGCTACTGGCCAACAGCAAGCTTTCGTGCGGGGGTAGAGCTATCTCCTCTTTGGATAGATTGACCACGCAGACGTGATGTCCACGCGAAAACGCAAGCACCTCAGGGTCTGATGAGAGCCAGGCGAACTGCTCGTCGCGGAAACTCCGGCGTAGTCGCAGGGCCGAGCGGTAGAGCTCGAGCATCGAGTGCGGGTCACCGCTCTGAGCCTCGACCGTGAATGCCTTCCACGAGCTGGGTTGTGGGAGCCACGGCTTCTCCCCCGCATCCGTGGGGCTGAAGCCGAACGGGGACGTGTCACCCGACCACGGGATGGGAACCCGGCAACCGTCCCGGCCCGGGTCGGTGTCGCCCGAGCGGTGCCACATCGGGTCCTGACGCAACTCCGGTGGGATATCCTCCACCTCCCACAGACCCAGCTCTTCACCTTGGTACACGTAGGCGGAGCCGGGGAGAGCGAGTGCCAGTAGGGCGGCGGCGCGGGCTCGTCTGGTACCCAGATCCAAGTCGGTCGGGGTGTCATGCCTTTTCGCCGCGAAACTGAAGGACGTGTCTTCCCGGCCATAGCGCGTCACGTGGCGAGTCACGTCATGGTTCGACAGCACCCAGGTGGCCGGGGCGTTCACCGGGGCGTGATTATCCAATGTGGAGTTGATGACCGAGCGAAGCTTGGCCGGATCCCAGGGACAGCATAGGAAATCGAGGTTGAAAGCAGTGTGCATCTCATCCGGCCGCAGATAGTTCGCAAAGCGCACCGGATCGGGCAGCCATACCTCACCGATGAGCGCCCGATCGCCATAGGTGTCAGCGATCCTGCGCCAGGAGCGGTAGACCTCGTGTACCTCGTCGCGGTCGATGAAGGGGTGCACCCCGACGTCATTGACCTCGGGCAGCGCGGAATGCTTACACAGCAAGGCGGCCGAGTCGACCCGGATGCCGTCAGCTCCGCGGTCGAACCAGAATCGCAGCACTGCCTCGAATTCGTCGCGCACAGCGGGATGATCCCAGTTCAGATCGGGTTGCGCACCGTCGAACAGATGCAGGTACCACTGCCCGTCCGGGACCTGGGTCCACGTCCCGCCGCCGAACTGGGAGATCCAGTTATTGGGGCGGTCCCGAAACCAGAAGCGGTCTCTCCCCCTGCCCTGCAACGCTTCCTGAAACCAGGGATGCTGATCCGACACATGATTGGGCACGATGTCGACGATGATCCGGATGCCCAGCGCATGCGCCTCGGCGATCAGCTGCTCGGCGTCCTGCAACGTGCCGAAGATGGGATCGATGGCGCGATAATCGGACACGTCATAGCCGGCATCGGCCTGCGGCGAGGCATACCACGGGTTGAACCAGATCGCATCCACCCCAAGCTGTTTCAGGTAGGGCAGTCTACTTCGGACACCCGCCAGGTCGCCGATGCCGTCGCCGTTGCCGTCGGCGAAGCTGCGCGGGTAGACCTGGTAAATGGCCGCCGAGCGCCACCATTGGTTAGACATCGATTAACCCTTCATGCCGCCGGCCGAAAGGCCGCTGAGAATGTGGCGCTGGAACACAAGGAAAACGATGACCATCGGCACGCTGGCGATGACCAGACCGGCCAGCAATTGGGTGAACGGCACTGTTCCACCGGTGGCCGCGAGCCGGCTCAACGCCACACTTATGTTCTGCACCTCTGGGTCCTGCAGCACCAGCAACGGCCAGAGGAAGTCCTTCCACGCGCCGATGATGGCGAAAATCGAGACCACGGCGAGCACCGGCCGCGACAACGGCAGCACCACATTCCACAGCATGCGGAGCTTTCCGGCTCCGTCCATGGCTGCCGCGTCGAGCAGGTCGGTGGGGATCTGATCGAAGAACCGTTTGAGCACATAGATGTTGAACGCATTGGCCGCGCCCGGCAACCAGAGTGCCCACGGGGTGTTGATGAGGTTCCAGCCGAAGATGGGCACGTCGGTGACGGTCAAATAGGCCGGTACCAAAAGAGCCGTCATCGGCAGCATCAGGCTCGCCAGCATCCCGCCCAGGATCACCTTGCCGAAGATGGGCCGCAGCTTGGAGAGGGCGTAGGCTGCGGACACATCGATGATGAGCTGAAACAGCCAGGTTCCGATGGCGTAGTAGGTGGTGTTGAGCAGGAAGTGGCCGATGCGCATGTTCTTCCACGCCAACAGATACGTCTCGGGGTGGAAGCTCTCCGGGATCCAGGTCGGGTTCGGCTGGATCACCTCCTGCGTGTCCTTCACCGCCCCGGTGACCATCCAGTAGAACGGGAAGAAGAAGACCAGTGAGAAGAGCACGACCATCAGCACCAGCAACACGAAGTAAAGGGTGCGGTGGCGCTTGAGGATGGTGGGCGAGACCAGCGTACGAACTTCGGTTTCCATAGCCAGCCTCAATCCTTGTCCCGGGTAAGTCGCAAGTAGAGAGCCGAGAACGCGCCGAGGACGATGAACAGCAGCACGCTCATCGCCGCGGCCATCCCGAAGTCGTTGTTCACCGTGAACGCGTACCGGTAGATCAGCACCATCACCGTGATGGTGTCCGGATTGGTGGTGCCGGTGAGCTGATACGGCTCGATGAAGACCTGCATCGTGGCGACGATCTGCAACAGGAGTAGCACCAGCAGGATGAAGCGCATCTGCGGAATGGTGATGTGGCGCAGGCGTTGCCAGACACTGGCGCCTTCCATCTCGGCGGCCTCGTAGAGCTCGCCCGGAATGTTTTGCAGCGCAGCGAGGTACATGATGAACGCGCCGCCCATGTTGGACCACGTGGCCACGAGTACGAGGGAGAGCATCGCGGTCGAAGACGATTGGTACCACTGCGATTCGGGCAGGTGCACGCCACGCAGGACGGCGTTGAAGATGCCGTTCCCCGGGTCGTAGAAGAACTTCCAGAGCAGCACCACCACGATCGGCGGCAGCATCAGCGGCAGGTAGACGGCGATCCGGAAGAAACCCTTGGCGTGCCGGGCTTCGTTGATGAGCACCGCCAGGAAGAACGGCACCAGATAGCCCAGCACCAGGGCGAGCCCGGTGAACTTGAGGGTGTTCCACCAAGCCGTCCAGAACAGCGGGTCGTCAAAGATCGTCCGGTAGTTGTCGAAACCCACCCACCACGGGTCGGTCACAAAGTTGACCTGCTGAAAGCTGAGGATCACCCCGCGTACCAACGGATACCACGAGAACAGCGCGAAAACCGCAATCCCCGCCGCCATAAACGCATAGGCCGTGAGGTTATCCCTCACCTGACCCGCAAAGCTCCTAGCCATGCCACCCTCCCTCGCCCAGCCCGGCTGGCGCAGGTGGGTCTCTTGACGCCGACCCACCTGCACCTTCCCCGTTACGTGACAGTCGCCAGAATGGTGTTCACTTGACAGCAGCCAGGATCGTGTTGACCTGTTTTTCAGCATCAGCAAGAAGGGCGTCGATGTTCGCGTTCTTGTCGGTCAGCACCTTCGCCATGACGTTGTCGAGGATTGCGTAGATCTCCTGCGCCTTGGGCGGCTCGACCTTCAGGGCGACCGGGTTGGCGATGAAGAGCTTGTAGTTGTCGGCCGGCACGTTGCCGTATTGCTTGCGAGCGGCCTCGGTCTTCGACTTGGCGTCGCCTGCTCCCCACAGGTTCGGCTCGGGCAGACCCACGACCTCTTTGTTGTCGGCAGCCGCCTTGTGCGCCTGATCGATCCGGTCGGGGTTGGTGAACTTGAAGGTCAGCCACTTCAGACCCGCGCGGATCTTCTCCGGCGTGGCCTTCGCGTTGATCATGTAGCCGGCTCCACCAGCGAGGGTGCCCTTGGCTCCCGGGATTGGTGCGATGCCGTATTCGGCGACCTTGCCGCTGTAGGAGTTGATCATCGGGATGATGCTGTCGGGCGCGCCGACGTTCATTCCGAGCTTGCCGCTGGCCATCATCTGCACCAGGTCAACCCATTCGAGCAGCTGCTTCTCGCCCATCGAGTTGTCCGTCCAGCGCATGTTGTAGAGATCCTGCAACAGCTGCTTGCCGGTCGCGTCGTTGAACGCCGCCTTCCAGGTGCCACCGTCCTGCTTGGCAACCTCGCCTCCGCGCGAGAACATCTCGGCGGTGAAGTGCCAGCCGCCGGTGTTGTTCTTGCTGTACTCGCCGTATCCGACCGTGCCGTTGCCCAGCGCAGCGATCTTCTGCGCGGCGGTCCGGACCTCTTCCCACGTCGTCGGTGGCTTCTCCGGGTCAAGACCGGCCTTCTTGAACAGTTCGCGGTTGTAGATGAGCCCGAGCGTGTACTGCTCGGTCGGTACGCCGTAGACCTTGCCGTCCGCGCCGCTGAAGATCTTCAGCAGTTCCGGCCGGAGCTGCGCGAATGCCGGGAACTCCTTGGTGTAAGGGCTCACATCGGCGGCCTGCTTCTTGGCGATCAGGTCGGCCGGGGTGGTGAACCAAACGTGGAAGACGTCCTCGAGCTGTCCACCGGCGAGCCGGGCGGGGAAGGTCTGGGCGTCCATGGTGCCCTCACGGGCGTCAATTTTGATCTTCGGGTTCGCCGCCTCGAAGGCCTTCACATCATCAAGGAACGTCTTGCGTAAAGCTGCGTTGGTCTCCGGTGGGAGGCCGTTCACCGTGATGGTGACTATGGCGTCGCTTTCAGCGGGCTTGTCCTCCGCGCAGGCGGCCATGGTTCCCGCCGCGAGTCCTGCGGCCAGCACGACGCCGAGCGTCCTGCTGAACGTCCGTCTGTCCATGTGGATCGAAGTCCTCTCCATTTCAGGGACGTCACCTGAACATTTCGTGCCGGCGACGTTGCGGAGAAGACTAAGACTGAGGTTCGCAAGAAGTCTAGATGTCGTTGCAAAAACTTAATGCAGAGATGCGGTAGATCCTCTTACTACTAGTTCAGGATCAAAGAGAAGCTCGTCCGCAATTACCGGGCTGCCGCCGATCTCCGCCACGAGGAGCGCCACAGCCGCTTGGCCCATCGCCTCGATCGGCTGGCGGACTGTCGTCAGCGGCGGATCAGTGCAGGTCATGACGCTCGAGTCGTCGTAGCCCACGATCGAGATGTCATCCGGCACGGAAAGACCGGCCCGCCTCGCCCCTCGCACGGCACCTAGGGCGAGCACGTCACTGGCGCAGATCAAACCCGTGACCCCACGCTCGACCAGGCGAGCCGCCGCGGCATGACCACCCTCCATCGAAAAGATGGTGCGTTCGACCAGGTCGCGATCGCCTTTGAAGGCGTCGAACTTGCGTTGCGAAGGCATGTGATCACGCGGCCCCAGAATCAGCCCGATCCGTTCGTGCCCAAGGGAAGTCAGGTGCCCGTAGGCCTGCTCCACCGCCACTGAATCGTCGGCCGAAACCCGTGGGAAGCCCAGCCCGTCGATCGAGGCGTTGACAAGAATCGCGGGCAATCCGCGCTGGAGCAGCCGACGATAGTGATCATGGTCGGCGTCGGCCTGGGCATAGTTGCCGCCGGCGAAGATCACACCCGATACGTGCTGGTCAAGGAGCATGTCGACATAGTCCGACTCGGCCACCCCATCGGTGGTCCTAGTGCAGAGGACCGGCGTGAACCCCTTCCTCGCCAGCGCACCCGCCACCACCTCGGCAAAGGCGGGGAAGATCGGGTTCTGCAACTCGGGCAGCACCAGCCCGACCAGGCGCGCCCGCTCACCACGCAGTTTCACCGGCCGCTCGTATCCCAGCACGTCAAGCGCCGTGAGCACGGCATTGCGGGTGGCGGTGGAGATCCCGGGCCGGCCGTTGAGCACCCTGCTCACGGTCGCCTCGCTGACCCCCACGTACTTGGCGACCTCGGCCAATCTGCGCGTCATGCGTGCAAGCTTAGAGCATCATCGTGCAAATAGCTTGCACGGCGTTTACATGACTCTGCGCGTTATGGGAGCGCGGCCACGATCTCCCTTACCGACCTGCGCCGCCCTGTGTAGAACGGGACCTCTTCCCTGACGTGCCTTCTTGCGGTCGAGGCGCGTAGATCGCGCATCAGGTCCACGATGCGGTGCAGCTCGTCTGCCTCGAAGGCGAGCATCCACTCGTAATCGCCGAGCGCGAAACTGGCCACGGTGTTGGCACGAACATCCGGATAGCCGCGCGCCATCTTGCCGTGCTCGGCGAGCATTTCCCGGCGGTCCTCGTCGGGCAGCAGGTACCACTCGTAGGAGCGCACGAACGGATAGACGCAGACATATTGCCGAGCTTCCTCACCGGCCAGGAAGGCGGGGATGTGACTCTTGTTGAACTCGGCCGGGCGATGCAACGCGGCCTGGGACCAGACACCGGTCAGGGCGCGGCCGAGCGTCGTACGCCGGAAGAGGCCATAGGCATCCTGCAAAGCGTCGGCCGAACCGGAGTGCCACCAGATCATGACGTCGGCGTCGGCCCGCAGCCCGGCAACGTCATAGACCCCGCGCACCG
>DPJL01000162.1 GCA_003543035.1 Micromonosporaceae bacterium | reverse complement strand
GCAGCTGCGAGGATCCGTTCCGGCGATTCTGTGCGCCGGGCCGTTATCGGAGCTTTTGGTGTGGTACCTGACAAAGCCCTAGATCTTGTTCTTCAAGTCGCCCCGGCATACTTCGATCCTTCGCACTCGGCTGCCGATGAACCCTTGCGCGAGCTGGTGGAGCTGCTCGGCCCGGGCGACCCTGAGGTGATCGCGGCACGCATCGGAGTGCTCGTGCAAGCCTGTGACGCGACGGCAGCTCTCGTGGAAAACGGCCTGCGTCCCCCGCCCCGGACAACAAAACGGCTCGCACCGGACGGCACCCTGCTTACCCTGGATCTGACAGGGAACCCCTTTGGCGCTCCACCCCGCGAATGCCCAGGGCAAGTGCTCGCCATTGCCGTTGCCACCGCGATAGCCGAGGAGTTGGCGTCATGACCTTCCACTCGCTACACGTGCCCGGGGATCCGCTGATCCTGCCGAACGCCTGGGATCACGCTTCCGCAGCCCTGCTCGCACAACACTTTCCGGCCGTTGGGACGACCAGCCTCGGTGTCGCCGCGGCTTACGGTGTGCCCGACGCGGAGGGGCTCGCCGCCGAACAGACCCTCGACCTCGCTCGCCGCATCGTGCACCTGCCGTGCTTCATCAGTGTCGACATCGAGAGCGGGCCGGCCTCGCTCGCGATCGAGCTGGCGTCTTTGAGCATCGCGGGGGTCAACATCGAGGACGCGGTGGGCCTGCCCGAACAGCTGTGCCGCACGATCTCCGAGGTGAAGCAAGCCGCTCCGGACCTCTTCATCAACGCCCGCACCGACACCTATTGGCTCGGCTCCGACCATTCCTCGACGCTGCAACGGCTCTCCGCCTACCTCGAGGCCGGAGCCGACGGGGTCTTTGTGCCGGGTCTCACCGATCCGGCCGTGATAGCCGATCTCGTGAAGCAGCTCGGGGCACCGCTTAACGTGCTCTACTCGCCGGACGGGCTCAGTGTTCAACAGCTCGCCGAGCTCGGGGTGGCCCGAATCAGTACGGGTTCGGCGCTCTATCGCGCTTCCCTGGAGGCCGCGCTCAACCTCGCCCTGAGTGTCTCCGGGAAAACTGCCGCCCAAATGTTGAACTACGCTCAGATTCAGTCTCTCGCACAGGCTGGGTTCGTGGCAGAGTAGGGGCCATGGCGCACACCCATCCTTCAGGCGATCCGGCCTGCTCGATGGCACATGGGGAGCTTCCCCCCAATTCCGAGCCGCGGACACTCGTAACGGTCTTCGTCTCCCCGGTCAGCGACTATCTGCTCCACTTTGGACGTGATCTTGGCTTCAAGACAGTCCTGCTCGAGCCCGATTCAGAGCGGCTGGCCTGGACAGAGTGGCGCAATGCCGACGAGGTCGCGACCATCGCGCGGGATGATTTTGTCGACCGGCATACCGACGTCGTGATCACCGATCACGACCGGCCCGAGCTCGGCAAGACCCTCGACAGCCTGCTGCGGCTGCCCTGCCGGTGGATCGGGGTGATGGGCAGCAAACGCCATGTGGCGCCCCACATCGACGCCCTGCGAGCGTTGCGCGTCCCCGAATACGCCATCGCCCGGGTGCACCGGCCGATCGGGCTGAACATCGGGTCCCGCACCCCGGCCGAGATCGCCATCGCCACCCTGGCCGGCCTCATCGCCGACCGCAATAGGCGCCCCGGCGGCTACGCGTTCTAGCCGCCGAGGCTGTCATCGGTTACGCGTGGACCAGCACGACCTCGTACTCGTCCGCGGTGGGTGGGAAGCCGGTGTCGAACTTCGCGTTGACCACAGCGAGCGTGTCGCCAAAGAGTGCCGCGGTAGACGGGGTCTGGAACAGATCGCTCGTGATGATCTTCTTGACCTCGCCGCTGGTCAGATCGTCGCTCAGCTTGATCCGGCTCACCTGGTTGGAGAAGTTCTGCACCGCCCACAACCTCCGGCCGTCGAGAACGATGCCGTCCACGTTGGGCACGCTGACACCTTCGATAAGAGCGCTTGTCCCGTCGGACGGATTGACGGTGTAGAGCTCGCCGTTGCCGGTGTGGGCCACGATCAGGGTCTTGCCGTCGGCCGTGGCCTGGATGCCGTTGAGGTTGAACTCGTCCCCGGTGTCGGCGGCCGGGCCGCTGAGCGGGAGGATGCTGAACTCACCGAGGTCTCCATAAGGATCTATCGGGACGAAGTAGAGCTGGGCCTGAAGCGTGTCGGTGAACCAGGCGCCTTTGCGAGTGAGCGCCACATCGTTGATAAGCGAGGTTGCGGCGTCGCCGAACTGATAGCTGGCTACCGTCTCTCCGGTTTCGGTGTCATACACGTACCCCTGTCCGGTGAAGCCACCCGCGACGAAAAGCAGATCGTGCTTCGTGTCGACCGCCATACCCCCGGCCTGCCGGCCATCCGGCGCGTCGATGAACAATTCCGCCTCGCCCTCCTCGACGTCGCCGCGGAAGATGTCGCCGGTGAACAGCTCTCCGGCGTAGAAGGTAGAGCCTTCGCCCTTGGCGATTCCCTCGGCCGATTTGGCACCGGGCAGAACGATCGTCGAGTCCTTCGCCTGCCTGGCCGATGAGTGCGCGGCAGCGGGCGGCGCCACCATGTTCATGCCAACAAGTACGAGCAGCGGCAGAGCCGCCAGCCTGATCCGAACCATCTGTAACTCTCCAGCTGAATCGTTTGCGTATGGAACTGCTCCCCAATCGCCTAACGCAAGCGAGTATCAGCTGGTAGCGGGCTAGATCAGCTCGATGATCGTGGCGTTGGCCATGCCGCCGCCCTCACACATCGTCTGCAGACCATAGCGAATGCCGTTGTCCCGTTGGTAGTGCAGCATGCTGGTCATGAGCCGGGCACCGGTCGCGCCCAGCGGGTGGCCCAAGGCGATCGCGCCGCCGCGCGGGTTGAGCCGCGCCGGGTCTGCGCCGGTTTCGGCGAGCCAGGCCAGCGGAACGGGCGCGAAAGCCTCGTTCACCTCGTACACGCCAATGTCGGCAATGGACAGTCCAGCCTTCTTGAGCGCCTTGGCGGTGGCCGGGATGGGCGCGGTGAGCATGATGACCGGATCGTCGCCGGCCACCACCGCGGTGTGGATGCGAGCCAACGGCGTCAGGCCGTGCTCGGCGGCGTACTCGGAGGTGGTCACCGCGACCGCGGCAGCCCCATCGGAGATCTGCGAGGCGGAGCCTGCGGTCACCACACCGTCCACTTTGAACGGTGTTGCCAGCGAGCCCAACTTCTCCAGCGTGGTATCGCGGCGAATGCCTTCGTCCTTCGAAATGCCGCCGTAGGGCGCGATCTCGGCCTCGAACGAGGCTGCCGCAGCCTTGGTGTGACTGGCAAGCGAATACTCATCGAGCTGGGCGCGGGTGAAGCCCCATCGCGCCGCGATCATCTCGGCGCCGACGCCCTGGCTGAACGGGATCTGGGCATCGACCGCGAAACCCTCGCTATCGCGATACCGGTCCCGGACCGACTGGCCGTAGGGCAACTTGTCCTGGGCGCTGGAGCCCATCAGGACCCGACTCATCACCTCGACCCCACCGGCGACGACCAAATCGGCCTGGCCCGAGATCACGGTCGCGGCGGCGAAGTGGACGGCCTGCTGGCTCGAGCCGCATTGGCGATCCAAGGTGGTGCCGGGGACCGTCTCCGGCCAACCGGCCGCGAGCACCACATTGCGGCCCACGTTCCACGACTGCTCGCCGGTCTGGGAAACGCATCCGAAGATCACATCTTCCACCTGAGCCGGGTGGATCCCCGACCTTTCGGCAAGCGCTCGTAACACGTGCCCGCCCAGGTCCACCGGGTGTACCTCGGCAAACCCGCCGTTGCGCCTGCCCACCGGAGTACGGACAGCTCCCACGATCACCGCATCACGCATGCGGCAATTGTTGCGCGGACCGGGTACCAAGGACGATGTGAGTGAGATTGTTTACGACCGCAAAGAGCAGATGCAGCAGATCCAAAGCGGCCTACTGGAGGGCGAAAAGATCATCGCTGTCTACGACGCGATCGGTGCGGGGACCGGCTTCATCGGGCTCACCGACCGGCGCGTGATCATCCAGGACAAGTCATTCATCGGTAAGAAGATCGCGATCACTAGCATCCCCTATGGCAAGATCACCAGCATCAGCGTGGTCAGCGACAAGTCGTGGGCCGGCGCCTTCTTCTCGACCGGGTCGATCGCCATCAACGTCGGCACCCACGTCTACCAGGTGAGTTTCCGCGGCGATCAGAAGAGCCACCACGTCCACAACGTGATCCTGCATTACCTCACGCGATAACCGCCGGCCCCACAGAGTCGCAACTCCACAGGAGTTGCTGTTATGGCGATTGCCATAGCGACAAACTCCTGTGGAGTTGCGCCCGTGCGTGCCTCCCGCGGACCTGGCGGCCTCGCGGGAGGGATGATCTTAACCACGACGGACATCGGAAATGATGGTTTAGCCCTTGAGAGCGCCCGCCATCAGACCGCGCATGAAGAAGCGGCCCAGCAGCAGATAGACGATCAGGGTCGGAATGCTTGCCAGGAAAGCACTCGCCATCGCCTGGTTGAACGGCACGGTCTGCGCGCCTGCGATGTTGTTCAGCGCCACCGTCACCGGGTTGTACTCGGTTTTGGTGAGGATGACCCCGAAGAGGAAGTCGTTCCACGCCGAGGAGAACTGCCAGATCATCGAGACGGCGAAAGCCGGCAGGGCGAGCGGGAGTCCAATGTAGGCAAAGGTTCGCAGCATTCCGGCGCCGTCCACCCGCGCTGCCTCGATGAGCTCCTCCGACAACCCGATGTAATAGTTGCGGAAGATCAGCGTGGTGATCGGCAGACCGTAGATGATGTGCACCAGCATCAGCCCGTCCAAGCCGCCGTAGAGCTTGAGATCGACCAGCACCGAGAACATCGGGATGATGATCGCCTGGTACGGAATGAACATGCCGAACAGGATGATCGGGAAGACGATGTCGGCTCCCGGGAAGCGCCACTTCGCCAGCACGAACCCGTTGGCGGCCCCCAGCAGTGACGAGATCAGGCTGGCCGGGATGGCCACGATCAGGCTGTTCACCATGCCCGGGCGCAGCTTCGGCCAGACTTCGCGGAAGCTGTCCAGGGACAACGACTTCGGCAGGCTCCACATGTGCACCACGTCCACCTCGCCGGGCGACTTGAACGCCGTCACGAGTAGGACATAGACCGGCATGAGGAAGAAGATGGCGAAGCCGAAGAGCGCTAGATGGCGCAAAATTCTGCTCATCGGGTGCGCTCCTTCTTCGTCGACCACCAGATGTAGGGCGCGACCACGATGGTGATGGCGAAGAACAACATGGTGGCGATCGCCGCGCCACGGGCGTAGAAGTAGCCCCGGAACGACGTCAGGTACATGTAGATCGCGGGTGTCTCGGTCCGGGGATCCAGTGGCGCGATGGCGTAGATGAGGTCGAAGGTCTTCAGCGAAATGTGGGCCAGGATGACGAGCGCGCTCATCAGAACGGGCAGCATCATCGGCCGCACCACATACCAATAGACCCGGAATTCACTTGCTCCGTCGACCCGCGCCGCCTCGCGCAACTCCTCCGGGATCCCTCTCAGACCGGCGAGGAACAGCGCCATCACATAGCCCGACAGCGCCCAGCCGGCGGGCAGCGCGATGGCCGCTACCGCCCAATCCGAGGACGACTTGTGCCACTCGGAATGCACCCCGATGATGCCCAGGATGTCGTTGATGCCAGTCGTTCCGGCGCCGGTGTCACTGTTGAGCAGCCAGCGCCAGATGATGCCGGTGGCGATGAACGAGATGGCCATCGGGAAGAGATAGATGCTGCGCAGGATGTTCTCTCCCCGGACACCCTTGTCCATGAGGAGCGCGAGCAGCACGCCAACGAGCAACGACCCGACGATGAAGACCACGGTGAAGACGAGCAGGTTCCGGATGTCGTTGTAGAAGGTCTCGTCGGCGAACAACTCCTTGTACCAGAACAGGCCCACGTAGTTGTTCGTCTCGAGCTGACCTTTCCAGTCGCTGACCGAGACCTTGGCGTTCCAGCCGAGAAAGCCATAGACGAACACCCCGAGCAGCACCAGTGAAGGTGACACCAGTAGCAGCCCGGGGGCCCATCTTTTGATTCGACGCGACATTTACTTGTTGGCCGCGTAAGCCGTCGAGACCGCGTTGGCGAACTTGGCCGAGTCCTTGTCCTGCAGGAACACGCCGTAGGCCTTCTCGATTTCGCTCTTCCACGCGTTGTTGGCGGTGACTCCGTGTACCAGTGAGCCCACCACCACGGTGCTGCTTGCCTGCCACTCCTGCAGCGCCCAGGCGAGGTAGTCGGTGTACTTCGACTTGTCCGAGTCGAGGCGCGCCGGGACTGAGCCCTTCTTGGGGTTGAACAGATCCTGGCCCTGCGGGGACGCGCACTCCTTCAGCCACGCCTCGGCGAGCGCCTTGTGCGGCGCGCCCTTGGGCAGGGTGAACGAGTCGGCGAGGAAGTTGTATACGCCGGTCGAGCCGGGTGTCGCGGAGACGTCGTAGTCGCTCTTGTACTTGAGCGCCTTAGGCCCCTGCAGATATCCCGCGGCCCAGTCGCCCATGACGTTATAGGCGGCGGTGCCGGCGAGCACCTTGTCGATGGTCGGCTGCCAGTCGTCGGTGCCGACGACGGAGACGGCCATGATCTTGGTGAAGGTGTCCAGGACGGCAACCACTTCCGCCGACTTCCAGTCGGTCTTGCCGTCCCACAGCCCGTTGTACTTGGCCGTGCCGAGCTCGCCCAGCAGAACGTTTTCCAGCAGGTGCAGCTGAGTCCAGGTGGCCCCGACGCTAAGCGCGGCAACACCCTTCGCCTTGAGCGCGGTGGCCTGGGTGAGGAACTCGGTCCAGGTCTTCGCCGGGGTCAAGCCCCACTCGGTAAGCTTCTTGGGCACGTACCACATCAGGTTTGACCGGTGGATGTTGACCGGAACGGCGTAGATCTTCCCGCCGATCGACAGCTTCTCGATCAACCCGGCCGGGAACTTGGACTTCCAGCCGTTGGCGTCGTAAAGCGGAGTCAGGTCCTCGAGCCAACCGGCCTTGATGTCGTCGGATGCCTCCAGACCCGCGTGCAGTTGGTAGGAGTCCGGCGGCTGGCCGCCTCGCATGCGCTGGCTCAGCACCTGCTTCGCCTGCGTGCCGGAGCCACCCGCCACGGCGGCGTTGACGAACTCGACCCCCGGGTTGTTCTTCTTGTAGTTCTCGATCAGGGCCGCGAGGCCCTCACCTTCACCAGGGCCGGACCACCAGGAGAAGACTTCAACCTTCTTCTCCTCCGGCTTGGGGTCACCCGTGTTGGAACAGGCCGGAAGCACGGCCAGAGCGGAAACTCCGGCCCCGGCAACCAGGACTTGCCTGCGATTGAAAGCTGCCATGGCGGCAACATTCCCCTTCAGGCGTCCTTCTGTCAACAGATCTCATTACCACCGTAACCAGAACGTGACTTTTGCCAAACGTTTCCAAAACTGGCAGAGTGCACTCCCGTGAGGGAGGCAGCGCGGCGAGTGGCCGAAATGTTGCGGGGCCGAGGCCCACGCACAAGATCGGAATTGATAGCCCTAACCGGGCTGTCCAGGCCGACGGTGGGTGGCGCACTCGCTGATCTCCGCAAGGCCGGTCTGGTCACCGAGGAACTCGGCCTGCCCTCGGGCGGGCGGCCCGCAGGCGTCTTTCGCTTGACCCGCAAGGCCGGGCTGGCCGTGGGTGTCGACATTGGACGACGGCACGTTCGCGTGGCAGTGGCCGACCTCGGCCACGAAATCCTTGCCGACCAAGCGATCCGGCTCGAGCAGGACGCCGACGATCATCCGCATGTGGCGCTGGATCTGGCGGTACACCAGGTGGATTCGGTGCTGGCAGCGATTCACGGGAGTCGCGAAGAGGTGGTGGGCGTGGGGCTTGGCATCCCGGCCCCGGTCACCCTTCAGGGCCGCATCGGCTCACCGACTCTGCTTCCCGCGTGGGCAGAGCTGCTGCCGGAAAAGGAGCTGACCGAGCGACTCGGCGGCCTGAACGTCAGGGTGGACAACGACGCCAACCTCGGCGCGCTCGCCGAGCACACCTGGGGGGCGGGCCGCGACTGCGCCGACCTCGTCTACGTGAAAATCGCGACCGGTATAGGTGCCGGCATCGTTTTGGACGGCCGGTTGTACCGCGGCTCGGCCGGGACGGCAGGCGAGCTCGGCCACGTCACGCTCGACGCAAGTGGCCCGATCTGCCGCTGTGGCAACCGGGGCTGCCTCGAGCTCTCGGCCGGCGGCCGGGCTCTGCTGGCGCAAGCCGGTCTGCGCGATCTGGACGAGCTCTCGGAAAAGGCCGCCATGGGCGACCCCAGCTGCCGACGCCTCCTACTCGACGCAGGCCGGCATCTGGGCATCGCGCTCGGTGGTCTGCTGAACCTGATCAACCCCGATCGCATTGTGGTCGGCGAATTCGGCAGCCTCAAGAACTCCACCGAGCTGTTGCTCGAACCGGTCCGGCGGGGCCTGGCCGAGACCGCGATGGCGGCCGCGGTCGACTCGGTCGAGGTCGTCCAAGCTCACCTGGGTGAACGCGCGGCCTCCCTCGGCGGAGTGGCACTGGCTCTCGGTGTGGACCGGTACTAATGACACTTCCGCGCGCCTTGACCTCGTCGCCGGCGCAAGATCCGCGCCATTTCGGGGAAATGGCGCGATCCTTTTCCGCGGAGGGGACCATTTCCCCGAAATGGCGAGCGGGCCTATTGCAGACCGCGCTGCACGAGTTGAGTGGGCAGGACAACTGTGCGCGGCCAGAAGCTTTCCTTGGCAATCCGGGCGAAGAGCAGCTCGGCCGCCTGCCGCGCCAACTCGCGCGTGTCATAGGCGATGAGCGTCAACGGCATCGGCATCAGGTGCGAGAGCTCGAAATCGTCGAAGCCGACGATGGCCGCTTGACTCTTGCGGCGCCACAGCTCCTGCACCACACCAACCGTGATGCGGTTGTTGAGCGCGAAGAAGGCGGTCGGCGGATCGGCCGAATCCAGCATCTCCGCGACCGCCGTCGCAGCGGTCACCGGATCACGCACTCCGTCGCGCACCAGCCCGGCGTCATAGGGCACCGAAGCCGCCGCGAGCGCATCCTGTGCTCCGCCAAGCCGCTCATGCATCGTATAGACGCCGATCGTGTCCAGCAGGATGCCGATGCGCCGGTGCCCCTGAGTCAGCAGATGCTCCACGCCGGCTCGTGCCCCGCCCCGGTTGTCCAGCAGCACGGTGTCGGCCACGAGACCGCCCGCCGGACGATCCAGGAACACCACCGGAATCCCCTGCTCCACTTCGGACTTGAGGAAGGCATGGTCATAGCCGGCCGGAACCACGAGCAGTCCGTCGACGCGGCGCGCACACAGATCGCGCAGCAGCCGCTCCTCCCGCACCGGGTCCTCCTCCGAACTCGCGGTGATGAGCAACGAGTCGAATCCGGCCGCCACCTCGGCCGCGACGTGCGCGATGGTGGCGTAGAAGGGGTTGGCGATCTCCTCGATCAACAGCCCGACCGTGGCAGTCTGCTGTCCCGACCGCAGCGCACTGGCGAGCTGATTGCGCCGGAAGCCGAGCTCGTCCACCGCCGCGAGCACCCGGTTGACCAGCTCCTGCTGTACATTCGGTGCCTTGTTGACCACACGCGACACCGTCTTCAGGCTGACACCCGCGTGCCTGGCCACGTCCACCATCGTGGGCCGATGCGCTCTCACCTGTGCAGGCTAACCCACACGGACAACGTTGTATGGAGTGTGCATGGCTGACTTCGCTCTGGCCGTCGACGTCGGCGGCACGAAAATGGCCGCCTGTCTGGTAAGTCCGGACGGGACAGTCACCGCACACCGCACCACGCCGACCCCCAACGGCGACACCGAGCAGGTCTGGGCCGCGCTCGCGGATCTTCTCAAAATTGTCGCCGGGCAGGAGCGCATCGTCGGGGTGGGTGTCGGCTCGGCGGGCCCGACCGACCCCAAGGCGGGCACAGTAAGCCCGGTCAACATCCCGAGTTGGCGTGACTTTCCTTTGGTGGCAAAGATTTCCGAGCTGGCCCCGGGGCTTGCGGTACACCTGGCCGGAGACGGCATCTGCGCCGCCGCCGGTGAGCATTGGCTGGGCGCCGGGCAGGGGCACGACGACCTGCTGGTGATGGTGGTGTCGACCGGGGTGGGCGGCGGTCTCGTGCAGGCTGGGAAACTCGTGCAGGGCCCGACCGGCAACGCCGGGCACATCGGCCACATGGTGGTCGATTTCGCGGGCGAGCAGTGCCCGTGCGGCGGGCGCGGCTGCGTGGAGGCCTATGCCAGCGGGCCGAGCATGGTGCGCTGGGCGCAACGGCAAGGCTGGCCGGGACTGTCCGCAGTGGACCTCGCCGATGCGGCCCGCTCCGGAAACCCCTTGGCA
>DPJL01000164.1 GCA_003543035.1 Micromonosporaceae bacterium | reverse complement strand
GCGATCGCCACCCGCTGCTGCTCGCCGCCGGACAGCTCGTGCGGCATCCTGGCCGCCTTGCCTTCGAGGCCGACCAGCTCGAGCACCTCCGGCACGACCTTCTTGATCGTGTGCCGAGGCTTGCCGATGACCTCCAACGCGAACGCGACGTTCTCCGCGACGGTCTTGTTGTTGAGCAACCGGAAGTCCTGGAAGACGCAGCCGATGGACTGGCGCAGTCGGGGTACCCTGCGCCTGGCCATCCTGGCCACGTCGAAGTTGGCAACGTAGACCCGGCCCCGGGACGGCACCTCCTCGCGCAGCAGCAGCCGCAGGAAGGTGGACTTGCCCGAACCGGACGGGCCGATGAGAAAGACGAACTCACCCTTGTCCATCTCCACGGATACGTCCTGCAACGCGGGCCGCGTGGAGGTCTTGTAGACCTTGGAAACGTGCTCGAGCCGGATCACGAGGCGCGAGTCTACCTCCGCCGTTGTTATCTACCCGTTGCCCACCGAATCGACCCCCGTAATCCGCGCGTGTCCCACCTTCCCGTAGCCATGTCACGCCTTCGCGTAGTCATGTCCCACCCTCGGGTAGCCGTGTCACGCCTTCCCGTAGCAGAACGACTACTGCGCCGTGCGCCGCCACCGGATGCCGGCCTCGAGGAACCCGTCGATATCCCCGTCGAGCACCGAACTGGGGTTGCCGACCTCATACTCCGTGCGCAGGTCCTTGACCATCTGATAGGGG
This sequence comes from Micromonosporaceae bacterium, assembly GCA_003543035.1. Taxonomy (GTDB): domain Bacteria; phylum Actinomycetota; class Actinomycetes; order Mycobacteriales; family Micromonosporaceae; genus Rhizocola. Next base: position 3,253 of record DPJL01000164.1, on the reverse strand, counting down.
TGCAGCACGTAGGACCGCATCTGGTTGCCCCAGCTCGACCCGCCGTCCCCCTTGAGCGCGTCCATCTCCGCCCGCTCCTGCTGCCGCTTGAGCTCGAGCAGCCTGGCCTGCAGCACCCGCATGGCCGCGGCCCGGTTCTGGATCTGCGACTTCTCGTTCTGGCAGGACACCACGATGCCGGTGGGCAGGTGGGTGATCCGCACGGCCGAGTCGGTGGTGTTCACGCTCTGCCCGCCCGGCCCCGACGAGCGGAACACGTCGATGCGGATGTCGCTCTCGGGGATGTCGACGTGGTCGGTCGACTCGACGAACGGCAACACCTCGACCCCGGCGAAGGAGGTCTGCCGCCGGCCCTGGTTGTCGAACGGCGAGATCCGCACCAGCCGGTGCGTGCCCTGCTCGACGGACAGCGTGCCGTACGCGTACGGCGCGGTGACCTTGAACGTGGCCGACCTGATGCCGGCCTCCTCCGCGTAGGAGGTGTCGTAAACGTCGGTGGGGTAGCCGTGTCGCTCGGCCCATCGCAGGTACATCCGGAGGAGCATCTCCGCCCAGTCGGCGGCGTCGACTCCCCCGGCCTCGGACCGGATGGTCACCAGCGCGTCGCGCTCGTCGTACTCGCCGGACAGCAACGTGCGCACCTCGAGGGAGGCGATCTCGTTGCGCAGGCGGGCGCGCTCGGACTCCGCCTCAGCGAGACTGGACGCATCCCCCTCGTCCTCGGCAAGTTCGTAGAGCACGTTGAGGTCGTCGAGGCGCTGGCGCAACTCGGAGATCCGACGAAGCTCACCCTGCTTGTGGGACAGCTGGCTGGTGATCTTCTGCGCGGACTCCGGGTCGTCCCACAGGTTCGGACGCGCGGCCTGATCCTCAAGCTCGGCGATCTGCGCGCGCAGCACAGCGAGGTCCATCACCGCCTCGACGCTGCCAAGCGTGGCGGAGAGGTCCTTGAGGTCAGTTGCGACGTCCGGGTTCACGTTCTTAGAGGTTACGTTAACCCGGACGCCACGTCTTTTAGGCCCGGTCGGGTCCCGTCATGAAGCGGGGATCGAGTCGAGCAGTTTCAGCACGGCCCTTGCCCGAGCGGCTCCGAACTCGGCGACCGCTTTGGCGTAGGGGTCGTCGGCGGACTTCGCGGTGGCCTTGGCGGCCTCCGCCTCGTCCGCGTAGACCTTCTTGGCCGCGTCGACGAGCCCGGCGCGCTGCTTGGTGGTCAGCGCGCTCGCGTGCACCAGGCGAAGGATCAGCGGGCTGCGAAGGTGGTCGGGGCCGGGCTCACTGCTCAACCACGACTTGAAGCCCTTCTTGCCCGCCGCGGTGATCACGTACTGCTGACTCGAACGTGGACCCTGCTTGCCAAGCCGCACCAGCCCGGCGCTGGCCAGCGCCGGAAGCTCGCGGTAGACCTGGCTTCGAGTGACGCTGAAGAACGAGCCAAAGCGATCACGTGCGGCGGAGACGAGCTGCCCACCGGTCTGCGGACCTTCGTGGAGTAAGCCCAACAGTGCCGCGGCAGTTGCATTCAGTTCAGACACGCCTCCACCGTGCCATGCCCGAGGCCCGGTGTCCACAGTGGCCCGCAATCTGTCCACTGTGGCTGATCGCGGCAAAGCCACTGTGGCTGATCGCATTCTGCCCAATGGAATGGGCCGTCTAGTCGAACAGCACGCCGGGGTTGAGGATCCCACTGGGGTCCAACGACTTCTTCGCCACACGGAGCACCGCGGCGAACGGATCCGGCCGCTGCCTGTCGTACCAGCGACGATGGTCTCGACCGACCGCGTGGTGGTGCGTGATGGTCGCGCCGAGACGCTCTAGAGTGTCGCTTGAGGCGGCCTTGATCTCGTCCCACATCACCACTTCCGAACCTCGCCTGGCACGGGCGATCACGGTGAAGTACGGCGCTACTCCATCCGGGTATATGTGGGTGAGTCGACATGTGACGATGCCGGGCTCGCCACACACCCGCTCGATCGCCGCGGCCACCTCTGCTTGTACTGCCTCGTACAGGTTGCCCGCCCGGTCCCAGGTGCACGCCGTCTCGAAGGTTTCGACGATCATGCCGAGCCTGGCGAGCTCGTCGCGCACGTACGGCATGCGAACAAAGGCGGTTTGCCATGCGCTGACCGCGTCTGACCGGTACGGTGAGTCCTCAGTGGACACATCGGCCGGGGTTCCCGAGTGGTCGGATGCAATGTCGACTGCACGTGCAAGTGCACAGTCGACTGGATGGTCGGCGGACTCGAAGCCAAGCACCAGCACGCAAGAACCGTCTTGTGCCCCCGCGTTGATCGCCGCCTCGGCCGCGTCGAGCAGCCGGCAGTTGCTCGGATCCAGACCGGACTGGCCGATCGCGCGCACGGCGTCCATACCACTGGCGAATGTGGCGAACCGGACGCTGGTGGAACTCTTGTGCCGCGGGCGGTCCTGCAACCGCAACCATCCCTCGGTGATGACGCCGAGCGTTCCTTCCGAACCGAGGAACAGGCGGTCGGGCGACGGCCCGGCACCGGAGGCCGGCAGCCGGCGCGACTCGCTGATCCCGGCCGGCGTCACGACCCGCATGGACTCGACGAAGTCGTCGATGTGCGTGTGCCGCATGGCATAGTGCCCGCCGGCCCTCGTCGCGAGCCAGCCGCCGAGCGAGGAGAACTCGAAGCTCTGCGGAAAATGTCGCAGCGTCAGGCCGTGCTCGGCGAGCTGCGCCTCCAGCGCGGGACCGAGCACACCGGCCTGGATCCTGGCGGCGCGGGAGGCGCGGTCCACCTCGAGCACTTGGTCCAGACCAGTGAGATCGAGCGACAGGACGGCCCGGTGATCGTGACCCTCACCGCCGCGGTACTCCACCCCGCCGACCACCGAACTGCCACCGCCGTAGGGAATCACGGCGACGTTCGCCTCGCCGGCCCAGTCGAGCAGATCAACGATGTGCTCCTCGGTGCGCGGGTAGGCCACAACGTCGGGAGGGTTGGGGAGGTCGCCGTGCAGCGCCCGTATGACATCTCGGTATGCCTTGCCATAGGTGTGGCCGGCCCGGTCGGCCGTTGCACTGGAGCAGATCCCGGCCAGCGAGCGCGGCAGGTCGATGCGTGGGACGCGGAGATCGAGATCCTCCAAACGGGGCACTCTCATTGGGCCGTCCACCCAGTGCGGCGGCAACCTCCGGACCAGCTCGGCCCGCTCGGCGTCGTTGACCGCGGCCTCCTGCCAGCCCCATCCCCACCACGATCGTGTCCGTGTGCTCATGGGGTGA
>DPJL01000487.1 GCA_003543035.1 Micromonosporaceae bacterium | reverse complement strand
AACGCTCACGGCGTGCCGAGTGGCGGTGACCCACCGGCAGTGATAGGTACTCCCGTGCACGTTGGTCGCATCGAGGAGGCAACACGTGGAGCACATCGCAGGATCTACTTCGGACAGTGCAGCCGGAGCCCTGGGTCAGGACGACCAGCCGGCTGCCGACGAGACACCTACCGGACGGATCCCGGTGCTCTCCCCCGGAGGCGAAGTCGAGTAGTGCCACTCACGGCCCAAGCTGGCTAGTCAGCTGAGACTGTCCAGGTGTCCCTGCCGCGCAGCAGGGACTGGAGGTTGGGGGCATGGCCGTTGCGCGCCTCGGCGATCTGGTGGCGGGCCTGGTCGTCGTAGGTCGGCCGGGCAACGTTGCGGAAGATGCCGGTGACCGTGTGCGAGAGGTCCTGTGTGGACAGCCGAGACAGCGCGAAGGCGTAGGACGGGTCCTCGAGCGTGGCGTCGTGCTCGATCACGGCGTCCTCGCCGACCTCGGAGATCTTGGCGACCTCGAGCCCGCCGAACCCCGCGCGCACCACGCCGTACTCGCCCTCGCGGCCGAACCGGATCGGCTCACCGTGCACCAGCGGGATGAGCCGCTGCTCGCGCTCGCCGGCCTCCTTCAACACGTCGAACGCGCCGTCGTTGAAGATCGGGCAGTTCTGGTAGATCTCGATGAAGGCGCTGCCCCGGTGCGCCGCGGCAGCCGCGAGCACCTCGGTCAGCTGCGCACGGTCGTTGTCCAGCGTTCGGGCCACGAAGCTGGCCTCGGCGCCGAGCGCGAGCGAGATCGTGTTGAACGGGTGGTCGAGCGAGCCCATCGGGGTGGACTTGGTGACCTTGCCGGTCTCCGACGTCGGCGAGTACTGCCCCTTGGTCAACCCGTAGATCCGGTTGTTGAACAGCAGGATCTTGAGGTTCACGTTGCGCCGCAACGTATGGATCAGGTGGTTTCCGCCGATGGACAGCGCGTCGCCGTCCCCGGTGACCACCCACACCGACAGGTCCGGCCTGGTCACCGCGAGCCCGGTGGCGATCGCCGGAGCACGACCATGGATGGAGTGCATGCCATAGGTGTTCATGTAGTACGGGAACCTGGCCGCACAGCCGATCCCGGACACGAACACGATGTTCTCGCGCTTGAGACCCAACGTCGGCATGAAGGCCTGCATCGCGTTGAGCACGATGTAGTCACCGCACCCGGGGCACCAGCGCACCTCCTGGTCGGACTTGTACTCCTTGGCGGTCTGCTTCTCATCCGTGGTAGGTACCCCGGCCAGCCCACCCAGCTCAGGTAAGCCCAGGTCAATGGCGGTCACGATGCCACCCCCTTTACGTGGTCGGAAAGTACGCCCTGGAGTTCCTCCGCCTTGAACGGCAACCCAGCGACCTTGGTGTAGGAGATCGCGTCGACCAGGTAGCGACCGCGTAGCAGCAACGCTAACTGGCCGAGGTTCATCTCCGGAATGACGACTTTGTCGTAGGCGTGCAGAACCTCACCCAGATTTCCGGGGAACGGGTTGAGGTAACGCAGATGCGCCTGCGCGACCGAGAGGCCCAGCTTGCGTACCCGCCGGCAGGCCGCACCGATCGGGCCGTACGTCGAGCCCCAACCCAGCACCAGCACCCGCGCCTTGCCGGACGGGTCGTCGACGACCAGGTCGGGCACCTCGATGCCGTCGACCTTGGCCTGGCGCAACCGAACCATCCGGTCGTGGTTGTCCGGGTCGTAGGAGATGTTGCCCTTGCCGTCGGCCTTCTCGATGCCGCCGATCCGGTGCTGCAGCCCGGGAGTACCCGGGATCGCCCACTCCCGCGCCAGCGTCTCGGTGTCCCGCACGTAGGGCCAGTGCTCGTCGGAGCCGTCCATCGCGTTCGGCTCGGTGGCGAACTTCACCGACAGGTCGGGCAGCGCGTCGATGTCCGGAACCATCCACGGTTCCGAGCCGTTGGCCAGCGACCCGTCGGAGAGCAACAGCACCGGGGTGCGGTACTTCAGCGCGATGCGAACGGACTCGAGTGCGATCTCGAAGCAGTCCGCGGGCGACTGGGGCGCGATGATCGGCACCGGACACTCACCGTTGCGGCCGAACATGGCCTGCAGCAGGTCGGCCTGCTCGGTCTTGGTCGGCAGCCCGGTCGACGGGCCACCCCGCTGGACGTCGATCACCAGCAGCGGCAGCTCGGACATCACCGCGAGGCCGATGGTCTCCGACTTCAGCGCGAGGCCGGGACCCGACGTCGAGGTGACCCCGAGCGCACCTCCGTAGGAGGCACCGAGCGCGGCGCCGATCCCGGCGATCTCGTCCTCGGCCTGGATGGTGGTGATGCCGAAGTCCTTGTGCTTGCTCAGCTCGTGCAGGATGTCGCTGGCCGGTGTGATCGGGTAGCTGCCGAGCAACACGTGCAGCCCGGACCGCTGCCCGGCCGCCACGATCCCGTAGGCCAGTGCGGTGTTGCCGGTGATCTGCCGGTAGGTGCCGGCGGCCAGCTTGGCCGGTGCGACCTCGAAGGTCACCGCGAAGGACTCGGTTGTCTCGCCGTAGTTCCAGCCGGCCCGGAACGCCATCACGTTGGCCTCGGCGATGTCCGGCTTGCGCGCGAACTTCTCCCGCAGGAACCGCTCGGTGCCCTCGGTCGGCCGGTGATACATCCACGACAGCAGGCCAAGTGCGAACATGTTCTTCGACCGCTCGGCGTCCTTCTTGCTCAGCCCGGTGTCCTCCAGCGCGCCCTTGGTCAGGGTGGCCATCGCCACCTTGTGCACCTGGAAGCTGGCCAGCGAGTCGTCTTCGAGCGGGTCGGTCTCGTAGCCGACCTTGGTCAGGTTGCGCTTGGTGAACTCGTCGGTGTTCACGATCACCGTGCCACCCGCCGGCAGATCGCCGATGTTGGCCTTCAACGCCGCCGGGTTCATCGCGACCAGAACGTCGGGACGATCTCCGGGGGTGAGGATGTCGTAGTCGGCGAAGTGCAGCTGGAAGCTCGACACCCCGGGCAATGTTCCGGCTGGGGCGCGGATCTCCGCCGGGAAGTTCGGCAGCGTCGCCAGGTCGTTCCCGTAGGCCGCCGCCTCCGAGGTGAACCGGTCACCGGTCAGCTGCATACCGTCACCGGAGTCCCCCGCGAACCGGATCACCACCCGGTCCAGCTTGCGAAGCTCCGTAGCCCGCGTACTCCCGAGCTCCGTGCTACCCCCGTCCAGATCGCCATCCACGCTAGTGCTCATGGGCTCGCCGATCCCTCTCTCTGCCAGCTCCGCCCTTCGCGGTCGAGGCACGACGGTGACATCACCGACCCCTTGGCGAGAGTCCCACTCGTCTCGGGCTCGTCACCACCGCGTGTGTGCTCACCTTCGAGCCTAGTCTCGTCTCGGGCGGTTATTTCCGGCGCACCACTATGTTCAGCGTTCCCAGAAGCATTGCCGTTAACCACATAGCCTGGGCGTCCACATATCGGACACAACGTATGGGAACGCCCGGCGGTTCACTCCGAGACTTGTCGCACATCACAGTGCTGGTCAGGGCCGTTTCGCGATCCTTGTACGCATCGCGGCGAGCAGTTCGGCGAACGCGGGGCTGTCCATCGACGCCAGCTGAGCCACCAGTTCGATCTCCACCGCGTCTGAGTGGTTGTTGACCGTTGCTGTAGAACGCAGGGTCCGCTTGGTGCTCAGGACGAGCTCCCGGGGCGCGGCGACGGCGGGGGCGGCGAGCCCCACGGCCGCGTCGAGGAGCGCGTCGTGATCGCCGTCGACGACCCGCAGCGCCAGCCCGCAGCGCGCGGCCTCGGCGGCGTCGACGGTCTCCCCGAGGACCGTCATCGCCATGGCTGTCTGCGGCCCCACGATCCGCTGGAGCATCCAGGTCATGCCACCGCCGGGATGGATGCCCAGCTGAAGGAAGCGGGCGTCGAACCTGGCCCGAGGTCCCACCAGCCGGACGTCGCAGGCGAGCGCGAGGTTGAGCCCGGCACCGACCGCGGCACCGCCGACCGCGGCGATGGTCGGCAGCGAGCACCGGGCCACGGCCAGAAACCCCCCGTAGATCGCCCGCAGGCCCTCCTCGCGGGCCTCGCCGAGCGCGGTGAGGTTGGCGCCGGCGCAGAAGGCCGGCGGCGCGCCCGTGATCACCACCGCGCTCACCCCCCCGTCCTGCTCGCACCCG